>JALZHI010000205.1 GCA_030913985.1 Chloroflexota bacterium | reverse complement strand
GGTACTCGGCACTACTAGATGAGCAGTGCCATGATCGCCTTCTGGACGTGGAGGCGGTTTTCGGCTTGCTCGAAGACTACCGAGTTGGGGCCGTCCATGGCGGCGTCGGTGATTTCGTGGCCTCGGTGAGCGGGGAGGCAGTGCATGACTAGGGGCTGGCCGCCGCTTTGCCTCAGTAACGCCTCGTTCACCTGGTAGGGGCGGAAGATGCGGGCGCGCTGCTCGGCCTCGGCTTCCTGGCCCATGCTGGCCCACACGTCTGTGTAGACCACGTCGCTGCCCACCACGTCGTCGGGGTCGCTGGAGAATCGCAGGCGCGCACCTGTTAGGGCGGCGTCGGCTTTGGCGCGCTGCACGTAGTGGCTGGGCACCTCATAGCCGTCGGGGCTGATGAGGGTGATGTTCATGCCGACGCGGGCCGCCGCCAGCAGCAGCGAGGCCGCTACGTTGTTGCCGTCGCCTATGTAGGTCAGGTTGACGCCTTCCACCCGCCGCTTCTTCTCGTAGATGGTGAAGAGGTCGCCCAGGGCCTGGCACGGGTGCTCAGCGTCGGACAGGCCGTTGATGACCGGCACGCCGGCGTACTCGGCTAGCTCCTCCACGTCCCTGTGGGCGAACACGCGGGCCATGATGCCGTCTACCATGCGGCCCAACACGCGGGCCACGTCGGGCACGCTCTCGCGCTTGCCAAGCTGGATGTGCTCCGGCCCCAGGAAGATGGCGTGCCCCCCTAGCTGCGACATGCCTGTTTCGAAGCTGACCTGTGTGCGCAACGAGGGTTTCTGGAAGATCATGGCAAGCTGCTTACCCTCCAGCAGGCGGTGAGGCTCCCCCGCCTTCACCCTGGACTTGAGCTGCGCGGTAAGCTCCCACACGTTCCATATCTCCTCGGTGCTGAAATCGGCCACCGATACGAAACTGCGGCCCTTCATCGATACTGCCATCGTTCTCTCCTTATTTCTGAAACGTGAAACGTGAAACGTGATGCGGCTTGTGGTATTGGGTACGTGAATGCGATTATGTTTCCGTTGCAGGACCAAATATCACTTTGTCATCCTGAGCGTAGCGAAGGATCTCAGATGCTGCTTTTACCCCTATGCTCAACTTTCTGTAAACTGCTTTTGTTGCTCAAGGTCCAACAGCATCCCTACTCACCTTCTTGAGATCCTTCGCTACGCTCAGGATGACAGGAGGGACTTTGGTCCCGCAATAGCATCAATGTAGCATTCGCGTACCCTGTTTAGCAAACCGCATCACGTTTCAGATACGATCCTGGTTCCGGTCCTGCCCTCGAGAGCGTCACCGATCTTGTGCAGGTGGGTGATGATTGCCTCCCTGCCGCCTGCCTCCACGAAGCCTACCGCCGCGCGTACCTTGGGACCCATGCTGCCTGCGGCGAAATGTCCTTGCTGGATGAGGTCGTGGGCTTCCGCTACGGTAAGTTGGGATAGGGCCTGCTGGTCGGGCTTGCGGTAGTTGATGTAGACCTGCTCCACGTCGGTGAGGATGAGCAGGCGGTCGGCGTCCAGGCGTTGGGCCAGCAGCGAGGCGCTCATGTCCTTGTCGATTACGGCTTCGACACCGTGCAGGCGGCCTTCTTCGTCCCTGACGACCGGGATGCCACCGCCGCCGGAGCAAATGACCAGCGCGCCGCTGTTCACCAGGGTGCGAATAGCGTAAATCTCGGCAATGGCGGCGGGCTGCGGGGAGGGCACCACGCGCCGGTAGCCCCTGCCGCTGTCCTCTATCACGGTGTAGCCCCTGGCGCGTAGCTCCTCGGCTCGCTCCGCCGTGTAGAACGGTCCTATGGGCTTGGTGGGGTTCTTGAAGGCGGGGTCGGCGGGGTCAACCACGGTCTGCGTGACTACGGTAGCCACCGGCCAGGGCCTGCCACGGCCGCGCAGCTCGTTCTGGAGGCACTGCTGCATCATGTAGCCGATCTGCCCCTGGCTCATCGCGCCCGCCATGTCCATCGGCACCGCAGGTATGCCGTGGTGCTCCTCGCCCGCCGCCTGTTGCAGCAGGATCGTGCCCACCTGCGGGCCGTTGCCGTGGGTGAGCACCACCCTGTAGCCCCTGTCGGCAAGGTCGGCCACCGAGCGCATGGCGTGGCTCACGTTGGCGAATTGCTCGGCTGCGGTACCCTTGTCCCCCGCCTGCTGGATGGCGTTACCCCCCAGCGCGATCACAAGCGTCTCGATGTAGTTCCGGCCCTGCCCCGGATTGCTATCGGACAACGCTGTCCCTCCATGAAGCAAATCTGCCGCTGCCACATAGCAGCCCGTTAATATTATCGCCTAGCCCAATATCGAAAAGATGGGGCAACCAACCGGCTGCCCCTGCATGAGGGACATTATAGCATAGCTGGACGATGGACGATGGACGATGGTTGTAAGTGACCATTGACAGCGGCGGTAAACAGGATTACCATGATAAAGTTCAACCTGGCTAACGTTCGCCAGCATGGCGCGGGGCGGGAAGATACTCTACTGCGGCAGGTGCAGTTAGGTCTTCACAACCCCACATTAGGAGGTGCTATGTCCGTCTATCTCATGCGCTTCAGCTATACGCCTGAGACGTGGTCGCGGCTAATTCAGAACCCTGAAGACCGCCGCAATGCCGCGCGTTCATACATCGAGCAGGTGGGAGGCTCCTTACACGGCTTCTGGTATGGCTTCGGCGAATTCGACGGGTACGCGATCTTCGAGGCCCCTGATAATGTCACGGCGACCAGCGTCGTGCTTGCTATCTCAGCAGGCGGCGCTCTATCCAGGGTCGAGACGACGGTGCTGATGACCGTAGAAGAGACGCTCGAGGCACTCGCAAAGGGGAAGGACATTCGCTACCAACGACCGGGAGAGTCGCAGGCCACCTGAGCATCTACCGCCCCCGCCCGAGTGCTATACGCATCCATTCCCTGCGGGGCCGGGAATGACTACACCCTGCCATCGTCCATCGTCTATCGTCCATCGTCCCATTGACAACCCCGCCTCTCACACCCTATACTCCTACTACCTGCGCTGTGGAACAGGCCGGTCGTGGCTGCACCCATAACGTGCGGCCATATTGCATTTTATAGAGGGGAAATCGACATGCCCAAGCGCCTGGTAGAGTTTCAGCTTGAAGACGGCAACACTGTGCTCATGGAGGTAGACGACGCCGGGCCTTCGGGCGGGCCTACTTACAGGTCGGCTAACCGGACCAACGCCGTGGTCGAGAAGGCGCAGGTCACGTACGAGCAGGCTCTGGACCGGGTGCGCCCCGCCGCCGAGAGCATAGTCGAGCGCATGCGCTCGTTGGGCGACCCGCCCGACGAGGTAGAGGTGCAGTTCGGCCTCAAGATGAGCGCCGAGTTCGGGGCGTTCGTCGCGTCCGCCAACGCCGAGGTGAACTACGTCATCCGGCTGGTGTGGCGGCGCAACTTACTTGGATAGCCGGCGATAAAGGGGTCCTAGGAAGCACAGAGGGAAGCGCGATGAGCAGCACATGGAAAGACATCAACTACCTCAACTTCGACATCACCATCCAGCGTGCCGGTAGCGGCTACCGGGCGCACCTGCACTCGCAGTCGGGCGAGAACGTCACTGTCACGTTCCCTAAGCCCTTCAGCGACATGGAGCTTGAGAACTTCCTGCTCAAGGCCGGCTACAGCAGGCGCAACGTGCGGCGCATCGACACGGTGGAGACCGCGGCGGCCAAGGAGTTCGGCGGCAAGCTGTTCAACACCATCTTCAAGGGTGACGCCCAGGAGTGCCTGCGCCGCGACCTCAGCTACGCCCAGCAGCAAGACGCCCGCCTGCGCCTGCGACTCTCCCTGACCGAGACCCCGGAGCTTGCCGACCTGCCCTGGGAGTACCTCTACAACCCCGCCAACAACAAGTTCCTGGCCCTCTCCGTAGAGACCCCGGTGGTGCGTTACCTGGAACTACGCGACCGCATCGCGCCCCTGACCGTGAACCCGCCCCTGCGCGTGCTGATGATGGTGTCCAGCCCCAGCGACTACGCGGCGCTCGACACGGAGGCCGAGGCCAAGAACCTGCACGGGGCATTGGCCGACCTCGAAGCGCGCGGCCTCGTTGAAATCGAAACGATGGAGGACGCCAACCTGTCGGCCTTGCAGCGCAAGTTGCGGAGGGGCGAGTACCACATATTCCACTTCATCGGGCATGGCGGCTACGACCACCAGACCGAGCAAGGCGTGCTCATCTTGGAGGACGAGCACGGCAGAGGGCGCGCGGTGAGCGGGCAGGACCTCGGTATGCTGCTGCACGACCATCGCTGCCTGCGCCTGGCGATCCTGAACGCCTGCGAGGGTGGCCGCGCCGACCGCAAAGACCCCTTCGCCGGTACCGCCCAGAGCCTCTTGCAGCAGGGCATCCCCGCCGTTATCGCCATGCAGTTCGAGATCACGGACGATGCAGCCATTGCGTTCGCCCACGAGTTCTACGAGGCGCTATCGGACAACTACCCGGTGGACGCCGCGCTGACCGAAGCCCGCAAGTCGCTGTTCGGGCAGGGCAGGGGCTTGGAGTGGGGCACCCCGGTGCTCTACCTGCGCGCTCCCAACGGCCGCATCTTCGACGTGCAGCGCAGCATAGAGACCGACAAGCCGAGAGTGGCGGCGACCCCACGCCCAACTCAGCCGGTGCAGCCCAGGGTGGAGGAAAAGGCCCCAGCTGAGCCGAAACCCATGCCTGTGGTATCTACCGCGCCCGTAGAGCCTGCCGAACCTGTGCAAAGGAGCGCGCAAATCGAGCCGCAGCCCGCTCCACAGAGCCAGGCGGCCAACACAACGCAATCCCAGGTCCAGGCCCTTTACAGCCAGGCCCAGGCAGCCGTCGCCGCCGGGAATTGGGGCGTGGCGCTGCAACTGTGGCAGGGTATGCTCGCGCTGGAGCCTAACAACCCACAGGCGAGGGGCGGGTTCGAGTACTCGCAGAAGCAGGCGCAGCTATCGGCGGCCTTTGAGGACGGCAAGGCCCACTACAGCGCCGGGCGCTTGCAACAGGCCATAGACGCATTCAACTGGGTGCGCACCACCGCAGGCAGCAACTATAAGGGCGTGGATGGGTACATCGCCCAGGCGCAGAACGCCCTCGCCTCCCGTCAGGCCCAGGTCCGCCAGGCAACACCACCGGCCCACCAGACCGGCCCGCAGCCTACCGTGCCCACCAGCCAGGTCAGCCCTCCGGTTGCGCATCAACCAACGCCCCAGGCGGCCACACCCACAACAACCGCAGCAACCACCCACGTTACCAGCCCCGCCACGCCTCCGTACAACCAGGCCGCGACACCAGCCGCACCCGCCAAGCAAGGCTCCAATACCATGATGATAGTGGTCGTCGCGGTGCTTGCAACAATTGTGGTCGGCTTCCTGCTCTGCGCCGCTCTCGGTGCGATGGTGAATAGCAGCACTTATGGGTATTGATTGGACGATGGGTCCTGAGCCTGCGAAGGATGGGCGATAGCATTTAGGTGTTCTTCCCAGTGTCTCGCCTTTATGCTAGAGTCCGGTTCTTCGTCTCAGAGTGCGGTCTTTTTCGGCAGGAGAAATACGGGATAGGTTAGAGATGTTACAGGTTGCAAAGGACGACGCCCGTCGATTGAAATCGAGGGCTACACCTTGCGAAGTCTGCTGACGCAGACTGGTTCATCTTCGAGCATCTGTAAAGACCTAATGAGATGCTTCAGTCCCGCAGGGACTTTGCCTTGTGTAGCCCTCGATTTCAATCGACGGGCGTCGTCCTATGCAAACTGCCCTGCAAACTGCCCTGCAAACTGCATCAGATGCATACACCCCCTGCATACACCCCTTGCATACACCCTTTCTCCGTCTAAAGGCCTATTGACAGCGCCCATCCCCGCTGCTATACTGGGGCCAATACGAAATCTCTACTCTGCGAAAGGAGCAAGCACAATGGGATACGCAGTTACTGCCGGCACCGTCAGTGT
>JALZHI010000204.1 GCA_030913985.1 Chloroflexota bacterium | reverse complement strand
TTCGACATCATCGAGCGCGCTGATGCCGATGTCGTCGGCTTGTGTGAGTGCACCGGCTTCGACGAGGAGCGCGCCGCCCGGTTCAAGTACTTCCGCAACCGCTTGAGGATGGACGGCGCGATGACCAGGGCGCCAAGCGGGCACCACGTCTGCCTCCTCTACCGCCGGGGCCTACGCACGTTCAGCCGCACCAACCTCGCCAACACCATGTACAACGGCTTCGCGCGGGTAGCCTTTGAAAGCCAGGAGCTTGGCCCGGTCACCGTCGTGATGACCCACCTGCACCCCTTCTCAAGCTGGTACCGGGTAACGGAGGTGCAGCAGGTGCTTGGCCGCGCCCGCTCGTCAGCCGAGGCGATCATCATGGGCGACATGAACAACCTCGCCCCGTCAGACCTGCCCTTCGACCTGGATGCCGCAGGTCCGCAACTGGCCGGGCGACTCTCCGGTCCCGACGGGCAGATAGACACCCTGCCCATCCAGGCCATGCTCACCCAGGGCTTCGTGGACCTCGGGGCCTCCGGCGTAGGCCCAACCTACCCCACCCGCATCAAGCGCAAGCAGAAGGAGTCGGACGTCAGCGTGCGCCTCGACTACATGTTCGCCACGCCCAACCTGGCAAGCCGCTGCCGCTCCATACGCGTCATAGACGAGCCGCCCGCCCACGAGGCCTCCGACCACCTGCCCCTGCTGGCCGAGTTCGACCTGACGTCCGTGGGCTAGCATAGGGACACCAACGACCCGCAACATGCAGTGACAAATCGGCGCCGGTTTGGTATAATTGAGCGGCAAAAGTAGTTGGGCCTGTGGCGCAGCGGTAGCGCAGGCGACTCATAATCGCTTGGTCGTAGGTTCGAATCCTACCGGGCCCACCCGTAAATATTCCAAAGCTGGGCGAAGAAAAGAGGTTGGGTGTCAGAGAACCCCAACCTCTTTTTTGTTCAACATCATTGACTCCATTTACACATCAGCTGAAATCCTTTACCGAATCGCACTACATCAACCATTATGTCCTTGATTCTCTGAGTTGCTCCTAGATATCATGTATCAACGCCTATTAACTCCAAGAACAACTTGCGGAAGCGCAACCAGTCTGGGCCAGTCTGCTGCACAACCTCGGTAAACTCAAAAATAGCTGTTGACGTAGGTGTCTCAGTATCAAATGTAGCGCGCGGTAAGGTACCCATTTGGATCATAGTCCAACGGTGCTGATAACCTTCCTGCTGTGCCTTTATCTGTGACTTTTCTGCTTCTCCGGCCCGGTTGTGGGCATTTGCGAAGTCACCACCTCCCTTGATTTCGATAGCAAGTACCGGCTCAGCTGCCGAACCTATACCCCGGTTGAGCCGGATGTCGGGATCAGTGGCAGCCACAATCTCATAGGCTTGGTGGTTCGGTAGCACAAATCTAAGTTGGGTGTTCTCCACATCAAACGTAATCCAGCTTTCATCAAGTAGCTCGCGTATGACTCGAAAGACGCGCACGGCCGCCTCCCTGCCAATGACGTTATTACGCTGCCCTTGCAGCGTCGGCCCTAATGTGAGAAGTGCCAGATCGTTCAAGTCTCTATCGTCGAATTGCCCCATCGATTTTACGAGCAACACCAATGGCTCAATCAATCGAACGCAGAAATCATCCAGGTGCGGCCTTAGACGTGCAGACAGCACTCCATCGCGTTCGGCCTTTGCCCAGGCACCATAGCCATATTTGTTGGTGAAGTCCTTGAGCCAGGAGAGTCCGAGCAACATTCTATAATAGCCGATGAGCGGCGGGGCATGCTCTATCAAGGCAGGCACAGGAAAAACGCGCTCACCACGCAATCCCAACGACGCAACGTGATCAAGTGCATCCGCAGGCACCAACCGTTCTAGTTCTTGGTTTAGGCGCGCTACGCCAACCGCGGATACTGTGGCATTCAAGGCCGGGTGAAGCTGTAGACGTCGTGCTTCGAGTAGCGCCTGGTATAGCCCGATGCCTTTATCTGCGGGTAATGGCCTCATGCTAGCCTGCCGTCCTCAGTGGTTCCTCGTCTGTCCGCTCATGTATCTCTGTTGCCTGTACTACTTCTACTTCATAGACTGGCCTATCAAGGCGAGCCAACTGCTGAATGCGACGACGGGCTGTGTCCACGTAGTCTGGATTTAGCTCAATGCCGAGAAATGGCCTTGCTAGCTCTATGGCAACTACCCCAACAGTACCTGAACCGAAGAATGGATCCATCACTATATCGCCTGGCCTAGTGGACAGCTTCAAACAGGGTTCGACTAGCTTAGGTGGGAACGTAGCAAAGTGAACATTAGGTAGAGGGTAGGTGTTGATGTCCCAAACTGATCGCACATTACGATCATTGACTTCACGCACGGCCATATTGTTATAGTAATATCGCTCAGATTTCGTAAGGAAAAATAGGTACTCATGAGAGCGTGTAGGTCGGTCCTTCACGCTTTCCGGCTGTGCATTTGGCTTGCGCCAAATTACGTCGGACCTGAGATACCAGCCCGCATGCTGTAGGGTCGATGCCAAACGCCAGGGTATGCCGGCTAGCTCTTTTGACTTTAGACCTTTTGGTGTCGGCGGTCTGGTGCTCATGGCGCGTGCTGGGTTCTTCTTGTCAGGAGCACGCCAGGTTCTACCGCCCGATGTGTAGCTATCACCGATGTTTAACCACAGTGAGCCATCAGGCCGCAGCACCCGCCGCACCTGCTCAAAGACAGTGACCAGAGCCTCGATGTAATCATCTACATCTTGTTCTAGGCCAATTTGCCCCTTGATGCAGTAGTCACGCAATCCCCAATAAGGCGGCGAGGTAACAACTGCCTGGATGCAGTTGGAGGGTAGCTCTGAGAGCACCTTGAGGGCGTCCCCAGTAACCACTCGGGAATCAAAGGCTTCATGACCATCGCAATCGGTTTGTACTAATGGAGGGCGAATAGGGGCACCGGGCGAGATATAATGCACAGTATGAACCTGCATTTGAGTGGAGTCCTCCCGGCTTGATACTGAAGGATCGTCTGCTTGGCAGAGTATAACACTGCATCCTAGCGCCCGCAAACAGGCGCCTTTTGACATCAACTCTAAGCAGATAACGGTGACCTAGCCACATAAGCAAGCTAGGCACTAGCTCGTAGGTTCGAATCCTACCGGGCCAACCAATCAAATACCTCACCAGCCCCTCTGTTCTACAGCAGGGGCTTCTTTCTGTGCCTCACCTTCCTCCACGACAGGGGATTAGACCGGCATAGTACCTCCCCTTATCCCCGGCTACCCTGCACAGCCGTTCCACGCGTCACTCACGCCTGAGTAGTAGCCCAATTTTCCTATATGGGTATGCTCCAAAATAGCCAAATTGAGTAGCCCGATTAGGACCTTTTGGTCCTGCCGACTTCGGGACTAGTGTCCTAAAATTAAAGGGTACAAGCCCGGAACTGCGTGCTGACTATAAACAGACCCTCAAGCGTCCGTCCCTATAGCCCAGCACCTTCTGCACGTTACGCAGGCAGCTTGGAAAGAGGAGGCTTGTATCACTGCCTACAGGAGGACTAAGTGAGACATAAGCGGTTGAGGCGCATCTTTTTCGCCGCTATTATTGCCCTGGTTTTATCTCTCATCCCCATAACTCAGTTCGCGGCCACTTCCCTGGTAAATCCAAGGGCCTTCTTGCCCGCGAACGTAGTCGGTGCCGCTCCCCAGGCAGCCGCGCTCAGCATCACCCCTATTTCCTGGGACGTGATTGGTCTCGACAGCAACAAAGTCACCGACGGCCCGAATATCTACATGGTTGGGGCGCGCGTCTGTAACACCGGCGATACTGCGGCCACGAACGTAGTGGTCAATTTTGTTTGGGACACCGCGAACAGCTTCATAAACCTGGCCCCTGGCGAGCAGAGCACCCTGACGCACCCCACGCTGGCCGCGGGAAGCTGTGTCAACTCTTACTTTAGAGTGGCCGTCACTCGCAATACCGCCGCCTACGCCACGGCCCGCGGGTATCGCATCACTGCCTCGGCACAAGATGTCGCTCAAGTAAGCACTCCAAGCCCACGCGAGCTTTATGTGGAACGCCTCGTTTCCCAGGAACGCAATAACGTGGCGAGCATAACCGGCGCTAACAGCGTAGTGGTGGGTAGCACCTACCAGTACACGATTGTCGGCAGCACCGCCACGCAGGGGTACGAGCAACTGGTGTTCTCTACCGCCTTCCCCAACTCCGTATTTCAGATCCTTAGCATCGCAACCACGTATACTTCCCCGCCCAACGGCACCAACGACAAGGAATATGCTGACGCCTGCGGCTGGAACCCCGTACCTGGGACCACTAACTACCGCGCGTGCGTGGGGCCGGTGAATTATCCGGGTGGCAAGGCCGGCGGCGATATGACGACGGTCTATACTGTCAAAGTCATCGGCGTGGGTACGGTTAGTATTTGGCCGATAATCTATGACTTTTCCGGCAGTAGCTATCACTACAACGGTGACGTAAACAACAACGTCTTCTCTATCACGGCCTCTGATCCGACCGCCACACCCACGTCCACCCCGACTCAGACCAATACCCCAACCAACACCCCAACCAGCACTCAGACCCCGACATCAACGGCGACGCATACTTCTACCGCCACCCCCACCGCCACCTCTACCAACACCTCAACCTCAACTTCTACTGCAACCTCGACCCACACCGGCGTGCCTACCAACACGCCCACCGAAACCCCCAGCAACACCCCAAGCCCCACTCATACGAGCACCAGCACTGCCACCAGTACGTCTACCTCTACCGCCACCTCCACGGTCACCAACACGGCTACTAACACCAGTACTGCAACCCCTACCACGGAACCGACTGATACCGCCACCAGCACGGCAACGAGCACCCACACTCCGACCAGTACAGCTACGCCCACTAATACCCGGACCGCGACCAGTACACCAACCCCGACGGATGAGCCTACAGAGACGGCTACCAGCACACCTACCAGCACACCTACTCGCACTGCCACGCCCACCGACGAACCAACTGAAACGGCCACAAGGACAGCCACCAGTACCGCCACACCCACCGACGAGCCTACTGAGACACCTACCAATACCGCTACAAGCACCCGCACCTCGACCCGGACGGCTACACCCACTGATGAGCCTACGGAGACCTCAACCAGGACGGCAACCCATACTCAGGAGCCGACCGATACAGCCACCAGCACGCCTACTAACACGGCGACCAACACCGCCACCAATACGGCTACTAACACGCGAACGTCGACCAGTACCGCAACTTCCACGGTTGAACCTACCGATACCCCAACGAGCACCCGTACCGCCACAAATACCGCTACTAATACACCCAGCAGTTCGCCTACAGGCACTCTAACTCCGGCTCCCAGCAACACGCCTGTGCCTACGAGTACGCCCACCGACGTGCCGACCGACACCAGCACCCCGACGCGTACCGCTACGGGCATACCGTCCGCTACAGCCAGCAACACGGCTGTGCCTAGCAACACACCTATCGTCCCGAACACCGCGACCAGCACGCCGCTCCCTGTGGCAGACCTGGCGGTGTCCATCACAATCGTGCCGAACCCGGTCAACCCGGGGCAGAACGTGAACGTCGCTATCACGGTCACCAATCACGGCCCGAACCCCGCGGCTACTCCGGTGCTTACCTTTACCACGCCGCCCAACACGACCTTCCAGGGGATCACATTGCCCCCAGGTTGGGCTTGCACTACACCGCCCATAGGTGGCACGGGCACCATCACCTGCACAGGACCGACTATGCAACCGGGTGTTACCCTCAACTTCCCCATGACGTTGCAGGTCAGCCCCAGTGCCCCGGCGGGAGCTACGATCAGTTGCTCGGCGGGTGTGTTGAGCAACACCCACGATCCCAACCTTACCAATAACATATCCGCCGCCAGCATCAACGTCATCGCGCCGGGCAGCACGGTGGTACCC
>JALZHI010000032.1 GCA_030913985.1 Chloroflexota bacterium | reverse complement strand
CCCACCATCCCGCCCACGCGCACGGGCACCCCTACCCCGCAGAACGGCGGCAATACAGCCACGCCTACCGCTACTGGCACGTCTACTAACACGCGGCAGCCGACAAGCACCAGCACGGGCACCGCCACAACTACTAGCACGCAGCAGCCGACAAGCACCAGCACGAGCACAGGCACCGCCACAACACCACCTACCAGCACGAGCACAGGCACCGCCACAACACCACCTACCAACACGAAAACCGTCACGGCGACTGCAACGTATACACAGCAACCGACCAATACTCCTGTCCCCGCGTCCACTACTACGAGTACACCGCTTCCCGCAAATAGCGTCACGAGTACGGCAACGCGGACCGCTACGAACAGCCCGGTGCCCACAGGCACCCCCAACATCACGTTTCGCGACGTGACCCAGGAAAACGTGTTCAAGCCGTACGTGGAATGGATGGCCGCGCGGGGCTACATCAGCGGCTATCCGTGCGGGGGTCAGGGCGAATCGTGCCCAGGTACCTACTTCCGGCCGTCCGCCAGCGTCACCAGGGGGCAACTACTGAAGATGGTGGTGAACGCCACGGGCTGGGCCATGGACAACCCTAAAGACTCCAGCTTTGCTGACGTGCCAAGCGACAGTGCCTTCTACATTTTCGTGGAGACGGGCGCGCGGCATGGGATCATCAACGGCTATCCATGCGGTAGCCAGATAGAACCTTGTGACAATGCGGGCCGCCCCTACTTCCGCGCAGGCAGCAACATCACGCGCGGGCAATTGAGCAAGGTGATGGCCCTGGCGCTGGGCTTACCGGCCCCGGCAGCGGGTACGGAGACCTTCGCGGACGTGCCGGAGGGCAGTCCATTCCACACGTACGTGGAGGCGATCTCGGCTAACCATATTGTGGGTGGATACACCTGCGGGCTTCCGAGCGAGCCGTGCGACGGTGCGCGGAGACCCTACTTCCGGCCTTCGAGCAACGCCACCCGCGGGCAGGTCACCAAGTTCGTAGCGGTGGGCTACGGCGACAGGTAAAGGCAACATCGCAAATGTCAGTCACCGTTGGAGGAGATAAACAGGGTGTCTCCTTCAGCAAATGAGTAGTAAGGGTATCACAAAGTAGTGCTCGATATACCACCCTCACGCGTAATGAGTTAACACCTTCGGGTGATTTGGCTCTCGTGACGCACTCTTACAATGATGATACCCGGTAGTACTTCCTAATAGACCACGGGCGCATACAACTTCGCATACAGCAGAGCAGCCGTTCTGCTTAACTATCCACATGCCCACGAGGGCGGTAACAGTCACGAGTGGTAACCCTGCGGGCGCGTCAGGGACCCTCCTGTCTCCAACGGGAAAGGGACCAGGCAAATGGCGCAAATACCAGACTTCTTAACTGACAAAACGAGCATAGTAGGCGGAATCTACACCGCCCTGATTGGCTCTTCACGCGCGCGGTCCGTCGCCGGGACGATGGCCCCGCCCACCGCGCGTACCCTTACCGACAGCGGAAGTCTTCGGACCGGCCCCTTGAAGCGGGGACTGGCGCTTGGAGAGCGCAAGCTGTTGCAGGCGTTCGCCGACTGGTCTGTGCTGGCGTCGGGCTGCTTCTTCATCCTGAGCATGAGCGACCGGCTCTACTCTCGTAGCGCCATGGGCGTGAGCCTCGTGGTGCTCACGATGCTCTGGTTCTTCTTCGCGGACGCCTTCGACGCCTACAAGGTGCCGACGATGCAGAGCCGCTTCTACACCGCCTACGCCGCCGCCAAGGTGGCCGTGGTGACCACGATTAGCTACACTCTGGTAGCCTGGTTCGTGGGCGGCATCGTGCCCATCATCCGGCCCCGCATCAGCGAAACGCTGCTTATCGCCGGTCTTCTGCTGCCCATCGCGGTGGTGCGGGTCATGTTGAGCCTGGCGATGTCGCACGCTCCGTTGCGCAGGCGCGTGGTGGTGGTGGGTGCTAACCAGGACGGCTTCGAGATGGTCGAGGCGATCCGCCGCTACGACGGCAAGACTTACGAGTTCCTGGGCTACTTTGACGACGCGCCAGAGCTGGTGCAGGACAAGGCCCCCATCAGGCGAGAGAACGTGCACCCCACCTCCGAGCTTATTGCCTTCAACGACATGTACGGCATCGACCAGGTGGTGCTTGCCAACCCGCAACAGACGGGACCGCTACTGCACACCCTGTCCCGCCTGCACGAGCAGGGAGCTCAGATAACCCCGATGTTCGCCATCTACCAGGACCTCACCGGGCGAGTGCCGGTGTCGCACCTGGGCAACGACTGGTACGTGGCCCTCCCCGCCAACGTGAAGAAGACGACCCGCACCTACCAGCTTATCAAGCGGGGGTTGGACATAGTAATGTCGCTGGGTATGCTCATCGTGGCCGCGCCCATCATCCCGCTGACTATGCTGGCTATCAAGCTCGACTCGCCGGGGCCGATCTTCTTCAAGCAGGTGCGGGTGGGCCAGGGCGGCAAGCTGTTCAAGATAGTCAAGTTCCGTTCGATGCGCCAGGACGCCGAGGCCGGGAGCGGCGCGGTGTGGGCCAGCAACGGCGACCCACGCGTAACCCGTATCGGGCGCTTCCTGCGCAAGAGCCGCATTGACGAGATACCGCAGCTGTGGAACATCGTGGTGGGCGACATGAGCTTCGTCGGCCCGCGCCCCGAACGCCCGGAGTTTGACGAGCAGTTGGAGCGCGAGATACCCTTCTACCTGGCGCGGCGGGCGGTCCGCCCGGGGCTTACAGGGTGGGCGCAGGTGCAGTACCGCTATGGCAACACCATTGCGGACACGCTACGCAAGGTAGAATACGACCTGTACTACATCAAGAACGAGTCGCTATACCTCGACCTGCTTATTCTGCTGCGCACCGTGGCGGTGGTGCTCAAGCTCGGGGGCAACTGAGATTGAGTGCGTTGGCGGGTTCCTTACCAAGCTAAAACTGGGCCTGGTGTTGCGGTCATTACTCGGGGCGAAGATGGTAGGCCATATTACTCACACCTTGCGAGCCAGGGTGACGCATGAAACAAGAGGTATTTAGGACTGCACGCAAGGCACCACCCTACGTGGAGCCACGCACCCTGGAGCACTAATGGCCGCTATCTCCCAAGCCGAATACCCCCAGGCTGCTCCCCATGCCAAGGCGCCGGGGACTCTCGCCTCCCACACGGCTGCCGGTGCGACCGCATTGCACGTAAGCGAGGTAACCAGCCGCCCCGCTTTCATGCGGGTCCAGGACGAGTGGAACGCCCTGGTCCGCGCCACCGACGACCAGCCTTTCTACAGGCACGAGTGGTTCCGCATATGGCTGGACAACTTCGCGGCGGATGCAAGATGGCGGATTCTGGTCGCACGCGACGGCGAGGGCAAGCTGACCGGCGCTCTGCCCCTCATCGAGCAACGGGGCGTGGTGCTAGGAGCGCCCGCGCGTTGTCTCTGCGCAGCGGCAAACGACCACACCCCCCGTTTCGACCTGATTACCGAGAACCCTGAAGAAGTCGCAGCCGCGTTCATCGGCCACTTGAGGCGCGACCGTAACTGGGACATCCTGCACCTGCCGTGCGTGCCGCCGGGGGGCCATGCGTGGCGCTTGTACGAGGCAGCCACCCAGACGGGCCACCCCACCGGCACCTGGCACGGTGACAACTCGCCTTACTTCCCCCTGCCCGCCACACACGAGGAGATGCAGAAGCAGCTCGACACGAAGTTCAAGGCCAACCTGAGACGCAGGCACAAGAGATTGGCCGAGAAGGGGCCTGTGACGGTCCAGAGGGCGTCCGGCGAGCGCGACCTAGCATACCACCTGGAGGAAGGCTTCGCGGTCGAACAGAGCGGCTGGAAGGGGCGTGAAGGCACCGCGATAGCCCAGGACGGGCATGTGGCGGGCTTCTACTCGGAGCTTGCGCGGTTCGCGGCGCAGGACGGCAGCCTGGCGCTCTACTACCTGCGGGTGGACGGCAAAGCCGTGGCGTTCCACTACGGGCTGGCCTACGGCTCGACCTACTACCTGCTGAAACCGGGTTATGACGAGAGCGTGAAGGAGTGCAGCCCCGGCCAACTGCTGATGGACGAGGTGGTGAAGCAATGCATTAGCGACGGGCTAATCGAGTTCGATTTCCTGGGGCCGGATATGCCGTGGAAGCGGGACTGGGCGAGCGACAGCAGGCAGCACACGCGGCTGTATATCTTCCGCGACGGCCCATATGGCAGGTTCCTGCGCAACTACAAGTTCAAGTGGTCCCGGCAGCTAAAACACGCGGTAACGTGGCTGGTCGATTCGGGCGCGGGTATTGGACTTGGATAAGCGGGTGAGGCGAAAAGAGTACTTCGTTCCGTCGCTGCCCACCCTCTGGCCCGGCATGCTCCTGCCTCGCGCGGGGCGGCGGGATGGGCGCGAAGGGGTATTTCCATTCGACAGCCCTTCCGCCTCTTACTACTATTTCTCCCGAAACGCCCTATGGGAGGCAATCAAGCTGCTCGGTTTGTCGGGTGGGGAAGTCGTGGTGCCCGCCTATCACCACGGGGTGGAGATCGAGACGCTGATGGCCGCCGGGGTGAAGCCGGTGTATTACCCGGTCGGGCGCGACTGGGACGTGAACCCGGCTGACGTAGAGGCGCTGATTGGACCTGACACCAGGGCGCTGTACCTGATTCACTTCGCGGGCTTCCCAGGCCCCACCCGGCAGATGAGGGCATTGGCCGACCATTACAAGCTGCCGCTTATAGAGGACTGCGCCCTGTCGCTCCTCTCGTCGGAGGGAAGCAGCCCTCTAGGCAGCACGGGCGACGTGGCCTTTTACTCGATCTACAAGATGCTGCCTGTACCGAACGGCGGCCTGATAGTGTTGAACGGCAAGCTTGCGGGGCGTGCCGCCGAGTTGGGGCAGGTAGAGGCACCGCCATTTACCTCGATGGTCAGCCACATACTCTCCTCGTTGCTACAGAACGTCGAGTTTCGCGGCGGGAAGGCCGGGCGGCTGGTGAGGCGGGGCGTGCGGCGGCTGGGCAAGCGCACCGTGGAAACGGCGGGTATAGAGCGAGTGACCACGGGCAGCGACCACTTCAACCCGGAAGACGCGGACCTGGGCATGAGCAGCGCGAGCCACAACGTGCTGGCCGCGCAGGACATGACGCGCATCATAGAGGTCCGGCGGCGCAACTATCGCTACCTGTTGCGGCAGTTGCGCGACGTAGGCCAGCCCCTGATGCCCCACCTGGGGAAAGGCGTGTGCCCGCTCTTCTATCCCATGATAGTGCGGGACAAGGAAGAGGTCGTGTGGAAGTTGGAAGCCGTGGGTATCGAAGCGATTGACTTCTGGCACTACTTCCACCCTTCCTGCGACCCGCAGCAGTTCCCTGACACCGCCTGGCTGCGCGAGCACGTGCTGGAGGTGCCCTGCCACCAGGACCTCACCCCAGGGCGCATGGCTTACGTGGCGCGTATGGTTCGGGAGGTAGTGTGTGGACAGCAAAAAGTCGGGGCTGTAGGTGTATAGTATGATTACGATGGAACGTCCGATAACGATAGCCTACGAAGTAGAGGACACGCTGGCTCGTCCTCTCTCAAGCATACCCGAACCTTTGCAGATAGGCTTGGTCACCGACGTGCTCGGGTTCGCGGCCATGCGCTCTGAATGGGGCGAACTGCTTGATAGCAGCGGCGCGAGCATTTTCAACTCCTGGGAATGGCTCTACCCGTGGTACAGGCGGCTGGGCGCGGACCGGCAGCTCTACATCCTGACGGCGCGCGATGAGGGCGGCAGGCTGGTGGGGCTGATGCCGCTATGCCTGGAGCACCGCCGCGCCCTGGGACGAAAGCTGCGCCGCCTGACCTTCCTGGGGGAGACGCACGTTTGCGGCGACTACATGGACGTTGTGGCCCTGCCGGAACGGCACCGGGAGGTCGTGGAGGCATTTGCCGAGCACCTGCGGCGGTCGCAGGACACCTGGGACGTGCTGGACCTGGCTGATATAGACAGCGAGTCACCCACCCTGGCCCTGTTGCAAAGGAGTTTCTCCGCCCCTGAGTACGTCGCGGAGCTTCGACCCGGCCTCGTGTGCCCGACTATGACGTTCCGGCCCGGCGAGACGTTTGAGGACTTCCTGCGCGGCTCCTCGCGGCGGGAGAACTATCGTCGCCGTAAGAAGCAACTGGAAAAGCAGCCCGGCTTCAGCGTGGAGTGCATTGAGGACCCGGCAGAGCTTGCGCGACCCTTCAGCGAGTTCCTGCGCCTGCACGCCATGCGGTGGTCGGGCGAGGGCGGATCTGACGGCATCACCGGGCACGATGTGGAGGCATTCCACCGGGACGCTACGACCTTGCTTGCTGAGCGGGGTAAGCTGCGGTTGTTCGTCATGAGCGTCGAGGGTAAGGCGGTGGCCTCGCTATACGCCCTGCGGCATGGCGACACCTTCAGCTACTACCAGGCGGGGCGCGACCCGGAGTGGCAAAACATGAGCGTGGGCCTCGTGATGCTGGTGGAGACGTTCAAGCGGGCCATCGAGGAAGGGGCCGCTACCTACGACTTCTTGCGCGGCGAAGAGCCATACAAGGCTGATTGGAACAACGGACAGCGCACGATTGTCGGCTTGCGCATCTACCCACGCGGCGGCAGGGGCAGCGATCTTGGCAGGCAGGAGCGACTGGTTGCCTCCGCGCGCGGGCTGGTGAAACGCTTACTGTCGGCCTCAATGTTGGAGCGAGCCAGGCGCTTGAGGAAGCACGGCAGTTGACGAAGATTAGCTCTTTAGAGCCACGCAACGGACGTTCTATGTGCGTACAGCGTGGAGCACCCTCGGCTACACTTCTAGCACGGCACCGACACTGTGTCTGTGCTCTGCACTTCGCCGGGCTTGCGGCGCGGCCACCGCTTTCTCCCCAGCAGGCCCCTCACCACGAGGTTGATTGCCACGTAGGCCGGGCCGATTGTGGGCACCACGAAGGCTTTCATGATTTCAGGCGTGGTGTTGTTGCTCACCAGCAGGCGCGGCAGCCTGAGGGGATCGCTGCCTGGCACCGCTCTGCCCTGGTCAACCGTGGTCGCCGTTGCATAGCCCGCCGCGCGAACGGCTTGCACCACGCGGTCATCGTAGTCGCCCTGGGGGTAGGCGAAAGCGCGCACGGGGATGCCCAACCGCTCCTCCAGCAGCTTGCGGGGCGCGGTGAGTTCGTGCGCCAGGGCGGCGGGGCTGTACTGCGTCAGGAAGCCGTGCGTGGCTGTGTGCGCCCCTATCTCCACGCCCTCTCGCTGAAGGCGCTCAATCTGCTCCCAGGTCAGGATGGGCAGCGAGGGTAGTGCGCGAGGCCCGTCGGTCCAGCGGGTCATACGCCCTACCATGCCGGTGATTACGTACACCGTGGACGAGAAGCCATAGCGCCGCAAGGTGGGTACTCCCTCATCCGCGAAGTTGGCGAAGCCGTCATCGAAGGTGATAGCCACGGCACGCGACGGGAAGGGGCGGCGAGAGGATAGGTGCTCGGCCACCTGCGACATGGTGAGGGTGTGGCAACCCAACGCCGAGAGAGCCGACATCTGCGCCTTGAACAGCCTGGGAGAGACGGAGAGGGGCGTGCCCAGATCATCGAGCGAATGGTAGGTCAGTATGGTGATACCGCCACCGGGAAGAGGCTTGCCCGCGAAGTAGATGGCCCTGTAGAGGGCTGACATTATCGACCGTCTCAGAGACATGTGGGGTGGGACTAGCCGCCTTCAAAAGGGATGGGAGGACACCCAGCGTATGCTATGCTGCAACAGCCACTCGCCGGTATCGGCACTCGGCTGTGTTCCCAGCGATTGTATCACAGGCACAGCATGGCGGCAATTACCCCTGTGTGGCCCCTGCGGTAGCCCGGTAGGGTGATATGCGTGGGCGGTGCATGGGGTACAATGTTAGGGGCAGAACTTCGTACCTGCAAAGCAATCATGTGGGCAAGGATTTCGGAGATCGGCAACCAAGCCCCACCCTGTCATTCTGAACGCAGTTAAGAATCTCGTCCATCACCACCCAAATATCACCTTTCCTTCAGCCACAGGGTACCGTAAGAAAATGGAAACATCCGGGTGGAGGACGAGATTCTTCACTGCGTTCAGAATGACAAAAGCGGGGCAATGTGCTGCTATTCGACATTCTTATCTTGAAGATAATTTCTAAGCAATCGGCACTGAATTTTGACTGATGAAGAAGGATACCTACCTGGACACGGACAAGCCAACAGAATCGGTGGGCGCTTCAAGCGGCGGGCTGGGTAAGCAGGCGGCGCAAGGGGCCGCATGGAACTACCTGGCTTTTGTCGTGAGCAAGGGGCTGGTGTTCGTATCTACGCTTATCCTGGCGCAGATACTCTCACCCGCCGAGTTCGGGCTGGTCGGCATGGCGCTGCTCGTTATCACCGTGCTCGACATCCTGCGCGACTTCGGGATAGGCTCGGCGGTCATCTATTACGGACGTGAGGGTCCGGCAGCCGCCAACATGGCTTTCGCGCTGAGCAGCGGCATCGGTATCGTCCTCTTTGCCGCCAACTGGCTGCTGGCACCCTACACGGCGCAGTTCTTCTACAGCGAGAATCCGCAGGACATCTCGACCGTCACCTCGCTGGTACAGGTGCTCGGCCTCAGCCTGCTGTTCGCGTCCTTAGGCAGCACCCACGACGCCCTGTTGCAGAAGGAGATCAACTACAGGCGGCGCATGGTGCCCGAGGTGGGACGGACGCTGCTCAAGGGCGTGCTATCGGTGGCGCTGGCGTTCGCGGGGCTGGGGGTGTGGAGCCTGGTGTGGGGGCAGGTGCTGGGTGAGGTGTGCGCCACGGTGCTGCTGTGGGTGGTGACAAAGTGGCGGCCCGCCCGCCTCTTCCGCCGCGACCTGCTGCGCCCGATGCTCGGCTACAGCTTCCAGACGATGCTGGCGGGCGGCCTGGGCACGATGCTGGCGGACGCAGACTACTTCATCATAGGCGCGCTGCTCGGCCCCACGGCGCTGGGTATCTACACGCTCGCCTTCCGCATACCCGACCTGCTGATAAGGAACATGGCCCAGGCGGTGGCGACGGTGGCCTTCTCGGTGGCGGCCAAGCTGCAATCGGACCTCGCGGCGCTGAGAGAAGCGTACCTGAAGATGCAGCGTTACATGTTGATAATACTGGCACCGGTGGGCTTCGGCCTGTTCGCGGTAACTCCGACGCTTATCCATACGCTGTTCAAGCCCGACTGGGCACCTGTCATCCCGGTGATGCAGATACTCTCGGTGTACATGGTGCTGGGCGGCATCAACTACTGGCCGGGGGTCATCTACAAGGCAGTGGGGCGGCCTGACGTGCTGAACTACATCAGCCTGGTGAAGTTGGTAATGCTGGTGCCCGCGCTCTGGTGGGGCGCGGCTAACTACGGCATCGAAGGGGTGGCGTGGGGGCAGTTGGCTGTGCGCGTGGTGGGCATCTTGATCGACATGGTGGTGGTCGCCCGCTTCGTCAAGATAAGCATGTGGGAGCAGTTGCGCGTGATCTGGCCGCCCCTGGTAGCGGCCTGCGTCATGTCCGCCGCCGTGCGCCTGCTCTCCTTCGGGGTGGACCCGGCGGAGCGTGGAGGCATTCCGGTGCTCGTCCTGTCGGTGCTCGTGGGCGGTGCGGTCTACGCGGCGGCCATCTGGCTGCTGGACCGTTCGGCGGTTGGCGGCATGCTCGAACTGGCGCGATCTATGCTCAAGCGCAACCGGCTGGCACCGCGAGAGGCCTAGTCTCCAGAAGCTATCTCATAGATACTATGACCAAGTAGCGGCGGCAGAATCGGACCTTGTCATTTCGAACGCAGTGAGAAATCTCGTCCCTGAGCACTACGTTTCCTCTTTCTTACGGTGCAGAGTGACTGAAGGAAAGGTGCTACTTGGGAGGCGAGGGACGAGATTTCTCACTGCGTTCGAAATGACAAAGTGGAGCCATGTGCTCATATTCCACTTTGTCATTCTTGAGATGAGTTATAGATATATGCTCTACTCGCGCGTGCCGGTAGCCACCTTAAGCTGGTAGAGCACCAGAGACGCGGTGTCCCTCAGCACCCGGAAGTTGCGCTGGTCGGGGTTGCGCCAGAGGGGACTCTCCACTGCGGGCGAGGGGTAGACGTGCAGCCCGGCGTCCCTGGCTACCAGGGTGGCCCGCTTGATGTGGTACGGCTCGGTGACAAGGATGGCGGTGTCCCAGCCGTTGTGTTGCATTATCTCTTTGCTGTACCCGATGTTTTGTATCGTGTTGTGGGCCTGCTCTTCTAGGACCACCGCCGATTCCGGCACTCCGGCGGCTGTCAGCACCCGCAGCATCACGGACGCCTCGGTGGGGCCGTTCTCTATATGGCCGCCCGTGGCGATGATGCGCTCGGCCAGGCCCCGGTGGTAGAGGTTGGCGGCGTGTTGGCCTCGTGAGCTAAGGCAGACGCTCGGCCCGCCTCTTGGAGCGTAAGGATTGCAACCCAGCACGATTATCACGTCAGCCCGGGCGGCGTAGTCGGTCTCGGCACCTATTACCACGTAGGCAAGGTCGCCACCGAGCCACACGGCCAGGATGCCGAGCAAAAGCAGCAGCAACCGCAACGGTGTGGGCAGCCTGCGACGTTTATCCCGCATCGTTGCGCGACCGGCGTGCGTGTAGCATGCTCTTTAAGCCTCGATAGACGCGACCCGCCGGGCTGAGCTTGATGGCGAAGTGGCGCAAGGACTCGCCGCCCGTGGCACCGATACGGAACAGGCGGTAGGGGTCGGTCTTGCCAGCTACGTTGAGGCCGGGGACTGTGGTGAAAGCAGCAGCCAAACCTGCCTCCCTGACCGCGTCCATTGCGGTGCGGTTGACGGCATGCTCGCGCCCGTTGGGGTAGCAGAAGATGGGTAGGGGCCGCTGCAGACGGGTGGTAAGGTCACGCCAGGAGCCGCGCGTCTCCGATATGACACGGCCAGGTGCGGCCTGAGCCAGTATCGGGTGGTGGCGGGTGTGGGGGCCAATCGCCACGCCCTCGGCTTCAAGCGCCCGCAGTTCGTCCCAGTCCAGCAGGTATCGCTCGCGGTTCGGCTCGACGCCACAACATTCTACAATCGTGGTTAGGAGAGCATTCGCCTGGTCCTCGGACAGCCTCTCGAAATGAGAGACGATCCGGGAGAAGGCCTCGGAACGCTCCTGCTTATCACCCAGGGGCAGCATTCCGAGGCCCGCCACCTCTAGCTGCTGCGACCCGGTCCCCCTGATGGTACGATACAGTTCGTCCCACCAGAAGAGCGAGGCAGTCCCTCCTGCTACGTGCGTTGCCACGAACAGCGTTACGGGCAGGCCGAGGCGTTTCAGCACCGGCATGGCCGTGTCCATGAAGCAGCGGTAGCCGTCATCGAAGGTAATCACCAGAGCGCGGCGGGGCAGCGTGTAGCCCTCCTGGAAGGCACGCACCACGTCCCACGAGGAAACGACGTTATAGTGCAAGGCCACGTGGCGCATCTGCTCCTCGAAAGCGGCGGGCGAGGCGTCGATAAGCGAGTCGGCAAGGTCGGGGCAGCCCGGCTCGGCTATGCGGTGATAGGAAAGCACGGTGAAACTTGAAGCAGGCATTAGCTTATCACCCCGTAGCGACGATTGAATAGCTCCAGGCCCAGCGGCGTGAGCTGCACTTCGTAGCCGGTGCCCGCGCTATGCGGGTGGTACTCCAGGCGGGCGCGCTCGAAGTACTGCACGTAGACAGGCAGCCCGGCGGGAGATGCGTCCAGCAGCACCGGGCTTACCGGGTAGCCGAACAGGTCAGCGCCTCCCGTCTGCCACGCTTCGTAGAAGACGTCCGGCACGGTGATGGCACTACTCTCGATATGCACCTGCTCCCCTTGTAGCGCGGGAGGCAGAAGGTCCGCGGGCTTGCCTCTTACCTCTACTTCGAGTCCCACCTTGCCTATGACAACATCATACGATGCGCGGTCCACGAGGTGGCACTCCAGGCGAGCAAACTCGTAATACTGGACCGGCACCGTACGGCCTCCGGTGCCTTGCTCCTCGAACACGGTGCTGACCGCCTTGCCGAACACTTCCTCACCACCCTGGGCTTCGTAAAACAAGCGTATCAACTCACCTGGGGCGTCGGGCCGGTGCACGACCACCGGGGGTACCGGTTCGGCGGGCGTGCCCACCGAGTGAGGGGGCGAGAGCTTGTCCAGCGGCACGGGCAGCAGGTAGGCCCTGGGAGCGGTACGGTCCGCGAAGGGCAGCACCGGCTCTTGCTCGTCGGGGGGCACGGTAGCAGGAGCTCGCTCCACCTCGGCGCTGCGGGAAATTTGGCGCAGGGCCACCATGAGGGCTACTTGCAGCCACAACATGTAGAGGAAAGCCCCGTGCAGAAAGATGCTGCTCACCAGATAGCCTAGCAGGCTGATACCGAGCCAGACGGCCAGTTCCGCGCCCTCCCGGTTCAGCATCCCCATGAAGCGTCGCCTGGCCTCGCGCAACGCCCTCACACAGGCTAGTATCAGCCCGCCAAAGACCAGCAGGCCCACAATCCCGTGCTCCGTGGCTATCTCCAGGTAGAGGTCGTGAGGGGGTATGGCCCGGCGGTGCAGGGCGAGGGCACTGCCTTCCAGGTACTCAAGCTGGTGCAGTGGGTAGTTCTCGCGGCCCACGCCGAGCACCATGTGGTCGGCAAACATGTCTACGGCGGCACTGACGGCACCCACGCGACCCCGAATGGAGGCCTCCGTCAATATGGCTCGCTGGTCGCCCGTGATGGTGCCCACCAGGGTGCTCATACGCTCTACGTAGTTGCTTGGTAGGGCCAGCAGGACCAGCACACCACCCACGAGAAGCGCGATCAGGGCGGGGAGCCTGGGGCGCTTGAAGAGCATGACCGCGAACAGGGTAGCGCCGAGGGCCACGGCATCGCCGCGAGAGTAGGTGAAGACGATGGCTCCGATGACAATCGTGGTGGCCCCCAGCGCGATTAGTTTCGCCAGCAGAGCGCGCGACTCGAACACAAAGTAGAGGCCAACCGGCACCACAATCAGCAGTAGCTGGCCGTAGTAGTTGGCGTCACCAATGGTGCCGCCGGGCCTGGGTGCGTCCGAGCCGCCGAAGATCTCGCTCACGCGGAACTGGGCGAGGCCGCCGAAATCGGTGTCGGTGCTCCCGGTGGCAGTCTGGTAGATGGTCAGCAGGGAGAGCAGGGTGGCAATACCAAGCAGGCCCCACAACGTCGCCTTGAGCCTCCCCATGTTAGTCAGCGAGTTGATGATGATTAGGTACGTGAGGAAGTTGCGGGCGAACTCGACTAGGTTGGGCATGACGAGATTGGGGTCTCTCGCGTACAACAGCCCCAACGCCACCACCGCGCCGTAAGCTACCAGCCAGGGAGTGACCTCGTCCTTCTTCAGCCCCTCGCGCCGGTAGACCACCCGGTAGCCGAGCACCGCGCTCAACATGATCGCCCCGGCGAAGCGGGCCAACGGCGGGAAGTCGTGGTACTTGACCATGATGCTGAGCAAGTCGGCGTAGACCAGCACCACGTACACGGTCACGGCCCAGTGCGGGCGCGCGTAGATGAACATGAGCAGGAACGGGCTGAGCGACAGGGCAACCAGCAGGTTCTGAGGCATGCCCAGCCCCGCCGCAAAACCCACCAGCAGCCCAACAAGCACCGCCACCAGTGCAAAGACCCTGGTGACCCCTGGATCGAGTATAGCGGGTGGTGGCCGGAGAGTACGGACTTGCATGCGGATTTGGGAATTGGGAATTGGGATTTCGGATTTATTTAGCGGCCTTCAAATCCGCAATCCGAAATCCCAATTCCCAAATCACTTATTTACTTCCTGGTTGTAGTAGGGGTGGAGGGCGCGAAGCTCGCTCTGGACGCCCCTGGAGCCTACGAGGTAGTCCAGTGCGATGGCTAGGAGCACGCCGAGGGCAAGTCCCAGGGCCACGCCCAACGGGATGTCGCGGGCGGGCACCGGGGAGGTAGGCTCGGTGGGCAGGCTTGCCATTTCGAGAGGCTCAAGGTCTATGACGCTGTAGTACTGGTGGGCTTTGCTGATAGTGTTGCTAATCGTGGCGTTGAGGTAGCGGGCAAGCGCCTCTGGATCGGGGCCGCTGGCGCTGACCGCGATCACCGAGGAGTCGGGCAGCACGTTAGCTTCCAGGTCGTACACCTGCGCCTCGTCAGGAGTAAGCCCGGCTGCTTCGCGGGCGGCTGTTTTTACGTCGGCGGAGGTGAACGTCTGCGCCAGGGTGCCGGTGACGTGGCGGGAGCCAATCTGCCCCACCAGGTCGACGATCGTGAGGGTGTTGGTGAGCACCGCCGAGGGGCGCACGGCCACGCGGGCCTGGACGCTGTACTGCGGGGTGCGCACGGAATCGAGCAGGGCGGCCCCACCCCCGGCGGCCAGCATTGATAGCAGTATCACCCACCAATAGCGGGCGATTATACGCAGGTACGTGCCGACTTCCATAGGTCTTTACCTCGTGTGGGGATTCTGAAACGAGAATCGTGAAACGTGATGCGGTTTGCTCTGTTTGGTTTGCGGAGGCCGGAATCCAGAATGTTGAACTTGCGGAACCAATGCTCCCCTTTGTCATCCTGAGCGTAGCGAAGGATCAGTACCCCGTTCTTGACTGTTGCTATTGGAGGAACACTGGTCCTCCTACCAACCCCATCCACAACGTTGAAGACTCTCGCATGCCACCTGATCCTTCGCTACGCTCAGGATGACAAGGAGGGGCTTTGAGACTATTATGTCAACATAAAGTATTCACGCACCCTGTTCCCTTTGCCGCATCACGTTTCACGTTTCACGTTTCAGAACCCCGTTTCAGCATCAATCGTTCGTATAGGTCCTCGACATGGTCCACCATCTTGTCTATGGTGAAGTGGGCGTGCACCCTGGCCTGGCCCGATGAGCCGAGGCGTTGGGCTAAGTCGCGGTCTGTTACCAGGCGGGCCAGGGCATCCACGAGGGCTGGCCTGTCGCCAGGCTCCACCAGCAGGCCCGTCGAGCCGTCTTGCACCACCTCCGGTACTCCGCCCACGCGGGTGGCTACCACCGGCAGGCACATCGACATAGCCTCCAGCACCGCGATTGGCAGCGCTTCCTTGTGCGAAGGCAGCACGAACACGTCCATCGCGTTCAGCAGGCGGGTTACGTCGTCGCGGGTGCCGGTAAATAGCGCGGCCCCCGAGTCGAGCATGCCCAACTCGCCTGCGTACTTCTCCAACTCCGGGCGTAGCGGCCCATCACCTATTATAAGCAGCCTTACTTGCGGGTGCGACTTTCGCAGCTCGTTCGCGGCCCATATCAGGTCGTCTTGGCCGCCCTTGTCGGCGCTCAGGCGGCCCACCGTGCCGATTACCACGTCTTCAGGTGCAAGGCCGAGTTCCCGGCGCACGGTCGCGGCCTCGGCCCCAGGCTTGAACCGCGAGATGTCTACCCCATTATAGGTCACGTCGAGATAACGCGCGGGGATTCCCTCCATCTGCATAACCAGTTGCTTGCTGGCTTCGGAAGGTACCAGGATGCGGTCGGTGAGGCGGTAGAGAAGACGGTCCACCCACACTTCGCGCTGCGCCTTGGAGGACCAATGCTCGTGGGCTATTATCACCGGCACCCCGGCCAGCCTGCCGAGCACCCGGCCCCAGGTGTTCGCGCCAAACAGGTGCGTGTGGAGGACGTGCACGGGCTCGCGGCGCATGAATCGCACCAGGCCGAGCATCTTGTGGCTCTCCCAGCGGCTGCTGCGTTCCACCACAAGCGTGCGCACCCCGGCAGCATCGAGCAGAGGTTGGTAGTTGCCGGTGTGGCGGGTGACTACCACGGTGACGTTGAAGCGGGATCGGTCCAGGCGCAGAGCGAGGTCAACCAGGGCCTTCTCGGCCCCGCCCCGCCCGGTCACGTCTGTCATTTGCACCACGTTCAGCTTCATAAGCCCCGCTTCCACTCAGTTCGCAGCCGCGCAATAAGGAGGAGCCGTGCGGCGTGGCTCCTAAAGGGATGATACCGGAAAATTGGCGCGTCGTGCTATGACCCAAAGGTTATGCCGCCGGGTAACAAAAGTACCGCTGGTGAGGCGCTCCCGTACTTTTAGGCCATGCCAGTGAGCGGGAGCATGCTGTATGATTCCTCGTAGATGAGACCACAGACTGGCAGGCCGCGCGCCCTACAAGCTATACGCACGGTGGACTCCCGGCAGACAGGCGGCCCGGAGGAATTGCTGCTGGCTAGCTCCCCCATCATGCTGAAGCGGGGGCAGTTCGACCCGGCGATACTACTCCTGCGCAAACCCAACCCCGCTGATCCCGAACGAGACTTCCACACGCGCGCGCGCAAGCGTGACATTCCCGTGCTGGCCTTGCCGGAGATGCGCTGGCACCCACGCTGGCTGCGCTCGTTGCCGCGCAGGATGAACGTCGCCCTGGTGCACGTGCACGGCCAGCGCGCCAACTACTTCATCTGGTTGATGCGCAGGCTGTTCCCCGGCACATGGGGCAGGTTGCCCCTCGTGGCTACGGTGCATGGCTGGGTGCAGGACAACTTCGTGCGCAAGGTCGTCACCAAACTCGAACTGCTCACCCTGCGTGAGTGCGACCACATTATCACCGTCTCGGAGTTGCAGCAACGCACGCTGCTGGATATGGGCTTCAGTCCCGACATGGTAAGCGTGGTGCGGCCCGGCATTCCCGATTTCGCGGTGGGGCGCAAGGCAACATTGGAGGAGCGGCACGCCGCCCGCGCCCGGTGGGGCCTTCCACAGGACGCTTACGTCATCGCAGCCATTGGCAGGCTTTCAACCGAGAAGCGATTCGACCTCTACCTGCAAGCGTGCGCCGCGCTGGCCGAGCGACTGCCCGACGCCGTGTTTCTGCTGGTGGGTGGGGGCAAGCAGGAAGCAAACTTGCAGGAGCAGGCGGCTACACTGGGGCTGGGCGAGCGCCTGATATTCACTGGACTTACGCGCGAGATGCCCAGCGTGTACGCTGCCACCGACCTTGTGATGATTACTTCGGACACGGAGGGCATACCGCACGTTTTGCTGGAAGCGATGGGCCAGGGTATCCCGGTGGTGTCTACGGCGGTGGGCGGCATACCGGAGATTGTCACCTCCGGCGAGAACGGACTGCTGGTGCCCGCCGGCGGCTTGGACGAACTGGTGAACGCCGCGACACGCGTCCATGACGAACCTGGACTCGGGTGTCGCCTGGCCGCAGGTGGCCGAGAGGTGGCGGGACAATTCACCATAGAGCGCCTGGTTGCCGGTACGGAGCACGTCTACAAGAAAGTGCTTGACCGGCAGGCCCCACAAAGCACACGACCACGATAGCATGCGTATACTCTTTCTCACACCACGATTCTGCTACCCCCTGCTCAAAGGCGATACTTCGCGTGTATACCACCAACTGCGCGAACTGTCACGCGAGCACGAAATCACGCTATTGAGCATAGCAGAAAGGCCCGTAAGCCCCGACGAGTACGAGCAGGTAGCCAAATACTGCAAGAGGGTTGTGGTCGTGCCACTTCCCCGGTGGCGAACGCTCTGGAACCTCGGCACGGGCCTGCTATCTAAGCTGCCTTTGCAGGTCAATTACTACCGCATCCCCGCCGTACAGCAGCATCTAAAGAGGCTGCTGGCCGAGGAGCAGTTCGACCTGCTGCACGTGACTCTCGTACGAATGCTGCCTTACGTCCGCGCCGTCGAGAGGCCGCCGGTTGTGGTTGACCTGATCGACTCGCTCACCCTGAACCTTGCCGACCGCCGAGAGCAAGTAAGTGGACCGAAGCGCCTCGCGTACGAAATTGAGTACAGGAGAATGCGCGACTACGAGCAAGCAGTGGTAGGGCGTTACCCGGAATTGATAGTCACGTCACCCGCTGACAAACAGGCGCTTGGTGGGCGAGACGGTATCACCGTGCTGCCGATGGGCGTCGATCTGGAGCGTTTCCAGTTCCGAGGTCCCGATGGGAGAGATGCGCAAACCATAATCTTCACCGGCAACATGGGCTACCACCCGAACGAGGAAGCCGTGCTCTGGTTCGCCGCCGAGGTATGGCCCAGTCTGCGAGCTACGCACCCGCAGCTTGTCTGGCAGGTGGTGGGCACCAACCCAACCGAACGGGTACGCGCCTTGGCACAGCCGGAAAACGGGGTAGAGGTGCTAGGGTGGGTGCCCGACGTAAGCGATTACCTGGGGCGTGCCACGATTTCTATCTGCCCGCTACGCTCAGGCTCGGGTATCCAGATGAAGGTGCAGGAAGCTATGTCGGTGGGCGCGCCCGTGGTGGCGACCTCGATAGCTAACCGGGGTGTAGGTGGGGTGCCCGGACGCGACCTGCTAGTGGCTGATACAGCGGATGATTTTGCGGCTGCCGTCACATGCTTGCTGGATAACCCACAGAAGCGCGCGTGCCTGGGACACGCCGGGAGGCAGTTCGTGGAGCAACAGTTCCAGTGGGAGCGACACGCGGAGCAACTAACGGCTATTTATGCGAGGCTGTTAGGTACCTGAGCTGTAGGCTGGCCTGCGGCTGCTACATTTTCCAAGGCTGACGCCCATCAATTGATCCCGTACAAGGTGCAGAGTGCGAAGGCCGACGCCCGTCGATTGAAATCGAGGGCTACACAAGGCAAAGTCTGCCCTGCGGCAGAGTGATTCATCTCAGAGCGTCTGCAAGGACTTTGAAAGATGTATTAGTCCCCGAAGGGGACTTTGCAAGGTGTAGCCCTCGATTTCAATCGACGGGCGTCGGCCTTCGCACTCTGTGGCGTCATTCGATGGGCGTCACCATGCGGCTAAGGGCTACTGAACGGCTGCTGTATACCCGAAATGTGAACTACCGGGCGGGTGCGTGACGTGTGCTTGGCGCGAACATAGCACACCCGCTCAGTAGTCTGGTTCCATGATAAGGGTCGCGTGGCCGGTTGCCTATTACCCCATCGGGTGAATCGGTACGAACTTAAGTACCTGAAGATAACAGAAATGTTACCTTAAGAAGTATTGATTTGTAGAGCTAGTCCTGGTTCTGGGTGTTGGCACAACTCTTGCCCGGTTGTAGCCAATTCATCATAGTACAAGCGGGCATATGTACTAAATACTCTTCCCATGTTGGGAAATTCTGCTATACTACTGCAATAGATTTGCGACACGCGTTGAGTGGGGTTCGCGCTCCGAGTTACGCACAAGCCGCAACACGACCCTAGAGATCGGAGCAGATACATGCCATTCGCGAACGGGCTACCCCTTATCGGCGTTTCGACGATGGACGACAACGATGCGGCGGGCGTACACGCGCCTCGCTTCAGCATCAATCAGAGCTACTGCAAGGCGGTAGAAGCGGCGGGTGGCGTGCCTATCATGATCCCGCACCAGGAAGACGCCGATGCCTTGCGCAGCATCTATGAAATCCTGGACGGACTGCTAGTGCCCGGTGGGCTGGACATTCACCCCAAGCACTACGGGCAGGAGCCTCACCCCGCCCTCGACCCCACCGACCACGGCATGGACTTCCTGGAGACCACCGTGCTCCCCTGGGCCATCGAAGACAACATGCCGATCCTCGGTATCTGCCGAGGCGAGCAGGTGCTGAACGTGGTGATGGGCGGCACGCTCATCCAGGACATCTACTCCGAGTACCCGACCACCATCGACCACCGCGAGTCGTTCAAGCGCCGCATCCGCGACTTCCTGGCGCACGACATCACGATTGACCCCGGTTCGCGTTTGCACTCACTGGCGGGCAAAGACCGCGTGTGGGTAAACACTTCGCACCACCAGTCGATAGACAAGGTGGGCAACGGCCTGGTGGCTACGGCCTGGTCGCCCGACGGCATTGTGGAAGCGATAGAGCACCCGGACGCGCACTACCTCGTGGCCGTGCAGTGCCACCCTGAGGAACTGTGGCGCAAGCACGCCTGGGCGCGCAAGCTGTTCAAGTCGTTCGTGGACGCCGCAGTAGAGTCCAAGCGGGGCATGCGGCGCACCACCGCCACCATTTCCCTGCCTCAGAGCCAGCCCCAGGTCACCGCAGTAGGGGCATAGACTTTTAGCAGAAGGTAAGGCGGGCGGCACGGGAGATGTTCAGAGTCTCCAGAGCCGCCCGCCGTTGTTATTCACATGACAACCATGACACACACACCTGCCACACTGATAATCCACTCGGCGGCGGAGCTTGTCACGTGCCACAGCGATAGCTCGGCGGAAGGTCCGCGCGCCGGGGCTTCGCAGGCGGAAGCGGGTATCGTCCCGAATGGCGCGGTAGCGGTGCTGGACGGCCATATCCTTGCAGCCGGGCCGAGCGATGAGGTACTTCACCTTTACCGTGGCGACGACACCACTCTGATAGACGCCACCGGCAAGACTGTCACCCCTGGCTTGGTGGACGCGCACACGCACCTCGTTTGGAGCGGCTACCGCGACGAAGAGTACGAGATGCGGCTGCGCGGAGCCACCTACTTAGAGATCATGGCGGCGGGTGGTGGCATCATGTCCACAGTGCGGGCCACGCGCATCGCCCACGAAGACGAACTGAAAAGCAGGACGGCAGAGAGATTGCGCCGCATGCTCGAGCACGGCACCACCACGGTCGAAATCAAGAGCGGCTACGGCCTCTCTGTGCAAGACGAACTGAAGTGCCTGTGGGCGATACGCGACCTCAACCACGACTTGCAGATGTCGGGTACGGGGCCGCGCATAGCCGCCACTTTCCTCGGCGCGCATGCCATACCAGAGGAGTACGCGGGCGACCCCGAGGGTTACGTCAGGCTGGTGATAGAGGAGATGCTGCCTACGGTAGCGAACGAGGGGCTTGCGGAGTGGTGCGACGTATTTTGCGACGTGGGGGCTTTCACTGCGGACCAGACCCGGCGCATCCTGCAAGCGGCCAAAGACCTGGGCCTGGGCACCCGGCTGCATGCTAACGAGTTCGAGCGCGTGGGGGCCGTGCAGGTGGCGGCAGAGATGAGGTGCTCGTCGGCGGACCACCTGCTGGTGATGGAGCCTGAGGACATAGAGGCGCTGAGAGCGGCAGGCACGGTGGCGGTGCTGCTGCCCGGCACTCCGTTGGGCCTGGGACTGGGCAGGTACGCACCGGCGCGAGCGCTCATCGAGGCGGGGGTGCCCGTGGCCCTCGCCACCGACTGCAACCCCGGCACCTGCCCCTCCGAGAACCTGACGCTGATGATCGCCCTCGCCTGCTCGCAGATGAAGATGTCGCCCGCCGAAGCGATCGTGGCGGCCACGATCAACAGCGCCCACGCCCTCGACCGGGGGCACGTGCTGGGCAGCCTTGAGCCGGGCAAACTGGCCGACATAGTCATCTGGAACGCGCCCAACCACCGGCACCTCGCTTATCACTTCGGCGTCAACCTTGCCGAACAGGTATTCGTGGGTGGAATGAGAGTGTGAGCGGATAGGAGACGGAACCGCCAAGACGCCAAGGACGCTAAGAATAGCGCCAAGATTTAACACGATGGTATAAGCAATAAGAGCAGGGTACATAATGACGTACCCTGCTCTTATCACACGCCTAAATTTACCTTTAACCTTGGCGTGGTCCTTGGCGTCCTTGGCGTCTTGGCGGTTCCGTCTCTTTACGTTATTAACCCTTCCGCCACAGACAGCGTGAACGCCGGGCGCACCATGCCCACCACGTCGCCGGGGCGGTTGCGTATCTCCTCCACCCAGTACATCTCCAGCTTGTTCAGGGCGTCCTCGGTGAGCATACCGGTCTGGCGCAGGCCCTCGGTAACGGAGGGGTTGCGGGCGCGGAGTGAGTTGTCGCCGTCCAGCACCTTGAGCGCGAAGCCCACAGCGGGACTATCTTCCGCGCTCACCGTGGCGGCACAGAACACCCCTTCCGCCCCCACCTTGCTGACCAGGGTGCCCCCGGCGGCGCGCATGAGGTCGGTGTCGAAGCGTTGCTGACGGGCGGCCACGTACTCGGGGTAGGCGAGCATAGCCTGTGTGATGCGGCGTACCGCGCTGCGGCGAGGCTCCGGCCAGTAGTCGGCATCGCCTAGGCGAGCGAACGACACCGCCATGGCGTGAATAGACATGCCAAAGGTGAGCACGCCGCAGCCATCAACGCCCACCTGCACCTCGCTCGGGTCCAAGCCCGCGAACTCGGCTACTACCTGGTGCATGAGCTGTTGTACGGGGTGCTGGCGGCTTTCGTAGCCATCTATGGGCCAGTTGTGGAAGCGCGCCAGGGCCAGCATCCCCGCGTGCTTGCCGGAGCAGTTGTTGTGCAGCACCGTGGCTGGCTCGCGGCGCTCCTCCAGCGCGCGGGCGGCTGCCTTGTCGTAGGGCGCGTGCGGGCCGCAGGCGAGGGCGTCCGGTCCCAGGTCGATCTTACCAAGGATGCTCAGGACCGCTTCCACGTGTATGTCTTCGCCGCCGTGGGAGCCGCAACAGATAGCGATCTCCTGCTCGGTCAAGCCAAAGCGGTCGGCGGCCCCGCTCTCCACGACGGGCACGGCCTGTATCGGCTTGGAGGAGGAGCGATAGTAGCTCACCACGCCGGGATTGCCCAGCCACGCAAGCAGATTTCCCTCCGCGTCAGCCACCGCGACCACCCCATAATGCACCGACTCCACAATCGGCCCGCGCGTAACCTCCACCAGCACCGCCGGGCCGTCAGCGGGGTCATGCTTTGGATCAACGGTCATGCTTCCTCCTGTCACGATTTAGGATTTTGGATTTTGGATTAGGATTCAGGAGTTCAATCCAAAATCCAAAATCCAAAATCCTAAATCTAAAATGCTTTGACGCTCATGCTCAACCCATCGCGGATCGGAATGATGGTGCTGGTCAGCCTGGGGTGGTTGAAGATTGCCTGGTTGAAGGCGGCGATGCCCTGGGTGGAGGGGCTGTGGTCCTGCGGCTGGAGCACCTGGCCGGAGCGCAGGGCGTTGTCGGAGAGGAGCACGCCGCCAGGGCGCAGACGCCGCACGCACAGGTCCAGCATCTCCAGGGAGGTGTCTGCGCGGTCGAACTGGGTAAGCACATCCAGGAAGATGAGGTCGAAACTCTCCTCCATGCCCCGCATCAGCACAAACGCATCCCCACGCCGCACAGCGCACACCCCTGATAGCCCCGCCTGACGCATGTAAGCCTCGGCCCACACCGCTCGACTGTTGTCGCGCTCAAGCGTGACCACGCGTCCTTCGACCTTTTCCGCCGCCATACTTAGCCATATGGCTGAGTAACCAATTGCCGTACCTACTTCAAGAATGTCCTTGGGCTTGAGGGCCAGCACCAGGGTGTAAAGGAATTGCCCCTGCATAGGCCCGATGATGCCCACGCCCTCGCGTTCGGCGTGCGCTTCCATATCGGAAAGCACTCCTCCCCTCGCGGGTAACAGGGCCTCCATGTAGTCTTCCAGCCTGGGGTCCGTCACGCCGAAGTGCTTCATTGCTCTCGACCGGGAAAGAGGGGGTTACCGGGACCAAGGGGTTGCGGCGCTTCCGATTCGTGCAGCACGGTGACCTCTTCGCCCACCAGAGCGTACACCACCGGCGCTACCACCTGCGGGTCGCCGCTGGTGTAGACCGTGAGCCGCCCCGCGTTTCCGTCGTCGCGGAGCAGGTGTCTTGTTTCGAGCACCCGGCGGGTCTGCATGGCTACGCCGCCGCTGGAGTCGATCAATTGCACGTCGTCACCCGCTATCCGGTGCAGGACTGAGTTCAGGAAGGGATAATGGGTGCAGCCTAGCACAATGCAGTCCGCCCCGGCTTCGAGCATAGGCGCGACCGCCGCCTCCACGGCTTCCTCTGTTTGGGGGGTGTCAAGCTCGCCACGCTCCACGGCTTCCACCATGCCCACCGGGGCCGTAGTGACGACCCGCACGCCAGCCGGGGTGGCGAACCGCTCGATCACGTCGGCCAGCAAACGCCCCCTTAGCGCGGCGGGTGTGGCAAGCACCCCTACAGTGCCGGTCCGAGTCATGGCGACGGCGGGTTTGACGGCGGGTACCAGGCCGACGATGGGCGCAGTGTAGCGGGCGCGCAGGTGTTCCAGACCGGCGGCGGAAGCGGTGTTACAGGCCACCACAAGCGTCTTGGCACCCTGGCCGAAGACGAACTCGGCTACCTCCAGCGCCCGGTTGCGCAGCCACTCGTCCGAGCGCCCGCCGTAGGGGCAATTGGCGCTGTCGGCATAGAAGACCACGTCCTCCTGGGGCAGCAAGCGCCGTATCTCGGCTACGATGGAGAGGCCACCCAGCCCGGAGTCGTACGCGCCTATTGGGCAGAGGGACGCCAGTTTCGAGAATGGGCCGGGCAGTTGCTCTACCGGGCTGGAGCCTACCGCGTTCCGAATAGAAGGCGGCAGAGGCACGTTCTGCTCCACCTCTCCCTGAACCGCCTTTGAGGGGGTCGCGCCCGGCGCTGGGCTAGACATCATAATGCTCCTGGGGTGTCATGCGCTAGGTAGTATCGCGCGCCGCGTGGGGGTTGTCAAGCGAGGCGGTTCTGAAACGTGAAACGTGAAACGTGATGCAGCTAGTGTATTTGGTTGATGGAAGCGGTCCTAATGCTCTGGCAGTACGCTGTTTCTTTTGTCATCCTGAGCGTAGCGAAGTATCAGTACCCCGTTCTTGACTCTTCCTGTTACAGTACCAATGTTTGTAGTGCCAACAACATCCTGTAGGTTGTGGACTCTTATCTACCCACCTGATCCTTCGCTACGCTCAGGATGACAGGGGAAATAGGGTCACACACGGGGAACAAAGTGGCAACAAAGTGGCAACAAAGTGGCACCCACGTACCTTATACCCACCCTGGAAGTGCCATATTCGGGCAGAATGGTGTAGTAGCGGTAACTGCGCGGCGGGTCTTGTGCTATGCTTCCGCCTCGGTCTCACCGGGTGTCCCGTAACGGGAAAAAGAAGACCCGCCACCATGTCGATGACGGGTCGCGGAGCCGGTTCTTAGTAGCTTAGGGCATCAGGCCTTGCCCGCTGAGGAGTCGCTGCACGTCGAAGAAAGTAATCAGGGCCATCAGCCCCAGCAGCACGACCATACCGGCGAAGTGCACCATCGCCTCTTTTTCGGGGGCTATGCGGCGGCCGCCCCGCAATAGTTCGATGAAGATAAACAACAGGCGTCCGCCATCCAGTGCGGGCAGGGGCATGAGGTTTATCATGAAGAGCGAAATGCCTAGCAGCGCGGTCAGAGTCAGCAGGCCGTTGAAGCCGGTCTCCTGCGCTACCTCTCCTGTTAGCTGGCTGATACCTACCACGCCCGCTACACCCGGACCCTGTGAGGTGCCCGCCAGCGCCTGGGCTATGCCCCTCGGTATGCTCGTTATGACATCCCAGGTGCTGTTCAGGGAGCGGCCAAGGGCCTCGGCGGGACTGTAGTAGACCGTGGTGAGGGGGCGGTCCAGGGTAAAGCCGTACGACCTGGTCTGGGAGCCGCTGCCTATATTCAGCGTGAGCGGACCGACTCGCTGGCCGTTGCGCTCGACCACGACCGTCGGGCTTGTCTTGCTATTGCCCAACAGGGCGGTTACGTGGGCATCAACGTTGACCGGGGTGCCGTTTACCTCAACGATTACATCCCCAGGTTGCAGTCCTGCCTGGCTGGCTACGCTATTAGGGCGTACCTCCCCCACTTTCACCGGGCTAAGAGCGAAGCCCAGGTTTATGCCAAGCGGAGGCTCACCCTCCGGGGTGACGGTAAGATCGACCCTCTGGCCGTCACGCAGAACGGTGTACTTGGTCGGCTTCCCCAGGTTAGAGCGGCTGGCGGTCCGCAACTCGATATCATTGGCGATAGGCTGGCCGTTGACTGCTACTATGACATCGCCAATCTGCATGCCGCCACGTTCCGCGGGGGAATTCTCAATCACGCCACCGATGGCGGTGACAGGAGCGTCCACCTGCTGCGTGCCCGCGATGGAGGTGCCGGCGAAGATCAGGATGGCGAGCAGCAGGTTCATGGTCGAGCCTGCCGCGAGCACGATGATGCGCTTCCAGGCCGGGGCCTTGCCGAACGCGCGCGGGTCGTCCGAGTCGCCGTTCTCACCCGTGATTTTCACGAAGCCGCCGATGGGCAGCAAGTTCAACGAATAGTCAATGCCGTTGCGGCGTATGGCGAAGACGCGGGGCGGGAAGCCGATACCGAACTCCTCCACCTTGATCCCAAGCCAGATAGCCGTCAAAAAGTGCCCCAGCTCGTGGACGACAATCAGTACGCCCAGGACAGGAAACACCCACAACCAAGCCCAATCCATCATTTACTCCGTTTTCTGAAACGTGAGGAGTAACACGTAACGCGTAACTCGTAACAGTACATCAAGCAACATAGCGGTTCGTTAGAAACTAAGTTCCTCGAACCAACTTCACGTGTTACGTGTTACGTGTTATGCGTTACGTGTTACTCCCCATGTTTACCAAATCCAACGCCGTCTGCCTTGCCCACTCATCGGCCCACTTGATCGATTCGATGTCGGGCCGGTCTATTGCGACGGCGACGTGCTTTTCAAGCACACCCTCTATTATACCAGGAATGTCCCCGAACCGCAGTTGCCCAGCGAGGAAGGCAGGCACGGCAATCTCGTCGGCGGCGGCCATGACGGTGGGGTAAGTGCCTCCTTTGCGGCCCGCCTCAAACGCCAGGCTCAGGCACCGGAAGCGGCGGGTGTCTACGGCCTCGAAGTGGAGCGCGCCCAGGGCAGCCCAGTCGGCGCGGGGGTGGGCGGGGTTGTGGTAGCGTTGCGGGTAGGTGAGGGCGTACTGGATGGGTACGCGCATATCGGGGATGCCAAGCTGGGCCTTGGCCGAGCCGTCGGTGAAGCGCACCATCGAGTGGATGATGCTCTCCGGGTGCACGACCACCTCAATATCGTCAAAAGGCACCCCGAACAGCCAGTGCGCTTCAATTACCTCCAGCCCCTTGTTCATCAGGGTGGCCGAGTCGATGGTGACCTTGGCTCCCATGTTCCAGGTGGGGTGGTTGAGGGCCTGCTGGGGAGTGGCGTTGTAGGTGCTCTCCTCGTCCCAGGTGCGGAAGGGGCCGCCGGAAGCGGTCAGCACCAGCTTCTCAATCACGTCCCACGCACCGCTCGCGCCCCTGGTGGCCTCCCGTTGCGGCGCTTCCGGCTCTCCGACCAGGCACTGCCAGATGGCGCTGTGCTCGCTGTCGATGGGGCGTATGCGGGTGCCCATGCGCCGCGCAAGGCCGGTCACCACCTCCCCCGCCATGACCAGCGCCTCCTTGTTGGCAAGGGCCACTTCCTTCCCCGCCTCAAGCGCGGCCAACGTGGGCGCGAACCCGGCGTGCCCTGTGGTGGCAACCACTACAATATCCACGTCGGGGTGCCGGGCAAGCTCTACCAGGCCCGTCTCCCCAACGAGCAACGGCGGGCCGTCCTCCGGTGCCGCAGACGCCGCCCCCTCGTCAGCAAGGGCAAGCATCAGGGGGGGTTCCGGCAGGGCGAGGGCCTGTGCCAGCAGAGCATCCCGGTCGCGCCCCGCAGCCAGGGCCACCACGCGCAAGCGGCCCTCCAGGCGGCTCACCACGTCGAGCGTCTGGCGGCCAATGGAGCCGGTGGAACCTAGCAGGGCTATGTTTATGGGGAATTTGTCGGGGTTGTAGGTCATAGGTTGTGATAAGGGATCGTTGAGAGTAGTTAGAGAGTAGGTAGTACGTAAATGCAGCCTTGTCAGGCCCAATGCACTCTGTTTGCCCTTGTCATCCTGAGCGTAGCGAAGGATCAGGTGGGTAGGCGAGAGTCTACAACGTTGGGGAAGATAGCGGCATTGGCAACATTGGTACTGCGATAGCAAGAGTCAAACACGGGCTACTGATCCTTCGCTACGCTCAGGATGACAAGGGGGAGCTTGGTTCCTCCAATCTGGGGTCTAACAAACACTGCATAGCTTGAGCAAAATCAGTCTCACCTCAGCAAGCGTAACGGCAGGTAGAGTGCCAGCGAAATCAGTATGGGACCGTGGCTGAGTTCTACCAGGGCGCGTCCCAGGTCGATGGCGCGGGGGTGGAGGCGGTGCGCGCCCGAAGCGGCCTCCATCAGGGGGCGCGTGAGGTAGCTGACAACCAGCCCCGTGCCGATGAGCACCGCGATAATCAGACCGAAAATCAGCAGCCATGTAGGCTCGGTCAGTTGGTTCAGCAAGTTGGCCGAAACGACTACGGCGGACAACAGGGTCGCCATAAGCAGCGCCACCCCGGCGGGCAAGAGGCTACCCTGTCGTACAATGCGCCGCAGGGCCAGCAAGATGGCCTCAAACAGAATAGGCGGCAGCAGCACCGAGAGCAGAAAGACGCGCGGCCCGAAGTTGGCGAACACCCCCAGCAGCAGCCACATGGCGTGCACGCCCAACGCGGCGTACAGCGCCAGCGACATCACCAGCGCCCAGTCGCGGAGCGCCCGCTGAAGGTCGCGGCGGCCCAGGTGCGCGACCAGGGTGAGCCCGGCGACTGGCCCCAGCGCGTCCACCAGCCGGGAAGGTGTGTTCGTGACAAGAGTGGGTAGCGTCAGCGCCAGGTAAGCCCCCACGGCAAGCGCGCTCCAGGCCCAGCGTAGAGAGGTGTCGCCTTCAAACAGGTTGCTGCCGGCGGCACCCACGACCAGCGCGCCCCACACAAGCAAGGTAGCCATTACTGGATTGAGCAACGTCCACGACAGCAGCCAGGACAGCGGGCTGCCAACCGACATCAACAGCAGGATGACGGCGGCCAACACGAGCTTCCAGGCGAGGTTGAGCCAGCTTGAGCGAGTTGGGCGGGGGCCAGCGGGACCGCCGGGGCTGGCAACGCGCTCCGTAGTAGGGCCGGGTGTGGCAGTGGGCGAACCCCGCATGGCCGTCCCGCTAGACCGCCGCGGGGTCGGGGCTGTTGGAGATGGGGGCCTGGTCGTCGGCTGGGGCGGCAACGGCGGTGCCTGTGTCGCTCGTGTCAGCGCCCGCAGTCAAGGGCAGGCCGTTGCGCTCGGCGTATTCGCGGTACTCTTCGGGGAGGATGCCGCCGAACTTGCGGTGCCTGCGCCCATACTCCCTGATGGCCTCCGCGAAGGCTTCCTTGTCGAAGTCCGGCCAGGTGGTGGGGGTCGAATAGTACTCGGAATAGGCGGCCTGCCACAGCAGGAAGTTGCTCAGGCGCATCTCCCCGGCGGTGCGAATGATGAGGTCGGGGTCAGGTATGCCTGCCGTGTCCAGGTGCGCCGAAATCAGCTCCTCGGTGATGTCTTCCGGCTTGACGCCCCGCGCCACCAGCTTACGCACCGCCCTCACCACGTCGTCGCGGCCCCCATAGTTGAAGCACACGCTCAGGATGAGTCGGCTGTTGTGCCTGGTGGTCTCAAGGGAGTAAGCGATGGCTTCTTGCAGGGCCTGGGGCACGTTCTCCATGTGGCCCAGGTGACGTATCTGCACCCCCTCGCGGTCGAGTTCGGGCGTCTCGCGCTCTATCACCTCGGCCAGGATGCGCATGAGGCCCTGCACCTCGCTATCGGGCCTGTTCCAGTTCTCGGTGGAAAAGGCATACACGGTGAGGTACTTCACGTCGTTTTCGACGCAAGCGTGCACGATACGGCGGATGTTCTCGGTACCAGCCCGGTGTCCCATGAGCCTCGGCAGCCCGCGCTGTCGCGCCCACCGCCCATTACCATCCATGATGATGGCAACGTGCTGAGGCTTAGGGTCAGAGTTCGCTTCGCTCATAATTTGGGAATTGGGATCTCGGATTTCGGATTTAGCTGGAACCGGATCAAATCCGCATTCCGCATTCCGAAATCCCAAATGGTTACACCTCTAGGACTTCGTGTTCCTTGGCTTCACCCACATGGTCGGCTTCGGCAACGTACTTGTGGGCCAGGTTGTCGATTTTCTCGCTGCCCCGCTTGTGCTCGTCCTCGGAGATCATCTTCTCGTTCTCCATCTCCTTGAGGTCGTGCATCACGTCGCGGCGTACGTTGCGGATGGCAACGCGGCACTCTTCCACCTTGTGCTTGACCATCTTGACCATGTCGCGGCGGCGCTCCTCGGTCAGAGCGGGGATGGGGATGCGGATTAGCTGGCCGTCATTGGAGGGGTTGAAGCCCATCTCCGACTTTTGCAGCGCCTTCTCGATTATGTGGAGCGCGCCCTTGTCCCACGGCTTGACGGTGAGCAGGCGGGGTTCCGGAGCCGCCACAGTCGCAAGCTGGTTTAAGGGCGTCGGGGTGCCGTAATACTCGACCGTCACTCGGTCCAGGAGGGCGGGCGTGGCGCGTCCGGTGCGGATAGTCTGAAGGTCGCGCTTCAGGGCCTCAATCGCCTTCTTCATGCGGTCTTCGGCGTCTCGTTGTACGTCTTCAATCATTGCTGCATACCTCGGAGGGTCTGTAACTCGGGCGTCTTGTCCTCGGGGATCACTTCCTCCACGTACGTATCGTCCTGTGCGTTGGTGACGATGGTGCCTACCTTTTCGCCCATGACGATGCGAAGGATATTGCCCGGCTCCTGGAAGTTGAACACGATAATGGGGAGGGAGTTCTCCATGCAAAGGGCCATGGCAGTGGTGTCCATGACGCGTAGGTCCATCTCAATCGCCTGGCGGTAGGTGACCACGTCGAACTTGGTGGCCGCAGGGTTGGAGAACGGGTCGTCGGTGTAAACGCCGTCCACGCGGTTTTTCGCCATGAGCAGCACTTCGCACCCTAGTTCCAGGGCACGCAAGGAAGCCGCCGAGTCGGTGCTGAAATAGGGGTTGCCGGTGCCAGCGGCCAGGATGACCACGCGGCCCTTCTCCATATGCCGGATGCCGCGCCTGCGGATATAAGGCTCGGCCACTTCGTGCATGGCGATGGCCGACTGCACGCGGGTAGACACCCCACGGTGTTCGAGTGCGTCTTGCAAAGCAAGGGCGTTGAGCACGGTGGCGAGCATGCCCATGTAGTCGGCGGTGGCCCGGTCCATGCCCTTGGCGGAGGCCGCGATACCGCGCCAGATGTTGCCGCCGCCCACCACAATAGCCACCTGTACGCCCCGCGCCACGACCTCGCTGATCTGGTTAGAGATGGAGCTAACCACCGCCGGGTCGATGCCCGACTTGGCCTCGCCCGCGAGCGCCTCGCCGCTCAGCTTGAGCAGCACCCGCCTGAAGCGCGGTTCTGGGAAGGTGTTGTTCACCCGCCGCATCGCAGGTAATTCTTCTACGTCATCGTCATCAGGCAACAGCGGATCGATCAAGGGGACCTCCTGGTGCAGGCTGCCATGCTGCCTAATAGTCTATCAGGTTTGGCATTGGTTAGCAACAACCTGAGTGCTTGACGGGAACACGTAACACGTAACACGTAACGCGTAACTCGTGCGCTGGGCTACTTACGCGTTACGTGTTACGTGTTACGTGTTCCATTCCTTACTGTCCTGAAGCACCCGTCCCGTTGTTGCTGTCGCCGCCCTGGTGGGAGCCGCCTGCGGTGCCTACTTCAAAGCGGATGAAGCGGCTGATCTGGATGTTCTCGCCCAATTTGCCTATGGCTTCCTTTACCAGGTCGCGGATGGTCTTACGGGGGTCGCGGATGTACTCTTGGTCGAGCAGCGCGTTGCCGGAGCCGGAGCCGCCTTCCAGCGTGCCGACCTCGCCGGGGTCCATCGAGGCTACCTGCATAGCCACCTCGCGGGCCAGCGTGCGGAACTCGGGCGTGCGAGCCACGAAGTCGGTCTCACAGTTCACCTCGACCAGCGCGCCGATGCGCCCGCCCGTGTGTATGTACGACTCGATTAGACCCTGGCTCACTTCTCTACCTGCTACCTTGCTGGACTTGGCTAGACCCTTCTGTCGCAACGCCTCGATTGCCTTTTCTACGTTACCACCGGAGTCCTGCAATGCCTTCTTGCAGTCCATCACCCCGGCCCCTGTCTTCTCGCGCAGTTCCTTTACTGCCTGTGCTGAAATGTCCACGTTTACCTCCGAGTTGATTCTGAGTTATGAGTTATGAGTTTTGAGTTTTGAGTTAGTTGCCATTCTGAGTAACTCAACACTCAAAACTCATAACTCAAAACCCGCAAAAAGGGGGCCAAGCATGCCAGCCGCCCCCATTCTTGTTGCCTGCTTTATCTGGCTACATGGTAGCTGGTGATGCGCTTCTTATACCTCGGCGTCGTCGGGTGTGAAGCTGTACTCGCCCGGCTCTATCGTGTAGTCAACGTCCACGTCGGCGCGCATGCTCTCGCGGCGCTGGGCACCCTCAAGAGAAGCATCGGCCATCTTGGCGGTGATGATACGCACGGCGCGAATGGCATCGTCATTGGAGGGGATCACGTAGTCCACCTCGTCAGGATCGGCGTTGGTATCGACCATAGCCACGACCGGGATGCCCAGCTTGATGGCCTCGGTGATGGCGATGCGCTCGCGGTGCGTGTCCACGATGAACACCGCATCCGGCAGGTCGCGCATATCCTTGATACCGCCCAGCAGCGAGTTGAGCTTCTCGATCTTCTCTTCGAGCTTGGCGGCCTCGGCCTTGGGCAGGTCCGCGAACTCGCCCCGCTCCTGGCGGCCCTCCAGGTCGGCAAGGTAGCGCAAGCGATTGCGAATCGTGGCGAAGTTGGTGAGCATGCCGCCCATCCAGCGCTTGTTCACGAAGAACTGCCCGCCGCGCTCGGCCTCTTCGCGGATGGCCTCCTGCGCCTGCTTCTTGGTGCCGATGAACAGCACTTTGCCGCCGTTGGCTACCAGGTCCGAGACGAAGCCCATCGCGGCCTGCAAGCCCGTAACGGTCTGCTGCAAGTCGATAATGTGGATGCCGTTGCGCTCGGTGAAGATGTAGGTCTTCATCTTCGGGTTCCAGCGCTTGGTCTGGTGCCCGAAGTGCACGCCCGCCTCAAGCAGGGCCTTCATGTTGATGCCGCTACCACTGCTGCCGCCGCCGTTGTCGGAACCGCCGCCGGAGCCATTACCGCCGCCGTAACCGCGCGTCTGAGGCTGCTGCTCGCGAGCGGGGGCAGGGGCAGGGGCTTCCTGTACCGGGGCCGCGTCCTGTGCCGGTGCGGTGTCTACCGTATCCGCATCAGCGGGGGGTGCCAACTGGTCCATGTCCGTATCTGTTGTCGCCAAAAGAATCCTCCGTCTGTGTTAAACGTCCGCCACCCTCTTTCGCGCCGGGCACGCGAGCCGCTCCCTATGTTTGCGTGTTCCTGGCGGCTGGCGCGCACGTCCCGGCTGGTCAGGTGACGTGCTTGATATGTACTACGGGGCACGCAATACCCCATTTGCAGGCGCTCTTTGCAGGTCAGCCTTTCAGAACGCCAACGGCAATTATATCACAAGAGGGTTATGAGAGACAAGGTAGATAGCGCCGGGCAGCAGAAACTTGGGGCAATGAGTACAAAGTCTCTTTCTGAGACTTGTCTCAAAGAGGCAGAGCAAACTACCTGGGCGTGACGTCCCGGTATATCCAGTAGTTGCTCTGTTCCACAACCAACTGCTTGCGCTGGGCGATTTCTCCCTGAGTCTCTTCTGTAAGGCGGTTTCGCCCGGTGCCGTGGAGCACCACGAGGGGCGCTCGCGAGACGCGGTCCAGGAAGTCGGCCTGGGGTGCGGGGCGGTACATCACGCCGTAGACGTCGGGCCGCTCGCCTGGGGTGGCCGGTTCGTTGCGCCTGCCACTCAGCACAGACGACCACAGGTCGCCAATATCGCGAGTGTTCAGCCCTATGCCGAGGGAGATCATGTGGCCGTAGCTGTCCACAAGGTAGCCGGTGGAGTTGTGGCTGGGCGGGCGGGCGGCGAGGAGGTTGAACTGCTCGTCGGTGGCGAGCACCGAAGTGCCGGGTGGTACGGCGTCGTTCACGTAGCGCCCCACAACCTCGAAAATGCGCTCCTCGTACCGCGTGACGATGCCGGTCCACTGCACGACCAGCAGAGGCAGCAGCACGGCAGCTAACAGGGCAGGCGCGGCGATGCGCAGGGGCTTGACACGGGAGTCCCGAACCCCGGACGCGACACGGCGCAGGAGGCCGGGCAACAAGCTAACGCCAGCCCCCAAAAGGCAGAGTGGCGCTGCAAGCTGTATGTAGTAGTGCTGGTAGAAAGAGCGACTATAGGTGAACAGCAACACGCTGAAGAACATCCAGATGGCGACCACCCACCAGCCGCCCGTTGACCGCCTCACCCACACCCACGCGGAGAGTACCACCAAACCCAGGGCGGCAAGCAGCATCGTAGCAGGGTTGCGCAGGGTGGCTGTTAGGTCGGCTATGCGGGCCGGGATCTCGGCTATGCCGTCGTTTGGCCGCAGCAGTTGGAAGAAAAAGACGTCGCGCACGAGGTGGGACGGAGCCAGCACCAGGAAGGGAAGCAGCACGGTCAACGCCCCGGCAACCGCACCACCCAGAGCGCACAGCAACCCGGCAGCTACCCTGCGCGTATCTTCACCTTTACGTGAGCTAAAGCGATATGTCGCCCACATCCACGCCATGTCGGTGAGGATGGCAAGCAGGCAGGCCACTCCGGCTATCTTCGTGAGCGTGCTGAGCGCCCCTAGTATGCCACAAAGGACGAGCAACCAGAGAGCAGTCCTTCGCCTGGGAGCATTGGCTTCGCCCGCCAGGTAAGGTCGGGCCCATAAATAGAGTAACAGGGCTGCACAAGACAGGAGTACCATAGGACCGTCTAGCATCACCTTGCGGTTGATCTCGACCACTCGCCCGTCCAGCGCCCACAGCAGCCCGGCCACTGTGCCACCGGCAAGCCCGGCCAATCGCGTGCCGACCAGGAAGAGCAGCGCCAGGGTGATGAGGCTGTAGCCGACCGAGAGGTAGCGGGCCATCATGAAGGAGGTGGGGCTGCCCCACTCGTTGTAGTGGTAGGCCATAGCGGGGGCGTAGGAGAAGGCGGCCACGGGCGGGTGGGCGAAAAAGTAGTCGCGGTAGGGCATGATGCCCTGGAGGAAGAGTTGCGAGGCCCCGGCGTACACCCCTTCATCGTCGTAGGGACGCTCGCTGAGGCCAACGTCTTGCGGCAACAGCAGCACCATGCGCCCGAAGCCCGCCAGGAGCAACAGCGCCATGAGCACCAGGGCGGGCACGAGCCATCGTCTTGGGCTTGTGCCGGTGGCGGCGTGGTCTTCCCTGGTACCGGAAGTTAAAGGTGGGATGCGGAAAGTCAGCAGTCCAACGCCGAGAAGCCAAGAGGCCCACGGCAGCCAGGGCGTGCCATCGAAGTGCGCGTGCAGGGGTGCCAGGAAGTCCAGGGAGGCAGGCGCACCGGCGGAAGAAGGCAGCCCGAACCAGGCACCCACACCTGTCGTAAGCAACGAAAAAAGGCGCAGGTGAATCGCCACGCCTATCACGCCGTACAGGATGAGCGCCCCGGCTATGTAGGGCACCATGCGACGCCTCCCGCCCTCACGTACCTCAGCTTGCATAGCTCGATTGTCGCAAAAGGGCGGCGGGGTGTCAAACGAGTTGTGAGTTGTGAGTTGTGAGTTATGAGTTGTTAGTTGTTAGTTGTTAGTTGTTAGAAGTCATCTCATTAATAGGTGGGGCCGATGAACCCTACGGACGAAGATGTGGCTGCCGGGGCATTTAGAGATAAGTCCTAGAAGCGATCTCAAGAACAACACTGTCGAACCTCTCCACCAGAGCTACCTCTTGTCATTTCGAACGGAGTGAGAAATCTCGTCCTTCACCAGGATGTTGCCTCTTTCTTACGGCACCCTGTGACTGAAGGAAAGGTGGTACCTTGTGCAGAGGGACGAGATTTCTCACGGAGTTTACCCTGAGCGCAGCCGAAGGGTTCGAAATGACAAGGCGGGGCCATGTGCTCATATTCCATTCGGGCATTGTTGAGATAAGGTCTGGTAAGGAGCTTCTATCAACTACAGGTTTTCGACCTTGTTTGTCGGGGCACATGGAACTCCCGCTTGATATATGGCGTTATAATGGTGGAAAGTTTCACAATCCTTGGCGCGATGATACGGCGACTCAAAACACCGCGTGCATCACCCAAGAGACCGGCACAAACACTCAAACATCAATCAGGAGGAATCATGAAACCGTCGGCAAAACATCTACTAGGTACGGGCCTGCTCGTAGTGGCGGCGCTGCCCATGCTTGCGTCCTACGGCACCGCCAGCCTGGCCGCACAACCCGCCAGGCAGCTACACGCCGTTACCGCCCAGGCCACCCCCACCGTCCGGGCGTCGGTCGCCAACTTCACGAGGGCCGACTACGAGGCTGCCCTGGCAAAGTGGCGCGCCCAGGACGCCGCTGAGTACCGCATCGAAGTTACATTGGAGGCGTTCAGTCTACTACGCGGTCCCTGGCGGCTCACTGTCGCCTCGGACGACGCGAAGGAGTTCGTCACTAAGGTAGAGCGTCCCGAAGGACTCGATCCCGCTACCGCTGCGGTACAGGAACTTGAGCGTCTAACCGTGGGCGGCCTCTTCACCCAAATTGAGGAAGCCCTGCGTAGTGTGGAGAATCCAAGCCCGGACGACACTGCCTATGACTACAACGTCAGCTTCCACCCGACCCTCGGCTACCCGGTTTCCTTCACCGCCAAGCCCCTGGACGCTTTCGTCGCTGACGCCGACTACGCCTACAGCGTCCAGTCGGTAACCATCCTGCAAACCGGCATCTACGTGCCGCCCGCAGGTGGGGTTGTGCCAGGTATGCCGAGCACCGGCCATCCTGAGCGGTAAAGATAGTAGGAACCGCAAAGGCGCAAAGAGCGCAAAGGTAACGCTAAGAAGATAAGGATTCAGTGAGTACAAAAGGACCACCGTACGACATCACGTACGGTGGTCCTTTTGTACTTAGAACACCTTCTTTATCCCTGGTGTCCTTTGCGCTCTTTGCGCCTTTGCGGTTGCGTCTCCTTTTATTGCTTCGGCCAATTCGTGCCAATTCTAGCTCTGCAAACTAACTCCGCACGCCGCCAGCAACCAGCTTACGTGCCGCGCGGGCCATCGTGTCAGCTTGCGGCGCGGGTCCTGGGGCGAGTGCGTGTCCGAACCGCTTGACATGAACAAACGATGGTCCTGGCAGAGCTTCATATAGTAGGCCGTGTCGTAGGACGAGTGGAACGGGTGCCACACCTCGAAGCCCATCAGCCCCGCCTCTATCATCTCGCGCAGGGTCTCCTCGCTGGGCGGGTTGAAGCCGGGTTCGGCGCGTGCGGGGTGGGCCAATATGGGTATAGCCCCACTCCGGCGCGCCCGCTGGATCATATCTCGCATATCCGTCTGGGGCAGGAAGTCCACGCCCACCGTCTTGGCAAGCTCGTGCGCCTCCTTCATGTTGGGCGCGTACTCGTGCTTGATGATCGCCTGGAAGACGTGGTAGGGCGCGATAGGCTGTCCCCTGGTGCAAATCGCCAGCACCGCAGGGTCAATTGCCTTGCCCTGCTTCGCCAACTCCTCGATACCCTGCGCGCATATGTCGGCGTACCTGTCCCTCGCCTCGTTCAACGGCCCCACCACGCCCTCGTCGGTTAGGTCCACGTTGTACACCAGCAGGTGGTACTGCACCTCGCCCCACACGCAAGACACCTCCACCGCCGGTATCACATGCAGCCCGTACCGCGCCGCCTCCCGTTGCAGCGGCAGCACGTTATCCACCCGGTCGTGGTCCGCCAGCGCGATAACCGCCAGCCCCAGCTCATGCGCCGCCTTAGCCAACTCCTCCGGCGTAAAGCGCCCATCTGAGGCGGTAGTATGCATATGCAAATCAATGCAAGCGTCCGCCGGTATGGTGACACCCGACAGCCGCCCGTTGCTATTGAGGCTTTGTGCTAGATTGCTCATTTTGGTGGTCATTTATGAGTTATGAGTTATGAGTTAGAAGAACAACTCATAACTCATAACTCATAACTCATAACTCATAACTTCCTAAACTATCTCCAAGTCCTCTTCCACCTCAATTACACCCGGCACGCTGCCCGCGATCTGCTCCGCCTGCTCTACGTCATCGAGCGATCCGACCGTGCCGTGCAGGTACACCGTCCCGTCCTCCACCTCCACCTCGATGTTGAGATCGGCGGTATATGCATCTGTAGCCAAGGCGTAGCGCACCCGTCCGGCTATTTCGTCGTCGTTGAGTTGCAGGCGCACCGGCTCGTCTTCCGGCTCTGTAGGCTCCTCAAGAGAAGTTATCGAGAATCCGCCAAGCGTCTCCACGTTGTTGAGGCCCACGGTCCTCAGCGGCGGGTCGGTCGGCGGAAAATAAGGCTCCCCTTCCTCAATCGCCTCAATTATGTCCGTGGTGCCGGGGTCGCCCATGAAATCGGCTTCTTCGCTCTCCACCCGCCAACTAGCGTCGAGGTTGAGCACATCCGGGTTGTTGCTCAACTGCTCCTGCTCCATATCGGGGTCCACCAGCAAGTCAAGCTCCTCATCCAGCGGTGTATCCCCCGCCTCGATAGCGTCCAAAGAATAGCTGCTGGGGCTAGCCATCGGGTTTACCGCGTTCACCGGGTCTTGCTCCGGTGCCAGGCTGCGCCCCTCGCTAACCATATCCCGCCCCTCGACCGGCGCTGACGTAGGCCCCTCGCTGGTCCTGTTATCCCGCGAATCTTGCTCGTTAAAGCCCCGAGTATTAGGTGTGTCCATCAGTTCCTCCGTGCGCGGCCCATAATAGGGCTATTTTAGCATAGGGATTTAGAATTTCGGATTTCGAATTGCGAATTTGCTCGCCGCCCTAACAACTAACAACTAGCAACTAACAACTCGTTTGACATGCCCCATAGGCTGGTTTACAATCTTTATCAGGAGTGTCATGCGTACCTATTCAATGTGCAAAAGTGTACGCGACGCTCCGTGGTGGGTCCGAGACTATAGCGCAAGGTGTGTGCCAGCGCGCAGAATTGTTGCATGTCGGGTGATTGGGGTAGCTATTGGCTGACAACAGCGGCGGCGAAAATACAAGCGGCGGGATAGGTCGAGTGCTCAACGGGCGGTACCAGCTCATCAGCGTGGTGGGCGGCGGTGGCATGGCCCAGGTCTACAAGTCCCGCGACAACATCCTGGGCCGCATCGTCGCCATCAAGGTGCTGCGCGAGCAATATTCCACTGACGCCCAGTTCGTCGCCCGCTTCCGCCGAGAAGCCCAGGCCGCCGCCAACCTCGCCCACCCCAACATCGTCAACGTCTACGACGTGGGGCAGGACGGCGACATCCATTACATCGTAATGGAGTACATCAACGGCGAGAGCCTCAAGAGCTACATCAATCGTTCCTCGCCCCTTCCCATAGGCAAAGCTATTTCGGTTGCCGCGCAGATACTGGCGGGCCTCGAATACGCCCACCGCAGCGGCCTCATCCACCGCGACATCAAGCCCCAGAACGTGCTCATCACGCCCGACGGCGCGGTCAAAGTCACCGACTTCGGCATCGCCAAGAGCGTGTCCGACCTGGGCCTCACCGAGGCGGGGCTGGCCCTCGGCACCGCCCACTATTTCTCCCCCGAACAGGCCAAGGGCGAGCGCGTGGTGCCCCAGTCCGACATTTACGCGGTCGGTGTGACCCTGTACGAAATGCTCACCGGGCGCTTGCCGTTCGAGAGCGAAAACATCATGGGCCTGGCCTACAAGCACATCTCCGAAGAGGCCCCTTCCGTTCGCAACCTCAACCCCTCGGTGCCTCCGCGCCTCGATGCGGTCATCTTGAAGTCGATGGCTAAGGACCCTCAGCAGCGGTTCGGCAGCGCGGCGGAGATGGAGAAGGCGCTCCGGGCGATACAGATGGGCGGCCAGCAACCCACGGTAGAGGTGCCCGTCGCCCAGGTGAACGTGCAGCCCCGAGCGCGCGGCCAGCAGCCCCCGCCTGTAGGTGCCAGGACGAGCCGCATGAGCGCCACAGGTCCGGCTACCGGCTCTCTGAGGGTGGGCGCGGGGCCAAGAGGGGCCTACGCAATGGGCGGCGCGGCTGCGGGCACCCTCCCCACCAGGGGCATGACCAGCCCCCTCGGTAGCCCTACCTCGATGGCGGTCGCCCCGGTGCCCCGCGCTCAGTCGGGTGCGGGTAGCTCCGGCTGCATGATTGCCGCTATCACGTTCATCACATTGGGGATACTGGCCGTGCTGATTGGCGGCGTTATCGTGGTTGGCCCCAATCTGCCCAGCTTCTTTCAGGAGCGTGTCATACCCAGCCCCACCGCCACACCTACCG
>JALZHI010000203.1 GCA_030913985.1 Chloroflexota bacterium | reverse complement strand
GAGTTGACGGGTGTGTCCGCCGACAGGATTGCGTACGCCCGCAGGCCGGAGGAATTCCTCAACTGCCAGCTTGTGGAGCACCGCAGGCTCGATTGGGCGCACGCCATCGCCCGCTACTTCCTATACGACACCGCCGACCACGTACGGGTGGAGGCGCTGACCCGCAGCCAGTACGCGCCGCTCGCCAACGCCATGCAGAAGATCGTGCGCGAGGAGAAGTACCACCTGATGCACGGCGACATCTGGATCAAGCGGCTCGCCAGCTTCTCGCCCGAGTCGCGGGAGCGGCTGATAGCCGCCCTAGACAGCCTGTGGCCCGACGCCCTGGGCATGTTCGAGCCGCTGCCGGGTGAGGAGGAACTTGTCGCGAGCGGCGTACTCGAAGCCCCAATGAGCGAGTTGCAGGCTGAATGGCTGGAGCAGGTCGCGCCCTACTTCGAGAGCCTGGACCTGCCATTCCCGGCAAAGAAGGACGAGAGCACGGGACGCTATGTACCCACGGTGCAGCCAGTCTACGGCGGGCGGCAGGGCCAGCACACAGCAGAGTTGGCCGAACTTTGGGAAGAGATGACCTCGGTGTACAGGCTCGACCCGGAGGCGGTCTGGTAGAGCGGACGATAGACGATAGACGATGGACGATGGAAGACTCACGTCGTCCGTCATCCACAGCAAGAGGTACATATTATGACGGCAATACAGCAGAACGTAACAGAAGAGAGCGTGCGTGAGGCTTTGCTCGACGTGATGGACCCGGAGATACCCAACCTGTCCATCGTGGACCTTGGCATCGTGCGTAATGTGTCGGTGGGCGACTCGGCTGTTGAGGTGGAGTTGCTGCCGACCTTCGTGGGGTGCCCGGCGCTTGAGGTGATGAAGGAGAGCGTGCAGGAGCGGCTGCACGAGCTTGCGCCCGGCCTGGACATCAACGTGAAGGTGACGTTGGAAGAGACCTGGACCACCGACCGCATCAGCGACCGGGGCCGCGAGGTGCTGAAAAGCTCCGGGTTCGCCCCGCCCCAGCGCACACCGCAGGGCAAGCTGAACCTGGTGCAGCTAATGCCGGTGTCCGAGTGCCCCTATTGCGGCTCCCGCAGGACCGTGATGGAGAACGTCTTCGGCCCCACCCTCTGCCGCGCCATCTATTACTGCACCTCCTGCCGCCAGCCCTTCGAGCAGTTCAAACAAGTGTGAGCGGATTTGGGATTTGGGAATTCGGATTTCGGATTTAGTAGGCATCCGAACAAATCCCAAATCCGCAATCCGAATTCCCAAATCATGTTTGAGTTTTTTGTTTCCCCCTACTTTGTGCTTTTCGCCCGCCTGTGTGTGGGCGGGGTGTTTCTTGTGTCGGGGCTTGGTAAGCTAGGGGATCGTGAGGGTACTGCCGCCGCGATGTCGCGCTATCCCTTTCTGCCGAAGGGGAGCGGGCGGTTTCTTGGGTACGTCTTCCCTTACATAGAGCTATCGTTCGGGGCTATGCTCGTGCTGGGGTTGTTGACACGGTTGGCGGCTGTGGGGGCCGTGGTGCTGTTCGTGGTGTTCACGGCGTTGGTGATGTACGACCTGACGGGAGGGCAGCAGCAGTCGTGCCACTGCTTTGGGCGTATCTCGGCGGAGCGGCTGACACCTTTCGCAGTGGTCCGCAATATGTTCCTGCTGGGGCTGTCCGTCCTCGTGGTGGCAGGCTTTGAGGGGCTTCTATCGCTGGATGCGCCCCTCAACAGCGCGACAGGCGGCGTTCTGCCCCTGCTTGCCGCACCTTCTCAGGGTGGCTCAATGGCCGAACTGGCGCTGGTGGTGGTGCTGTCGCTGCTGGGTGTGGCGGTGGCTGCCTATGGCGAGCAGGCGGTGGCGACCGTGCGGGGCACCTTGCGCGGCCCCGGTCTTCGATAGAGCACGTCAAGAGTTCTCATGTCAAACAACACTCTGCAACAACCTGTCGATTCCGCCTACCGCCCGTTCGTCGTGGGCTTGCTCTTGTCGGGGCTGGCGATGCTGGGGCTTGGGCTGTTGCTGGCCGGCATGGTACAGGGCGTGGCGCGACCCTGGGCTGGGTTGGGCTTCGTGGCGTCGGCGGCCCTGGCGGCGGTGGTGGGGGCCTCGAAGACCTCCTCTGCCTGAGGGCTGAACATGATCTTCGTGATCGTGCCCCTCGGGAAGGAGGCAAAGGACGTTGCAAGCTGGCTGGCGCGAGTGGTCATGTATGCGGTGGGCACCCTCGTGGGCGCGGCCCTCACGTCGCTGCTTGTTGGGCTGGCAGGTGGTTGGTTTTACGCTCTGTCGGGCCGCGCCGCACTTGAGGCTTCGGTTGTAATACTGGGTGTGGCGGCGTTGCTGTTCGCCCTGCACGAGCTGAACGTGGTACGTTTGCCCGCGCCGCAAGTCGGCTGGCAGGTACCCGCTTCCTGGATGCGCCGCAGCCGCCTGCTAGGCAATACCCTGTACGGCCTCGTGCTGGGTGCCGGTATCTTCACCTTCATCCCATTCGCAAGCTTCTACCTACTGCTGGCATTGGAGTTCGTCGCGGGCGCGGCGGACTTGCGGGCGGCTGTCGCGCTCGGCATGGTATACGGGATCATGCGCGGACTGCCCGCCGTGCTTGGTGGCATCTCGATGCTGCGCCTGCAAAACCCCGTGCCCGTAAGCGACTGGCTCATAGCCCGCCTCGGCTTGTGGCACGCCCTCAACGCCCTCGTGCTGCTGCTGGTAGGTGGCTTCTTCCTCGGTTCGTTCCTGATTTAGAGACGGAAACGCCAAGACGCCAAGACGCAGAGAACGCGCCAAGAGAATTAAGGTTTAGAGAGTACAAAAAGGAGCAGGGTACGACATCACGTACCCTGCTCCTTTTACTTGAATAACAACCCTACTCTTGGCGCGTCCTTGGCGTCTCCGCGTCTTGGCGTTTCAACTTGTTAACGCCTTTGCCTCCTGCATGAAGCGGTGGCTCTCGTCTACCTGTTGTTGGGTGATGTGGCCCGCCTTGAGGAGGATGCCCAGCACGTCGTCCATTTTGACGGCGGCGTGGCAGTTGAGGCCGTGGAGGGACATTAGCTCCGGCCCGCCCTGGCCCCGGTCTACCAGCACCACGATGTCGCGCACCTGAAGCCCGGCCTCTTGCAGGTGGCCCAGCACCTCCAGCTTGCTAGCGCCGTCCGATACCACGTCGTCTACCAGTACGGCGGTCGCGCCCGGCTGCCACGCGCCCTCGACCATGCGCTTGGTGCCATGCTGTTTGGCGCTGGACCGGACGTAGCCCGCTGGTATGTCGGTGTGCTGCGAGAGTGCCACGGCTAGTGGGATGCCCGCCTCGGCTATGCCCACCAGCAGGTCGGGTTGCACGCCCGCTGCCTGCATCGTCCGAGCCATGAGCGCGGCCACTCTGCGCAGCAAGGGAGGGTAAGAGGCGAGCACGCGCAGGTTGTTGTAGTATGGCGACACCAGCCCCGACTTGAGGGTGACCGGCTCGAAGCGTATCGCGCCTATCTCGTACATCTGCCGGATAACATCTTCTAAGAGGTTGGGAGAACCGGAAGCTTGTGCGGCTGCCTGCCGGGTGCGAGCCTCGTTCATTGTGTCGCGCCACTTGCGGGCGGCCTCTCCGGGGTCGCTGGCCTCCATGATGGCGCGGGACACGTTGATGAGCAGGCCCGCGCCATTCGCGTCCAGCCCGGCGACCACGGCAGCCTCAACATCACCGCCCTGCGCTCCCACGCCGGGGCAGAGGATAGGCAGGTGGGGCGCGGCCTGCCTGATGCGCGCCAGCACGGCGGGGTCGGTGGCGGGTCCCACAAGGCCGACGTTGCCCGACTCGTTCCAGGCCGCTATCCTGCCGGTGATCTCCACGTAGAGGGGATTGCCATTTGCCGTCTGGATGTCCTGTAGCTCGTCCGCGCCTGGGTTGGAGGTGCGCACCACCATGAAGCAGCCTTTGCCTGGGCGGGTGAAGAGCGGAGCGAGGGCTTGTCTGCCGGGCGCGGGCATGGCGGTCACGGCGTCCACGCCGAGCAGGTCAAACGCTTCGTGGGCGCACCGTTCCAGCACGTGGCCGATGTCGGCGTACTTAGCGTCGAGGATGACCGGGATGTGGGAGTAGCGTTCCCTGAGGTAGGCGCAGGTGTATTTCAGGGCTGTGATGCCCGCTTCCCCCTCGGCTGAGTAGCACTTGTACTGCGGCTTGAAGGCGGCGGCGTAAGGGGCGGCACCGTCTATGATGCGGCGGTTGTAGGCGAAGATGTCCTGGGCTACGTTGCCGGTGCGGAACTCAGCGGGCAGCTTGTCGTATACGGGGTCGAGGCCCACGCATAGGAGGCTGTCCTGTTGGGCGATAGCCTCACTGACTCGGGTGGCCCATGTAAAGTGTTGCTTGATCAATATAGGTCCTTCTGACTAGCTATTACATTCTACAGTTTGGGCAGCATCGTAACGAGGCGAAAGGGTTCCAAGAGAGGTAGCTTGGATTTAGTTAGATTCAGCCCGCATTCAGGTGGGCTTTTCAGATTGATATACGGGCGATCTGCGAAGAGGCTGTCGGGAGTATTCCATCGCTTTGAAGGAATAAGGTAAACATCAGGGGCACTACCTGCAGCGAAAAGAACAAGTGCAAGGTATAGATTGTCGGTGAGCATGAACTTGCTCTTTCGCATGAACACATAATTGAGGTTCAGCGTGGACTTTACCTGAATATCGTAATACCACGCATCTCCGGCAAAGTTGTGCTTGCGTGCAACGAAGTCAATACCTTTATCATCCACCTCGCTTGAATAAACATCGAAGCCGAACATTGTGAACTCCATCTTCACAAAATACTCGGCGTATCTGCCCAATTGCATCCTGTTCAACTTGCCCCAGTTGTATCTTTCGAGCGACTCTTCCATCTAAATGCCTGCTACAACCCGCTTCTCGGCTAGAGCAATTTCCACCGCCAGCCTGTAGTTCCACATCGGTCCGGTAGCACCCTGCACCGCGTCCGCCCCCGCCTCCAAATAGGCCCGATAGTCGGCAGCGGTAGCCAACCCGCCCACACCTATGATAGCGAAGTCGTAGCCCTCGATGGCACGTATCTGCGACAGGCGGCGCACAACGTCCAGCCCGGTGGCTTTGAGGGCCGCGCCGCACACGCCCGCCAACTGCCTGCCCGCGCCCGGTAGCGCCTGCCCGCCGTCCTCGCCTATCACCGGCACCGGCACCGCGTTCACGGCCCCGTAGCCCTGCACGTAGGGGGCGGTAGCCTGCACCACGCGCCGCAGGGTGGCCTCTCCTTGCGCGTCGGGGGCGTAGTTGCCCAGCTTGGCGAAGAGGGGTATCGGGCCGATTGCCTGCTTCACGGCTTTGCACACGAGCGCGGCGGCATCAGCATCGTGGCACATGAGGCCGTGACCGCCCAGGTTGGGGCACGACAGGTTTACCTCTATCGCGTGGGCACCCGTTTCGGCGCACATGGCGGCGGTAAGCGCGTGGTCCTCGATGTAAGCCCGGTCATCCTCTCCCGGCATGCGCGTGCCCGTGACGCTGGCGACCAACGCCTGCCCCGGCCCCGCGCCCCGCACGGCCCGTTCCATGTCGGCCTGCCACACGTCCGGCTCCTGTGCGGGCATGCCGAAGGAGTTGGTGATGCTCAACGTGGTGAGGTCTACCGGCTCGTCGCGCAGGAAGGGCCGCGCGATGAGAGTGTCGCGCCCGATTTCGCCGGGGGGAATGGGCCGGGTGGCGTTCACCAGGAGCACGTTGGGGGCATCGTGAGAGGGCCAGAAGCGGCTGCGCACCGTCTTGTAGTGGCACAGGTCGTAGCCCCAGCGGAAGGCGGCGTCGGTGTACTTCGAGTTGAGCAATGGCCCGGCGGGTATGCCCAGCGGCCTGCGCAGCCTCAACCCCGCCACGTCCACCCACTCGCTCCTCGGCACCTCAAGCGCATGCCGCTCCTCCTCCGAAGGCTCCGCCGCGAACATGCCGAACGGCCCGAGGTCGTAGTTCTCCTGGTATGAGAGGTTGGGGTCGTAGAAGGGTACGGTCATCGAGCTGCTTTCTGAAACGTGAAACGTGAAACGTGATGCGATTATAGCACCATGTTCCACGTTTCAGCACCAACTAACACAAGC
>JALZHI010000202.1 GCA_030913985.1 Chloroflexota bacterium | reverse complement strand
GCCCTTGTTCGAGATTAGCACCAGGGCAGGCACGGGGGCCTGCCCCTACAAGGGTCTTGGAATAAGTTCCCTGTGCTTACCAAATCTCACCAGGACTGAGGATGGTCGTACTTGCAACCGTGGCTAAAGCGGCTGTCGAAACCTCTCCGCATAGCAGCCACGTCCACAACCACTAACCCTACCAACAAGATCACCAGTGTCACAATCTGAATCCCTTCCATTTCAAACCTCCTTGGAGCGCGGGCGGCCTCTAACGGCGGCCTACGACTAGCCTCGTTACGCGACCTTCCTGAGCGACTCTCTGCCATTCTGCCGCGGGACTGCGGTCTCGCTGCCCGCCAGGAACACCAGACTGCCACCTGGGGCGGGTGTAACGCCGGACCGGCTCTGCAACCATCGTCCCACGCTCACCAGCCGGGCACCAAGCGAGCACAGCGCCCGGCTGCGCCAGTTTGACCGTTCTTGTTCGCCACCGTAGGCTTCGGCAATGAGCCTGTATTGTTGCGCGTCATGCAGCATCTCGCGCTGCCTTTGCATAGCCATCTCAGTACGCCAATCGAACATTTCCACACCTCCTTGTGTCCCCACCCATCCCCCTCGCTACTATGGGGGTTTCCTCTCGCCTGCGCCCTTTGCTACGAAGCGCCTATTGACAACCACAATATAACTAGCTATAATTGGTTTTGGTGGTTAGATTATACCTCAACAATTCTAACCTGTCAATAGCGACTTTGGTGGTTAGACTATGGATTTGCAACAGATAATCGAGGAGCAACGGTCCGAGCCGGGCTATTCCTTTTCCCACAGCGCGGGCCACCTGGCGCTGGACTTTATAAACACCGTCTCGACGGCGGGTATGTACCACGACATGCGGTACGAGGCCGACCCGAAGTACGCGGGTGACCATCTCGGCAAGTATGTTGACATGGTCGAGTGGGGCAGGCAGTTGCGGCTGATTACGGACGCGGAAGCCGAGAGGCTGCTGGCGAAGGCTGGAGAGCACCCGGACCAGGCGGAGGAAGCCGTGGCCGCCGCCCGCAAGTTGCGCCACGCCCTGTACCGCGTGTTCACGGCCTACTCGCTGGGGCTGCCCGTGAGCGAGGATGCGTTGGAGGCACTAAATGCTGAGTTGCCGGTCGCGCTGTCGCACATGCGAGTGCGCAGGGGCACGGACGGCTTCCAGTGGGGCTGGGATGAAGAAAGCGACGAGCTTACCAAGATGCTGTGGCCGGTGGCTAAGTCGGCGGTCGATCTGCTGACCGAGGAGGGGCGCAGGCTGGAGAGGGTGCACCAGTGCGCGGCCAGCGACTGCGGCTGGCTCTTCCTCGACATGAGCAAGAATCGCAGCCGCCGCTGGTGCGACATGAGTAACTGCGGCAACCAGGCTAAGGCCAGGCGGCACTACCACCGCAAGAAGGGGCACAAGGTCGAGGCATAACGTGAAGCGACAATAGAAGCCCTCTCCCCTCTCAGCCCTTAGTGCCACTGAAAAGTTCGAGTAGACGCGCGGAAGGCCCGTGTACCCTCTAGTTCCCACAAGACATACTTCCACTACACGGACCACGCCCCAGGCATCAGAAGGTGGTTGAACATCAACGCGAAGCCTAGCGGTTGACGGACATACCTGCCGGGAAAGGATGTGGATAGGATACATAGAACCAGCCCCCACCCTGTCATCCTGAACGCAGTGAAGGATCTCAAGAAGCTGGACAGGGATGATGTGGAATGTGGGTGCACTGGTGCTGAAGGTTCAAAGTCTGAAAAAGAGTAACATCTGAGATCCTTCGCTACGCTCAGGATGACAGGGGGAGTAGCGTCCACTATATCGAGCACTGGGTAGAAGTGAGTGATGTTGCGACCCGTAGTTGCAATAAATGTAAGAGGCCACTCCTAGTGAGTGGCCTCTTCCCTATCTATAACTTGTATTGGCTCCGTCCTCAGTCCTCAGTCCTCAGTCCTCAGTCCTCGTTACTCCTACTGCCCCTGGCGGTTCTTGAACTTAGGGAAGAGGAAGGGCGGGATGTCGAGGTCGTCGCCGCTCTGGGGCTGGACCGGTTGGCGCGGGTTGTTGGGGTTCGGAGCGCCTGGTGCCTGCGTGTTCGGGTTGGTGGCCCTGGGCTGCTGAGCGGGCGTATTGTACTGCGGGGCCTGGTTCTGGTTGCCGGTGCCGTTGCCGGAAGGCTCAGCGGGCTGCTGCATGGGCTGTCCCTGCTGGTAGTTGCCCTGGTAGCTCGGCTGTTGCGCGGGCTGAGGGGCCGGTTGCTGCTGCGGCTGCTGTTGAGGCTGCTGTTGCGCCTGCGGCTGTACTGGCTGTTGCTGCGTGAACCCACTGTAGTAACCCGACTCGCGAGCGCCGTAGCCGGGACGCATCTCCACCCCACGCCGGACCGAGTCGAAGCCGGTAGCGATGAGGGTGATCTTCACGTCGCTGCCCATCTCAGGGTCGATGACCGCGCCGAAGATGATGTTAGCCTCGGGGTCGGCAGCCTGCTGGATAACGGAGGCCGCTTCGTGCACCTCCAGCATACCCAGGTCGGGGCCGCCGGTGACGTTGAACAGCACGCCCTTCGCGCCCTCGATGCTAATTTCGAGCAAGGGCGACTCGATGGCCTGGCGTGCCGCATCGATGCAGCGGTTGTCGCCCGTGCCCCGGCCAATCGCCATGAGGGCCGAGCCTGCAAGCTGCATGATGCTCTTCACGTCCGCGAAGTCCAGGTTGATGAGGCCGGGCTCGGTAATCAGGTCGGAGATACCCTGGATGCCCTGGCGCAGCACGTCGTCGGCGATGCGGAAGGCTTCGTTGAGTGTGGTCTTTTTGTCCGCGATCTGGAGGAGGCGGTCGTTGGGGATCGTGATGAGGGTATCGACCTGCTCTTTGAGGTTGTTCAGGCCATCGTCGGCGGCGAGGCGGCGGCGGGAACCCTCGAAGGTGAAAGGCTTGGTAACCACACCCACGGTGAGCGCGCCGATTTCGCGGGCGATTTGTGCGATTACAGGGGAAGCGCCGGTGCCGGTGCCACCACCCATACCTGCGGTGATGAACACCATGTCGGCACCCTTCAGCACCTCGAACAGCTCTTCGCTGGTCTCGTCGGCGGCGCGGCGGCCCACGTCGGGGTTGCCACCGGAGCCTAGCCCCTTGGTGAGCTTGTCACCGATGCGGATGCGGGTGGGTGCCTCGGAGTGCATCAGGGCCTGGGCGTCCGTGTTGACGGCGATGAAGTCCACACCTTTGACACCGGCCTGGATCATACGATTCACGGCATTGGAACCGCCACCACCCACGCCAATCACCTTGATTTGCGCGTAGTTCTCAGCGGGAAGTCCGTTGTCACGCCCGGAACCATATTGAATGTGCACCGGCCTATTAGGGTTGTTGTTCATAGGCGGAAACATGTCCAATCCTCCTCTTCCCCGGTTGCTCTTTGCGCCCGTACGCGGTACACCGTACTCCGTACGGGCCATATGCGCAGACGCTTTCACGCGTCGTAAGGCGTGACAAAAGCGTGCGTTTGCGGTGCTAATTACAGTATCCCCTACCCCTGTAGCGAGTTATGCCGCGTCGAAAACCGGCAAGATGAGCTTCATTATTATGTGGGCTGCCCAAAAAGAGCGGGACTAAGGACTGATAATACACCATCAGAGCGCGAAGTTCAAGGTATTTTGGTGCTTATTCGACCTATTTTGCGCAAATTGGCAATGACTCACCCCAGAATGGACCTCTTAACCCCTGGGCATGAACTTGTTTAGCCAATCAGCCAATACGCTCCTGCTCGAACCCCTTTCCTTCGAATTGCCGTTTCTTTCCTCCAGAACCGGCAGATTGACCGCGTTAGGCTTCATGCCCCAGAGGATAAGGCCGACGCTGGTAGCGTATGCCGGGCTGTCGAACACGTCGGCTAAGCCTCCTATCCTGCGGGGGTGGCCCGTACGCACCGGCAGCCTGAGCTTGCCCGCCGCCAGCGCCTCGATGTTCGACATCTGGGCCACGCCCCCGGTGAGCACCATGCCCGCCGACAACAGGCCCTCGTAGCCGCTGCGCCTTATCTCGTCGCCCACCATGCCGAATAGCTGGTCGAGACGCGCAGCCATTACCTCGTTCAATTCGTCCCGGCTGATATGTCGCAGGTTGCCCTCGAAGGTCTCCGCCTCAAGCATCTCGCCTTCTTCAAGACCCGCTTCCTCGGCGGCGGTAGCCATGAGCACATCCACAGGCAGGGGCACGCCGTGTCCGTTGCCATTGCCGTTAGCCGACACCGCTGCCAACCCGTTTCGAGAGGGCACCCTGCCGAGGCTGGCCGCCTTGGCCTCGCGCTGGGCGTAGCGGCTGCTGCCTGGGGCAATCGCCATGCCGTACTGCAACTTGAGGGTCTCGGCGGACTCGTAGGGTATGTTGAAGACGATCACCAGGTCGTTGGTCAGGTGCCAGCCGCCAACAGGAATCACCTTGCTGTGCCACACCGAGCCATCAGCGTAAATAGCTACGTCGGTAGTGCCGTGCCCGATATCAACCAGCACCACGCCCATGTTCTTCTCTTGCTCGGTGAGCACGGCTTCGGCGGAGGCCAGCGGCGAGAGCACCAGGTCGTCCACCTCCACGTCGGCCTTCTGCACGCACCGCACCAGGTTCTCCCGCACGTTGTTCGCCCCCGTAACTACGTGCGTCTCCACGTCGAGCCGGAAGCCGGAGAGGCCAATCGGGTTCTGTATGCCGTCCTGCCCGTCCACCGTGTAGGTGCGGGGTATGACGTGCAGCACGTCGCGCCCCGCGGGTATAGCCATGGCGCGGGCCGCGTCCACCGCACGGGCCACGTCGTCCTGGCCCACTATGCGGTCGGGGTTGGATACGGCCACGAGTCCCCGGCTGTTGCTGGAGGAGATGTGGTTGCCGGAGATCGACACGTAGGCCGAGAGTATCCTGCACCCCGACTGGCGCTCGGCGGCTTCGAGCGAGTGGGCTATGGAGGCGCTGGCCTTGTGTATGTCGGTGATCATCCCCTTGCTGATCCCCTCCGAGGCCACGGCACCCACCCCAAGCACGTTGAGGCGATTGCCCGGCCCTGCGTCCGCTTCGGCCACGATGGTGCAGACCTTGTTAGTGCCGACGTCGATGCCGACGATGATTCTGTCGTTGTTGGGCATATGCGTGCTCGACGGAGCGGGGTCTTTAGGCGGGCGAAAGTTACAACAGCAATGCACGGCTCAACATAAGTTGTTGAGCCAACGTTACAATTTTAGCTGCCGGTTGGGCGGCCCAAAGACCTTTATCTCGTCTCCTCCTCCTTCGGTTGTGAGGAGACCATTCTACACCCGTGGACCTTATTATACTCTGCTTTCCACCTTATTGTGGAAAGTTTTCCATAACGGCTAGTTGTATCTGCCGCTTGTATCCATAAGTTCTAGCTTGTTGTAGGTCGCACCTACTGCTCCCGGAACAGGCGTTCTGGAAAGTCCTGACTATTAGATGATGTCTCTCTAATGTGGAGCCTGGGAAGAGCACATCCGCCCTCCCCTGTCATTCCGAACCCTTCGGCGGACTCAGGGTAAACGCTGTGAGAAACCTCGTCCCTCAGCACCTAAGTGTCACCTTTACCGCAGCTACAGAGTTCCGTAAGAAAGAGGAAACATCCTGGTGGAGGACGAGATTCTTCGCTACGCTCAGAATGACAAAGAGGCAGTCGGTCACTGTAGTTCAACGGCATCCCTACCCACCTGATTCTTCGCTACGCTCAGAATGACAAGGGCGGGGCTATGTGCCCGCGTTCGGTGATACCAGTTGTGGGACAAATTCCAGGCTCTAAGCACATCCCGGTATTGGCTGAGGCGGCGTTGGCGGCGGTCTCGAGTTGAGATGTCTATCTTTACGTAGTGGGGTAGTCGGGTTGGGACTGCATTTCAGCTAGCTGTTGGATGTGCATGGCGGCGTGTATGGCATCGAGGAAGAGCCAGCCGTGCGGGGTGATGTCTTTGAAGATGCCGAGGCTGGCGGTGGCGGTACCGGCTTGCTCCTCGGGGAGGCTGTTGACGTAGTTGAGGAAGCGTTCGGTAGTGGCGTGGAGCAGGGAGATGGCTTCTTCAATGGGTTTGCCTGTCCAGCCGCCACCGCCGAGC
>JALZHI010000031.1 GCA_030913985.1 Chloroflexota bacterium | reverse complement strand
GCGTCTCTGCGGTGAACTCTTTATTGCTCTTGGCGTGGTCCTTGGCGTCCTTGGCGTCTTGGCGGTTCCGTCTAATTACTGCCCCCGCGTAAGCATGTCCTCGTAGGCGCGGGAGTGGATGTGGCAGATGGCTATGGCGAGGGCGTCGGCGGCGTCGTCGGGGCGGGGTGTGTGGTCCATGTTGAGGAGCACCTTCACCATCACCTGCACCTGCTCCTTGGTCGCCTTGCCGTAGCCGACCACCGCCTGCTTCACCTGCAAAGGGGTGTACTCGCCTATGCTCAGGCCGGAGTGCGAGCCCGCCAGTATCGCTACCCCCCGCGCGTGCGCCACCGACAGCCCCGTGCGCACGTTTTTGCTGAAGAAAAGCTCCTCAATAGCCATGCCCTGCGGCTTGTACTCGGTGATAATCTTCACCAGGCCGTCGTATAGCAGCGGCAATCGCTCCGAAAGCGGCGCGTTGGCGGGAGTAAGCAGCGCCCCGTACTCGACCATCTTCAAACGCTCGGAGCCTGGCCTCAGCGCCCCTAACGCATCCCTGGCGTTCGCCGAATCAGAAGCACCGCTCTCAACAAGGCCGTAGCCCATGATAGCGGTGCCCGGATCGATGCCAAGTATCAGTACCATTTGGGAATTGGGATTTCGGAATTCGGATTTACTAGGAACCGGAGCAAATCCGAATTCCCAATTCCCAATTCCCAAATCGCGCTTAGCTTATTCCTGCCATGACTGCCTCGGCCTGGGAGAGGTCGAGGTTGGTGTAGACGGTCTGCACGTCGTCCAGGTCCTCCAGGCGGTCTACCAGGCGTAGGGCCGACTCCAGGCCCTTGTCCTCCAGGGCCATAGTGGTCTTGGGGAGCATGGTGCGCTCGGCGCTAGTCACGTTGTACCCCGCGCCCGTTAGCGAGTCTTGCACCGCCTTGAGGTCCTCGAAGCCGGTGATGATCTCGATGTGGGTGTCGCCATCCTCGTCGGTCTCCACGCTCACGTCTTCGGCACCGGCGTCGATGGCGGCCAGGCTGATCTCATCGGCATCCTGCCCGTTCTGCGGCGCGACGACGATTACCCCCTTCGGGTCGAACATCCACCCCACCGAACCGGCCTCTCCGAGGGAGCCGCCCGCCTTGGTGAAGGCCGCGCGTACCTCGGCCACCGTGCGGTTGCGGTTGTCGGTGAGGGTCTGCACCAGCATAGCCACGCCGTTCGGCCCGTAGCCCTCGTAGATCACTTCTTCGTAGTTGCTGCCATCGGCACCCGTGCCACTGCCACGCTGTATCGCCCGCTGCACGTTTTCGAGCGGCATGTTCTCGGCGCGCGCCCTTTGCACCGCCAGCCTCAGGCGAAAGTTCGATTCGGGGTCGCCCCCACCCTCGCGGGCCGCGACCGTGATTTCCCGTGTGAGCTTGGTGAAAAGCTGCCCGCGCTTGGCGTCAGCAGCCCCTTTCTTACGCTTGATTGTGGACCATTTGCTATGTCCGGACATATCGTTTCACCTCTTCCAGGAATAAACACCGACTTTGGGACTAACGGAGATTATACCAGAGGCTTTGTTTTGCGCGCAACAATTGTGAAGCGCAGAAAGAGGAGAGCGTGACACCAGCGTGACACCAACAAAGAGAGAAGGTTAGCGGGTAAAGGGCTGAAGACGGAACGAGATTTACCTCCACGGGCAATGTTGGTTATGAAGAAACTCCTGAGGCGTTGGTGCTGTCAGCGGGTAACTGAGTTGCCGGAAGGTGTAGTGCTAGGGTCACCTGAGTCGCGGGAAGGTGTGGTGCGCGGGTAAATAACTATCAGAAAGGTAAGAACTATCAGAATGCAATCTCCTATGAAGTAGGAGCAGTAGAGTTCGAAGAACTGGGGGATAGAAGAAGCAGCAAGATATAGTGCTAAAAGCTGGGTTACAAGGAAAAATGGTTTAGCGTACCAGTCGGTGAGGAATCTGTCGCTGAAGAAGAGCAGTTCGTCCTCCTTGGGAACCCGCTTACGATACCGTCTCACGATATAAACTATGTGCGAAAAGAGAAGTCCTTTAGCCTCCTTGTATGGGCAGAAGAAGTTCTCCCAGCCCAATGTGCCCAAGTTCGACGTAGTAATCTTATTAGGATCAGAATTAGGTAATGAAATAGCCTCTACGGGCTGTAGGTTGGAGACATCTACATCTTTATCTGAAGCTACAAATCTAGTCAAGAAGGCACGTTCTATATGTTCGCGAATGAAGTACCCAATAGCATGGACCCTGTTATCATTGTGTACCCAGCTAGCTGCTAGAAAGAGTATGAGTAATGGATATAACAAGAGAACAGCGCGTATATCGGGAAATTCAAAGGCGAAACCCAAGAAGGCAGCAGCGAAAGTAAGGGTCACCGCCATGATATTGTGCTGTAGCTGGATACGCTGCGTTATTTCGGCGCGCAAAGCTGTATACTGACTTTCGAGCAGGACCCTTCCAATAGCCACAGCCTGCTCAGTGTCCATAGGCATTGTTGCTACCTCCTGATGGAATGTAAACGCATTATACGAGAAATTTAGTGTCAACAACAGCTATACTAACTACCTGTACTAAATGATAGCTATGCAACTCTATCTCCAACGCATACCTTTGAGGCAGGCACCGCAACTTCCATAGCCTCCCGGCATACTTCATGCTCCTACACATATAGCGCAGCCAAAGGAGCAGGAGCAGCCACATGAGCAACAGGGACGATGACCAGTTCAATCACGCACATGACACCGCGCTACGAAATCAAGAGACGGGCGGCACAGACAACACCGGCTATTACTCGCAAGGCGAAGCGGCTACCCTGGCCGGGGGCAACCGCATGGCCGAGGCCCTGCAAGACACCGCAGGGCTGACGCAGTCGTCCAAATCGACTGAGGAGGCCCTGCTAGCAACCTTCGACAACGCCACGGGCCGCGACACGAACCAGGACACACGCACCAGCAGCGAGTCGCACGAGGCACCCTCCGGCGACATGGAAGGCACATACGAAGGCTTCGCTACCGCCGACACCGTGCCCGATAACGTGGAAGGCTGGGCGGGGGCCGAGAACCTACAGGAGCGCGACGACGTGCATGAGTCTCAGGGCACCGTTGACACTCTAAAGCAATAGTTAAGACGTAGCTAAACGCCAAGACGCCAAGACGCAGAGAACGCGCCAAGAGAATTAAGGTTTAGAGAGTACAAAAAGACCAGGGTACGTGATGTTGTACCCTGGTCCCTTTACTTGAGCCACAACCCTTAACTTGGCGCGTCCTTGGCGTCTTGGCGTCTTGGCGTTTAGCGTCTATTGACCTCTACCGTCCCGGTGCGCTGTAGAGAACGGTTTTCTCCCCTGTGGCTACGTCGAGCCGGACGATAGAGAAGGGCGAGCGGCCATCGTAACGCGAGGCGAAGTCGGCCTCGCTGGAGGGCACCATTTCGCGGTAGATGATGGCGCTGCCGTCAGGCGACCAGTGCAGGTCGGCCACGCCGAGAGAGGCGTCAGGGGAGGGGAGGGGGCGCACGTTACTTAGCACCCCGCCTGTGAAGTCCGCCGTCCACAGCCCCGCCAGCGACTCTACTTTCAGGCCCCTGAGGCTGTAGAAGCCCGACATAGCTACCTTGCCCGACGTGGAGTAGGCCACGTGCACTATCTGCACCGAGGCGGCATCGGGCCTGTCGAGCCACGTGGGGTCCAGCAGGGGGCCGCTACTCGTGCCCGGCGCGGCATGGAGGAACCCGCCCCGGTAGAGCGTGGGGCTGGCCGAGTTGCCGGAGGTATAGAGCAGGTTGTAGGTGTAGCCGCCCTGCCCAGGCTCCAGCTTGCCATCCGCCCACACGTACGACTTGACCGCCTGCTCCTGAGGGGCTACGCTCTGGCCGTCGGGGCGTGGAGGCGAGACCGCTGCTTCGTGCCCCACCAGCTTGATGAGGTTGCCACCGTCGGGGCGCACTGCGTAGATGTCGGTGCTCTTGCTCTCGCCCAGGGGGGCCATGAACGTGATAAGCTGCCTGTCGGGCGATACCGCGAGGCCCCTTGCACCCGTCATCTCGTCCCCAAGAGCAACCACCAGTTCGGGAGGGGCCAGGTTGCCGTCCGCGTCCAGTGCGAGGCGGTAGATACCCAGGCCGGAGGCTTCCACGTCCGCCAGGGCCAGTAGCTCGCGGTCGCTGTACCAGGCTATATCGTGAATCTCCGCGCCGGAGAGCGACGGTTGCGCCACGCTGGAGCCAGTCGCGTCGAGTTGCGCCAGGTTTAGCTCGTTGGCCCACAGGTCCAGCGAGGAGTCGGTAGTGGCAAAGGCCACCGTGCGGCCATCGGGTGAGAGTGCGAACTGGCGCGTCCACCGGCTGTTGTAGCCCTTCCACACCGACATGGGGTCGGCAGGCTCGGTCGCGCTGACGGACCACAGGTCGCCGCCGTTGAGGAAGAGCACCCGGCCCGCCTGCCCTCCAAGCGACACGTTGCGGCTCATGCGGCTGAAGAAGTCTTGCGCCTGGCTCCAGCGCGCCTCGAAGCCGGCAATAGGGCTTTCCTTGGGCACCGTGAGGCGCAGCGTGTAGATGAAGTTGGGGTCGAACGCGTAGATTTCGTCGGTGACGTCGGCCTCGGTGCCTCCGCTGCTTCTCAGCCAGAGCGGGCCGCCCTCGGTGCCTTCCAGACGGCCCTTGCCGCCAAGCAGCGCCTGGTTGCCACTGACCGCGTCCAGGCCCTCGGTGTTGGGGTCTACGTGCAGGTTGATCCAGTAGGGCGCGTACGCGGTGCCGCCCTCGGTCCAGGGGTAGAAGTAGCGGGTGCTGCCGCGAGTGTGCGTCCACCAGTTCGGCGGGTACGAGACCATATAGCCGTAGGCGGGGTCGCGCAGTTGGTGCCAGGTCTCGCCCGCTTCCAGCACGTGGGTTGCCTGCTCAAGCTGCAAAGCCGCATCTTCTACGGTAGCCGTGCCGAGCGCCGGGACGTTCGTGGCGGCAATCGGCGGGGGGCTTGCCAGCCCGGTCCTGATGGGTGGCACCTGGCTGTAGACCCCAGGGTCGCCCTCGTTCGCCGCCATGGGGTAGACCACCGTGGCTGGTATGGTGGATATGGCGGGGAAGTCCGGGTAGTTTGCAATCGCCTGTTTGTCGGGCCTGGTACTCTGTGGCGGTCTGCTGTTCATCAAGACGACCGCGATGATGGCGCACACCGCCATGCTTGCCGCCGCGAACGGGCTGGCAACTTCCCACAGCCTGCCCCACGAGAAGCCTCTGCGCGCCCTGGATGAAGCGGCGGGCCGCGCAGAGCCGGGCGGCGTCCACCTGTACCAGCTTCGCCGCCTGGCGGCCATCTGCTCTTTGCGGCGGGCCTCTTCCTTGACGTTGCCGATCTCGCGGAACAGCCCGGCCCTCACCTCAGGCTGCGGGGCGCGCATGGGTGCCTCGGCAAATATAGCCGCGATCTCCATGTACTCGGTCATCTTGCGGGCGCACTCAACGCACGCCACGACATGGAGGTCCACGATCTCCCGCTCTTCGGGCGTGGCCTCCGCGTCAACGTACTTGGATATGAGTAGTTGTACGTCCTCGCAACGATTCATCAATTTTGGATTTTAGATTTTAGATTTTGGATTTTGGATTAGCTGACAGTCGGCCAATCCAAAATCCAAAATCTAAAATCTAAAATTGTTCCCCCTTTTTATACGCCTCGATGAACTTCTCCCGGCCCCTGTAGATGCGGACCGCCACCAGGTTGACCGATATGCCGAGCGTGTCGGCGATTTCCTTGTAGGCCATGCCCTGGTACATGTTTAGCACCAGGCAGACGCGCATGTCGGCGGGCACCGTGCTGAGGGCGCGCTGAATGGCGTCGCTTTCGGCGTGGCTGGCCGCCATGTCGGGGTACGGGGAATGCGGCTCCCAATCGTGCGACAGGGGCACCCAGGTAATCCGCTTGCGGCGGCGCAGGGCGTCGAGCGCGGTGTTGGTGGCTATGCGATAGAGCCAGGGGGAGACTTGCAGGGTGTCGTCGGTGCGGGGCAGCGCGTTATAGGCCTTCAGGAAAGAGTCCTGGGCCAGGTCGTTCGCTACCTCCCAGTCGCCCACCAGCCTGTAGAGGTAGTTGACGATAGGGGCCTGAAACCGCTCGAAGAGGGCGCTGAAAGCCGCGTCGGAGCCGAGGCGGGCCTCCTGCACTATGGCGAGCAACTCGTCGTCGGGCTGAGTGGCGGCAGCCTTACGCTGCAAGGACTTATCGAGCCATGCCGCAGCGCTCGCCTGTATACTCATCAGCCGCTCTTCCCCTTGCTCGTCGTAGTAGTCTTCGTCCCGGTCGTACCAGTGGTCCACGCGGCCCCTTCGACGGGAGGACGACGCTCAAGACTACCCGACTCATAAGACGCTTGGCAGCCTGCGTTTCTTACACCCCGTCTAAGGTACCTTACCCCATCCCCCATGCTGTGTCAACGAAAAAGAGGCGCTGTTCTTTTACGCGGCAGCTTTAGAGACGAAAACGCAAAGGCGCAAAGAGCGCAAAGGACGCGCAAAGCATGCTAATGGTTGCGCAGTACAAAAAGGAGCAGGGTACACGATGACGTACCCTGCTCCTTCTGCTTAGAACACTCTACTTGATCTCTGCGCGTCCTTTGCGTGCTTTGCGTCTTTGCGTTTTCGTCAGCTTGTTCCGTTACATCCCTACTGTTGGTCGTTCTCGACACGCGCCCTCGGTTGTTCGGGTAGCGGCGTGGTAGGTTGGCCGCCGGTGCCCGGCACGTTGTCTACCCGCACGGTGCCCGCGCCGCTGTTCATGTCGGTGCGGATGGTGGGGGTGCCTTCGTTGCCATAGCTGCCGTAGGGGCCGTGGGGACCGTAGCCGCCTGGGTATGGGTAGCCTGGCACGCCGGGCTGCGACTGGTAGGGCCTCACGTCCTCCGGTGGGGCGGGTCTCTGCTCCTCCCGGTCTTGCGCGGGGTTAGACTGCGGGCCGCAACCCCTTTGATGCCAGCCGCCATGCCCGCCCCGGCGTGTAGCCATGCAGACGAACAGGATCATCATGAACAGGAAGAAGAACGGAAATCCACCTCTATGCGCTCCCCAGAAAAGCAGGAAACCTAGAACGAGAAACATTTTCATGTACCTCCCAACCTCTTGAACTGTCCTCAATTCCCTTCGCTTTCATATACGACACAACCCACACTTTAGTTGCGCCCTCCTGTACTCGTAAAGCGTAACGCGTAACACGTAAAGCGGCTCAAGAGACTCTGTGCCTTAAGAGCCGCTTTGTTGCTTATTGCACCCTTACGCGTTACGTGTTACTCGGCACTCGGCACTCGGCACTCGGCACTCGGCACTCGGCACTCGGCACTCGGCACTCGGCACTCGGCACTCGGCACTCGGCACTCCCCGCGAAACCCGCCCGCATCTTCCGCGTTGTTGTAGATAGAGAGTGGGTGCGCACCCCAGTCACACAACATTAGCAAGACCATTCAACTCACAATCGGAGGCAGGGAAATGAAAACTAGACTATCCGGTACCCTCATGGCCGTGCTGGCCGGGGCCGGTCTGATATCCTCGGTGGCGGTGGCCGCACCCACGTCCGCGCCCCGCACAGGCAACACCGTGCGCGCCATACCCTCGAACTTCGCCGATAGCGCCTTTCAGACCGTCTGGACGCGCACCGACGAGCTTGTAGACAACGGCAGCGTCAAGAGGGGCTACTTCTGGGGGCCAACGCCGGGCTTCCGCGCTTATGAAGAGTACGCGGAAGGGCCGGGCGGGCAGCACCTGGTACAGTACTTCGACAAAAGCCGCATGGAGATCAACAACCCCAACGGCAACAAGGCTGACCGCTTTTACGTCACCAACGGCCTGCTCACCCGCGAGCTTATATCGGGGCAAATGCAAGTGGGCAACAGTAAGTTCGTCCAGCGCTGGCCCGCCGAAATCAACATGGCGTCGGACATTGACGACTTGAGTGCGCCGACTTACGCCAGTTTCCGCTACCTCGTGATGGACCGCGGCAGTAACAACAGCGTCGGGCAGCCCATCGTGGAGACAATAGACCGCAAGGGCGCTACCGCGCAGGACAGCAGGTACAGCATCTACGGGGTGAAGTACGCGTACTTTGAGTCTGCCACCAGGCACAACATACCTGACGTGTTCTGGCAGTTTCTCAACCAGACCGGCCCCGTGAAAGAGAACGGCAAGACGGTCAACGCCCGCCTGAACGACCCCTATTTCTACGCGACGGGCTACCCTATCACTGAGGCGTTCTGGGCCAGCGTCAAGATAGCCGGCGTGGGCAACACCGCCGTGTTGATACAGCCCTATGAGCGGCGGGTGCTCACCTATGTGCCCACCGCGCCCCAGGGCTTCAAGGTGCAGATGGGCAATATCGGCCAGCACTACTACTCGTGGCGCTACCAGGACGCGGGCAAGCCCCAGGTACCCGCTACCCCGCCACCTTACCCTTCCATCACCGCGCGGGCTTGTAATAACTTGCCGGTGAGGGGCTTTGGCAAGGTATGGGCCGACAATCCCCACGTACCCACGTACCTGGGCTGTCCTCACAACTTAGAACGCGGTGTTACGGTGGCTTACCAGCCATTCCAGCACGGGTATATGCTCGGCTTGATAAACTACATTGGTTACGGACCTTACGGCAACAGGAGCGTGATGGTGCTGTTCAACGACGGCACGGTGCAGTGGTTTGCGGACACCTACGTTGAGGGCGAGGGCGAGCCGGAGATGAACCCACCCGCCGGTCTGCACACGCCCAGAAAGGGCTTCGGCAAGATATGGCGCGAAGGCACGGGAGCCCGGGTGCGGGAGAGGCTCGGCTGGGCCACCGCTCCTGAGACCGTGGCGGTCGCGACGGGCCAGGCTCCGGGTCCCGTGCCCTCGATGACGCCTACCCTGCCGCCGGCTCCTACGGCTACGCCCACGGCGCTGCCACCCGGCTTCCTGCCCGGTGGAGGTGCTGCACAGGAGTTCGAGCGAGGCACGATGGTGTACGCAGGCCCGAACGTCAAGCGCATATTCGTGCTCTATGCCTCGGACCAGTATCGTTACGCGGGACCGGGTAGCGCCGACCGCTGGCTGGTGTTCGAGGACACTTTCCGAGCTCCTTAGAGGGATGGAGGAATTGGATACCTTTTATGGTGCTAAGAAGGACCTGGCGCTTGAATAGGCGCCAGGTCCTTTTGAGATAGGAGCACACAGGCGTAAACCTCTCACCTCAGTTAATCTGTATACACTACGGGACGTACTCAACTCTCAAGTTGTCGTAATAAGAGCGGAACTGCCCTACATACCCACTGTTGCCGTTATCATAAGCCAGCATCCACCTGTCTATCTTCCAATCCTGGGCGTCTAGGGATATTCCAGTAAGGTCAACCTCAAAATAGAGCCATTGACCGGTAGGATAACCTCCACGTGCTGCGGGGTGTAGACGCACACTATTTTGATCATATACCCTGCTATCATCTCTAGTATACTTAGTAAATCCGGTAGCGGGATCTCGCAACCGCAAATCTGGGGACATGGTACTCTGCTGATAGTTGTATTGAAGCCATTTCAGACGCATTCCGTAGTATACGTCTACATAATTGTTCTGCACCGCCGAGTTTGAGTTATCCTCAGAAGTAAACAGGGTAAAATAAACGTACGAGTAGTTACTAAGCGAACGTCCTGCCATTCGACTCATCCTTGATTCATATGGCTGAACTCCGAATTCGTTGGCGCTAGTCACCGGACTTAGCTCGGGTGCCAGTCCAGCAAAATACCCTGTGACATCGCGTGCTAAGTTCGGCGCAATTCTATGCTGTTGTCCCTCAGCAAACCCAGGCTCCCAGTTCGTTCTTGCACCGTAGAGCATTGTAGCTCCATGTTTATCATCTTCACGCAGTTCGCGCTTTGTGGTGCAATCGAAGTAGAGGACAGCCTCGTTGTGACCTGGAGGTCGCTCATCTAGTTCAATAGAATGGCCGAATTCATGAGTGGCTAGTGCTTGTACATCACCTTTCCGAGGCCTTGTACTGCAATCTATAGTTCCACTTGTGTTCCATGAGAAGTAGTCTCTATTAGTATTGTAATAGATCTTATTACTGTTTATGTAAGTCCCGTATGGAGAATCTATACAGTTTATCGCGAAGATCTGGTCAGGAGGCATGGGATAGGCACCTCCGCAGGGGGAACTATTCGCAACAAGGTCGAAAGCACTAACTATATTGGGATGCGAAGAAGAATAGGTTCTGACAAAGTTTACCCTCATGGTATTCCATTTCTCTGCACCAATTTGCGTACTAGCTACTGCCCCTGATGTAAGTGCCCAGTCCAGATACGGATCAATGTAGTAGTTTACAGCTAACGTATTGAAATACTTTGATCCCGCCGAATACCCATAGGCGCTATTGCCATCGCTTGTAAGAAACAATATGACCATAATGAGACTGAAGGCAGTAGCCGTAGGTCTAGCTACAACCCTTTTATGGTTTTTGTCAGCAAACATGTATATCTCCTCTGATGGAACTCAGGCTAGCCCAAACGGCTATTCCTGAATCGGAACTTGGGCTCCGGAGGGGAGCTTCCAGATAGGACATTGGCCTTAGCATGGCCCGCTATAACGTCTAATCTGATAACCTGTGGTTCGTTCTAAGGGGTAGTCTTGTGTGCTGCCCTCTCTATCTCTTCTATCAACTGAGCCAGGGGTATGCTGCTGTGCCAATTCGTAGCCATTCCATCAGCAGTGACAGTGTAGCGACCACGAAGCTTCAGTAAGGGGCGATTATCGAAGGTCTGTATCACATCCATTGGTTTTGTTTCATTAAGGAACAGCACTTCCTGCTGTCCCACTTCAAAGAGGGTATCGTTATTACTCGATACTACAATCTTATCCTGCCCAACCTGTCCGCCAACTGTGAGGAACACTACTTCAGTACCGGCAACACCAACGCCCGCATTCAACCCTTTGAAGGAGTTGCTAACCTGGACCACGACAGGTGTGAATATATAATGTCTATTACCCGGATCCCTCGGATTGGCTGGGCGCTTCCCATCGGCAGTTGTCCATTGTGCGGGGCCAACGTGCTTGATAGTGCCCATAACGACCAGATTGGACAACTCAGTGCTTTCTTCGATTGTGCTATACCCTAGTGTGGTATTGATATGTATTACATAGGGGTCGGTAGGCAATGGAGTAGGTGGGATGTAAAATCCCGGTGTAGGTGTGTTGTTGAAGTCCTGGTCACCATTGGGTGGTACAGGGGTCATGGGAGGAAGAGAGTAGGTGGGGAAGGGAGTTGGTGGCCCCGTCTCACCAGGCTTACCTTGAAAGGGAATGGTCGCAGATGGCAAGATTGGTACTTGCAGAGCCACGGACGAGGAGTCGCTTTGTCCCGGCTGAACCAAGCCTCGGCCGGGTTGACTTATCGTCCCAGTAAATACGAAAGCAGCCATGATCGTAATCAATAACAGGGATCCTAGCACTAGTACTCTAAACAAACGACCAGTCCTGAGTGCTCGTGACATCATGGCTTCCTCCAAATTCTTCATGTCTAAGGTGATCTGCAAAGCAAGATTTCTTATCAGTGGTTCTACACCAAATGCTACCCTATATGAACTCTCGATTTTAATACAGTATATATTGCTTGGGAAACGAGTACAATATAGTCAATCTATTATACACGCTAGTAAATCCGTTTGCAATGAAATGTTGTATCTCCGAGCTTTAGCTGCCAATCAGCAACCACATTTGTAACTGCCAAATCTAAAGCTTATCTAGTAGGCGGACTAACTGTCCCAGGTTGGTTGCGCTTAATCTTGGCAATACCTTTATCAAGTTGTAATATATCGGACCGTATCGTTACGCGGGACCGGGCAGCGCCGACCGCTGGCTGATGTTCGAGGACACATTCCGAGCCCCTTAGAGGGGTGGAGGAATTGGATACCTTTTATGGTGCAAAGAAGGACCTGGCGCTTGCATAGCAGCCAGGTCCTTTTACCTACAGGTGCTGTCATTGTGGGGCAGTTGTTACTTCGATTGCACCTCACCCAGGAAGCTCAGGACCGCCCTGTTGAACTCTTCCGGCCTTTCCATGTTCGGCACGTGCGCGCTGTCCGGCAGGACGACCTTTCTAGCGCCCTCGATCTCGCTTGCCAGCAGATCGACCCCGCGCAGAATCTCTGGATGATCGAGGGCACCCACTATCAGGAGGGTGGGAACTTGGACCTCGTTTAGCCTCTCGACTGCGGGTGGTTCTAACCGGGCATCCGGTGGTGGCCCGGCTTTGGCCCACATTCCGTTCTCTATGGATATGCGGTTCATCTCCGCCGCTCGCCGCCGTACCACCGGGTCCACCTGCTCCGCCCGCCGAAACATCCCGTCCACCCAGATGCGAATTTGCAATTCCGAGCCGCGCTCCAGGTCACCCTCTTGCAGGGCGGCTATCATGTCGAACAGGTGCGGTGGTGGCTCGCCCTGCATCTCGAAGCCGCCAGGCACTGCGCAAACAAGCGTCAGGGATAGGACCATCTCCGGGTGTTCGAGCGCAAAGTCAAGCACCGTTTCCCCGCCCAACGAACAGCCCAAAAAGTGGGCGCGCTCGACACCCAGGTGCTCCAACACGCTGAGCAGGTCCCGGCGGTTTGAAACAGGCTCATCGAGAGGCGACGACCGCCCGTAGCCCCGCATGTCAAAGCGGATGACGCGGTACGCACGGGTGAATTCGTCCCACTGGTCGTCCCACATCCTGCTGTCTACGAACCCGGCATGCACAAGCACCAGCGTCTCACCTTCACCGGCTACTTCGTAGTAGATTTTTCCGTCGGGTAGCTCTACATACCCATTTGTGCCCGCTAACATCCCTAACTCCTCCACAACAAGGCTCTATCTATATGGGATTATAGAGCAGGAGGGCCGGGCTGCGCATCTAACCAGAGACTTAGGTCTGCGGAGGTAGCATGCGTGCCTGAGAAGATTCTTTGAGATTAATCTTGACAGCATCATTATCAAGTTGTAAAATAGTTTTGTATGTTAGCACTCTCTAGGTTAGAGTGCTAGCGAGGCACGAAAGTTGCGGTTTTGAACGATTTGAGAAGCTTCAAGCTGCCGATAAATAACTATGGAACAGCTCCACGATAGCAACATATCCGAGCGCCAGCGCCAGATACTCTCCATCATCATCGAGGAGTACGTATCGCACGCGCGCCCGGTGGCCTCGGAGCAGATCGTAAGCAGCTACCACTTGAACGTGTCGTCCGCCACAGTGCGCAACGACATGGCCGAGCTTGAGCGGGCGGGGCTGATCGTGCAGCCGCACACCAGCGCGGGCCGGGTGCCCTCCGAGCGCGGCTATCGCTACTTCGTGGAGAACCTGATGCGCCCCAAGGCGCTGCCGCAGGACGAGCAGCGCAAGATACGGCACCAGTTCCACCAGGTGGAGATGGAAGCCGACGAGTGGGTGCGCCTGGCCGCCTCTATCCTGTCGCGCACCGTGCACAGCGCCGCCCTGGCGACCGCGCCCCGCAGCACAGCCGTGCGCCTGAAGCACTTCGAGCTACTGGCGATATCGGACAGCCGCATCATGCTGGTGCTGGTGGGGCACGACGGCACGGTAGCTCAGCAGATGCTCCACGTGGACCAGGAGTGGAGCCAGGAGGAACTGAGTGCCCTCGCCAGCCACCTGAACGGGGCGCTCTCGGGCAAGACCTCGCACGAGATCGAGGCCTGGGTGAACGAGCCTGCCAACTTGCAGAGCATACTGACGATTGCCCCCAGCGTGCTGGTCACCCTCTCCACCATGCTCGCCAAGCTGGAGCGGCACGAGACGGCGGAAATCTATCATGAGGGCCTGGCGAACATACTGAACCAGCCCGAGTTTCGCCAGCCGGAGCGGATGCAGCAGGTACTCGACCTGTTCGAGCACGGCCACGTCTGGACCTCCATCATCCCCTCCATCATAAACCAGGACGGGGTGCAGGTCATCATCGGCGACGAGGCAATGGGCGAGGGTATGAGGGCTTGCAGTATCGTGCTGGCGCGCTACGGCCTGGGCGAGCACCTGGCCGGGGTGCTGGGCGTGGTGGGGCCGACCAGGATGCCTTACAGCCGCTCGGTGTCCTCGGTGCGCTACATGTCGCAGTTGCTGAGCGATCTGCTCCAAAAATCGTACAACTCACCATTCTCAGGACAGGGGGAGACGCAAAGTGAATGACAACGGTGCGCGCGACCTTCGCGACGAGCAGGAGGCCGCGAGCGTAGAGGAGAACGAAGAAAACGCACAGGCCATGCCCGAACCCCAGGCCAGCGCGGACGGCGGGCAGCGCGACCTCGCGGCGGAGTACCTGGATGCCTTGCAGCGCGAGCGCGCCAGCTTCCTAAACTATAAGCGCCGCGTGGAACAGGACCGCGAAGAAGCCGCCTACAAAGCCACCGCGAACGTGCTCAAGAAGCTATTGGGCGTGGTAGACGACTTCGACCGGGCGGTGGCTCACCTGCCGGAGGAAGCCAGGAACGTACCCTGGGTCGAGGGCGTGCTGGCAATCCACCGCAAGCTCAACGCCGTGCTCGAAAGCGAAGGCGTGGAGAAGATAGAGGCGCAGGGCCAGCAGTTCGACCCCAACCTGCACGAGGCCGTAGCCTTCGATGACACCGGCGACGGCCACGACGACACGGTAGCCGAGGTCTACGCCAACGGCTACAAGGTACGTGATCGCGTACTCAGACCTGCAATGGTCAAAGTATCGCGGGGGTGAGACGCAATTCTTAATTCTTGATTTTGAATTCTTAATTGGCGGGCTAGGCGGCGGTCAAGCGAGAGTTCAAAGTTAGGAATGAAGAGCGAGAGCAATTAAGAATTAAACATTAAGAATTAAGAATTAGGGAGGAACGACAAAATGGCACACATACTAGGTATAGACCTGGGCACCACCAACTCGGTCATGGCTGTGATCGAGGCGGGCGAGCCTACAGTTATCCCCAACGCGGAGGGTGCGAACCTCACCCCGTCGGTGGTGGCGGTATCGAAGTCGGGCGAGAGGCTGGTGGGGCAGGTCGCCAAGCGGCAGGCCATCACCAACCCGGAAAACACCATCTTCTCGATCAAGCGCTTCATGGGGCGCAAGTTCAACGACCCCGAAGTGCAGCGCGACATCAAGCTGGTGCCCTACAAGGTGACCGAAGCCCCCAACGGCGACATCCAGGTGTGGCTGGGCGGCAAGGCTTACTCGCCGCAGGAAGTCTCCGCGATGATCCTGCAAAAGCTCAAGACCGACGCCGAGCAGTATCTGGGCGAGAAGATCACCCAGGCGGTAATCACCGTGCCGGCCTACTTCAACGACGCCCAGCGCCAGGCCACCAAGGACGCGGGTAGGATCGCGGGCCTCGAAGTGGCGCGCATCATCAACGAGCCGACCGCTTCTGCCCTGGCCTACGGCCTCGACAAGAAGACCGCGCCCGAGGAAGAGGTGGCCGTGTACGACCTGGGCGGTGGCACCTACGACATCTCGGTGCTGACCCTGTCGGAGGGCGTGTTCGAGGTAAACGCCACCAACGGCGACACCCACCTGGGCGGCGACGACTTCGACCAGAGGATCATCGACTGGGTGGCCGACGAGTTCAAGCGCGACCAGGGCATAGACCTGCGCCAGGACCGCATGGCCCTCCAGCGCCTCAAGGAAGCCGCCGAGAAGGCCAAGATCGAGCTTTCGACCACGCAGAGCACCGAAATCAACCTGCCCTTCATCAGCGCCGACGCGCAAGGCCCCAAGCACCTCAGCATGACGCTGACCCGCGCCAAGCTGGAGCAGTTGGTGGGCGACCTCATAGACCGCACCATCCCGCCGATGCGCAACGCGCTCGATGACGCCAAGTTCAAGCCTGGTGACATCGATGAGATACTGCTGGTGGGCGGCCAGACCCGTATGCCCGCGGTGCAGCAGAAGGTGCAAGCCTTCTTCGGTAAGGAGCCTCACAAGGGCATCAACCCCGACGAGGTGGTGGCCGTGGGTGCCGCTATCCAGGCGGGCGTGCTCAAGGGCGACGTGAAGGACGTGCTGCTGCTCGACGTGACCCCGCTCACGCTGGGCCTGGAGACGCTGGGTGGCGTGGCTACCCCGCTCATCCCGCGCAATACCACTATCCCGACCAAGAAGAGCCAGGTCTTCTCGACCGCTTCGGACAACCAGCCGAGCGTGGAGATACACATCCTGCAAGGCGAGCGCCCCATGGCTAGCGAGAACAAAACGCTTGGCCGCTTCATCCTGGACGGCATTCCCCCCGCGCCGCGTGGCGTGCCCCAGGTGGAGGTGACGTTCGACATCGACGCCAACGGCATCCTGAACGTGTCGGCCAAGGACATGGCTACGCAGAAGGAGCAGAAGATCACGATTACCGCGTCGTCAGGCCTGTCGAAGGACGAGATCGACCGCATGGTGCGCGAGGCCGAGTCGCACGCCGAGGAGGACCGCAAGCGCCGCGAGCTGATCGAGGCCCGCAACATGGCCGACAGCCTGGCCTACAACGCCGAGAAGTCATTGCGCGATTTGGGCGAGCAGGTGCCCGCCGAGGTCAAGAGCGAGGTCGAGGCGAAGGTGCAGGCGGTGCGTGACGCGCTCAACACCGACGACACCGACAGGATCAAGTCGGCCACCGAGGAGCTGAACAACGTGATGCAGCAGATCGGCCAGGCTATGTATGCCAAGCAACAGGCCGACGCGGGCACCCGCGGCCCCGGCTTCGACGGCATGGGCGAGAATGGCTCAAGCCCCAACGGCACCGGCCACGAGACCCCCCGCCGCGAGGCCGAGGAAGGGACTGTCGAGGGCGAGTTCCGCGAGGTGTAAGGTATAAGGGCTGAGTAACTGGTCAAGAGGACTAGGTAGCATGATTTACCTAGTCCTCTTTTTGTCTCTTGTATGCGATAGCTTGTCAGAGCTAACCTAGAACGTCCTTGACTCAGCAGTATAAGCAACCTACAATCATCGTATTGGATAATACTGTTTGATTGTTATTCCTATTTTCTCTATCGTTCCGGCCTACCGAGGAGGCGAGATATGGTAGTTCTTACACCTTATGATCGTCAGCAACTAACCTCTTTCCTTCAAGATCTCCCTGAATTACAAACTGAACGCCAGAGACGCCAAATCCTGGAGCTTGCCGGCTTGAAGGAGCTAATCCCAAGGATCAATGTATCTGACCCTACATTCGCCGCTGTTAACGAAATAGTGAGTTATCTATCGACCTTTGGCCGCATGAGCCACGAACAAGAAGCGTTAGGCATGTTACTGAACGTAATAAAGAGCTTTGTGGGGGTGCAACAGCAGGAATTCCTCACCAGTCTCCTTCTAAAATATGAAATGATAACACCAATTGCTCCAATACCCATGATCGACCTTTGGCATGGTAGCGAAGCAGGGCAGGATGTACTAGGAAAAAATCATTGGTGAGAATACACTGCGTCCCATAGCATCCTTAGCTCAGGCATTAAGTGTAGCACGGTCAGTGTCATATGTTAACATTCATACAGGATTGGGGACTGGCTTCCTAATCGGGCCCAATTGCTTCTAACGAATAATCATGTCCTACCTAATCCGAACTTATCACCAAGTACTGTGTTTCGCTTCAACTATGAGGATAATTGCGTCGGAGAAGCTCAACAGGTTAGCGAGTATAAGGCCAGGCTTGACGGTATTTTCCATACGGATCCAAATTTAGAGTACACAGTAGTAGAACTTGAAGGGGAGCCGGGGCGGGATTTTGGCTGGTTGCCACTGGAACCAAGGTCCATTGCTCGTGATGAACGTATCAACATCATCCAGCATGCAGGTGAGCGAGCTAAACAGGTTTCTATTCAGAACAACTTTGTAGAGTATGTTGGGGGTGATGTAGTACAGTATCTTACTTCAACCTTACCTGGTTCCTCTGGTTCCCGTGTCTTAAACGATCACTGGGAAGTAATTGCGCTGCATCATGCGGGAGGCAATCGTCGTGAACCAACGTCGCAACGCCGTTACTTTCGTAATGAAAACATCCTAATAGGTAAGATGCTTGACAACTTACCTAATGGACTGGTTGAACAGATTAACAGTGCCTCATAGAACTGAGTTATTTTGCTGTCATAATCGATAGATTCCTGAGGATGAGGTGATTGCATTATGGACCTTCGAAATAGGCTGGTTACTCTCCTAGCATACTTGCCGGAGTTTCAGGATACCCGAACCCGTAGGGCTCTGCTGGAAGCAGCACTAGGCTCTGCACAGACTCGAATCAGAATAGACTGGCATGGATCTGCGCTCGAGTTCGCTAATCACCTAGTTATGGTTATCTCCGCCAGAGATCGTCTTGAATTGTTGCGTTTCCTAGAGTTACTGATGCTGACAACAGGAGGACTTGAATTTAGGTCGGAATTGCGCGAAGTAAGTCTTGGAATCCGGGATCTAACAGAAAGCGAATGGAAAGAGACGTTTCATCCTTTTATCAATCCGAGATGGGACGAAATTTTGTCACAGCTACTAGCACAGGAACTCAAGGTTTTTATTAATCACTTTGGTGTTGACGAGAAAATCCAACGTGTTAAAGCCACTAAGAACGGCAAGAATACACATCCTGAGCTAGAGGGAGCTATGCATGAGGCAGCGACACGTATCGCTGCGATTGACGATCGAATCATCTATGTAATAGATCCATTTCTTGCTTCTCCTGAGATGGGTAGTATGATCCGTCAGATATATGCTGCTCTATTAGACGGTAGTGAAGCTGATCATATAGGTGCAATAAAGCGAGAGCTACTCTGGTTGCTGGCCTTACATGCAAAACGGACCATTGAGGATGAATCTATCAAAATCCTATCAGAACAGCTATTTGAGGTCGTAGTAAATGCATGCCAACGAGCGCTGAATAGGGCTGTAGACCAAGGCATTCTCTCTGCGCATGAAGCTCGCTCTCAAATAAGACACAACTTCATCCTAGATCGACTCCGGGGTATCGAAAAGAATTTGACGTTCCTACAAGCTAGCCATCAGCTCAATGTAGAGGCTGTACTTACCTTCGAAAGCCGATATAGAAGTCAGGTGGCCCAGCGTTATAGCACACTTACCCCTCCATTCATCGACAGCGCTAGGAAGGTGGATATTGATGCTCTATACGTACCTTCATCTATCGTAAGAGGCCCGAAGCGCGCTGTTCAACAAACGGAGGTGCTTGATTTACCAAGATTCCGAAACCTTATTTATCACACCGTTTTGCTTGGTAACCCTGGTGGTGGCAAGTCTACATTCAGTTTGAAGCTATGCCATGATCTCGCCACGCGTTATGAGGAGCGCCTCCTAGCGAACAGACTTGTCACACCTATCTTAGTTATCCTACGTGAATACGGCGAGAAAAAGAAGGAGAGGGGTTGTTCTATTCTCGGGTATATTGAAGCAACGGCACGTGAAAGGCACCAGTTGCAGGTACCCTCTGGAGCCTTCGAGTATCTACTCCTGAACGGTCGTACTGTAGTCATCTTCGATGGCTTAGATGAATTGCTTGAAACGCGTGACCGTCAAGAGATCAGTGCAGATGTCGAGTCTTTTTGCAACCTGTATCCAGACGTCCCTATACTCGTGACTTCACGCGAGGTTGGATACGACGAGGCTCCTTTGGATCCAAGGCACTTCGAGATCTTTCGGTTGGCACCCTTTGAAGATCAACAGGTGGAAAATTACGTCAACAAGTGGTACCAACTAGATGCTGAGTTGACCAGTGAGCAACGTTCCGACACAGTATCAGCATTCATGAGGGAGAGTGCTTCCGTGAAGGATTTGCGCTCCAACCCACTCATGTTAGGGTTAATGTGTAACATTTACAGAGGAGAAGGTTATATCCCACCAAACCGGCCTGACCTATATAAGAAATGTGCTGACATGCTCTTCGAAAGGTGGGATAAAGGCCGAGGTATAGACGTGCCTCAGGCTCATGATGTACATACCCGTAACGTGATGATGCATTTGGCTTACTGGATTTATACCAATGAGAAACTCCTGAATGAAGGAGTAACAGAAGAACGTCTAATCACCGAAACCACAAACTACTTGTGTCCTCGGCAATATGAAGACCGTGACAAAGCTGAACGTGCTGCTCAGGAGCTAGTTGAATTTTGTAGGGGACGCGCCTGGGTGTTTTCCGATGTCGGTACTACGCCCAAAGGAGAGAAGCTGTATCAATTTACCCACCGCACTTTCCTCGAATATTTTACTGCTAGTCATCTCGTACGAACTCACCCTACCCCTGACCGTCTAGGTCCCATCCTACTACCCCGCATTGCGGCTAAAGAGTGGGATGTTATTGCGCAGTTAGCCTTTCAGATCTTGAACAAGCAAACAGAGGGCGCAGGTGACGAACTGCTGTCAATGCTTATTAGCTCGTCTGATAACCAAAGTTCAGAAGGCTGGAACTTACTTGCCTTTGCTGCCCGCTGTCTTGCTTTCATGGTCCCTACCACAAGCATTCGCCGCAATGTTACTTCAGCTTGTATCGAGCGGACACTGAGTAATGGCTTACGCTACTATGATCAGAAAACCAACCGAGTCCCAGGCGCTACGGGCGAATATATAGGTACGAAACAAGAAGAACTTATCGCCTTTTTGCTCACAGCTGCACCTGAAAACAGAGACACTATTGCTAGTCATCTTCAGTACTTGCTGTCAGAACGTATCAGTCAGGGGAATGGGTTAAATACACGTTTAGCAGCTCATATCGCTGTACGACTACCTTTGTTTGTTAATGCATTCAGAGGTGGTGCTTTCCACGTATCGGACCAGTTATCTGAAACATGGCGAAATGTCTCAACAAGAGTTGTTGAACAGTGCATCGAACAGATACGGGCGATGTTCCCCCACGATCTATTCCTTTGCCATTGGGGGGTATCTCAGGAGATGGCATCTGCAACTGATCTAATGAAGTGGCACGGTATCAATCAAATCTTGGCTCACGTTTCCTCACCCGTATTGCCAGGACATAGATTTTCCTCCATTGGCGACACACTACTGCGTTCATCATATGTTCTAGGCGATAGTGTCTCAAAGTCCGAAAGGCGAATAGTTGAAGAGTGTAGATCAATAGGAGCATTCCTACTTGAAAGCCCACCACCTTGGTTTACGCATCGCTATGGTCTTCTAGGATCACGATCTCTCTCCTCTATACTCCGGCCGACGCAGCGTAAAACATCAACCAGTAAGACTTACGAAGAGTTATGGGATCCAACATCCATCTTTGGAGCTTTCTGCTTAATTGCAGCAAAGCTTGAGATGTCAGAAGGTGTCCACAGTATCTTGCCAAAACTTGTGAAGAGCAGCCATGCTATGTTCTTCAGCAATCTGTCCGCAACCTTTATTGCACGATTGAACGGAGTGAAGAAAGAAGTCGTTCAGCAAGAGTTGGATCGTTGTGCTCTGACACTAGAGCAGCAAACTCTGATATGGCAATGGATACAGAAGAAGGTTAGCTTCGTGCGAATGACCGGCCCTACCCGAACAGTAGCACTTACTGAGGTGCTCGAAGATCAATGAGTCTGGATCCATTTAGCTTGCGAGAAGTAGCAAAGGTTATAGCCAAAGCATATTAGTCACATCTGCAACGAAGTCTTCCTAACGAAGTCTTCTTATAGGAGCCTGCTATGGTCGACCTGACCGACTTCCGGTTCGAGCCTGACCTGGCCCGCGCCGCCACCATGCCCGCCCGCTGGTACATTGAGCCGGAGTTCCTGCGGCTGGAGAAGGACAAAATATTCGCCCGCACCTGGCAGGCCGTGGGCCGCATTGACGAAGTGGCCCGTATTGGCGATTTCTTCACCTGCGAGGTGCAGGGAGAGCCACTGGTCGTCACGCGGGGCACGGACGGCGTGCTGCGGGCCTTCTACAACGTCTGCCGTCACAGGGCGGGCAACGTGGCGGCGGGCAAGGGCAACCGCAAGTCGCTGCAATGTCGCTACCACGGCTGGACTTACGCTCTGGACGGCCGCTTGATGACCACCCCGGAGTTCGAGGGCGTGGAGGACTTCGACAGGTCGTGCTACGGTCTCCACCCGGTGCGCGTCGAGACCTGGGGGCCGTTCGTCTTCGTGAACCTGGAGCATGACGCCGCCCCGCTGGCCGAGACGCTGGGCGTCATCCTGGCGGAGACTGCCCACATCCCGCTTGCCGAAATGCGTGCGGTGGAGCGCCGAGACTACATCATCGATTGCAACTGGAAGGTCTACATCGACAACTACCTGGAAGGGTACCACCTGCCGATTGCCCATCCCGGCCTCTACCGCGAGCTAGATTACGAGAACTACAAGGTGGAGACGCACCGCTACCATTCGCGGCAGTTAGCCCCTCTGCGCCCGGTGTCGGGCAACGGGGCGGGCCGCCGCTACGCCGAGGTCCAGCCCGACGAAGAGGTGCTCTACTACTGGATATTCCCCAACTTCATGGTGAACATCTACCCCGACAACATGTCCTCCAACATCATCCTGCCCCTCGGACATGACAAGACGCTCACCATCTTCGAGTGGTTCTTCCACGAAGGGGGCGGCGGCGAGGCCTGGGAGGGCGTGCAGCAGGCGGTGGCCTTCAGCGACGAGATACAGCAGGAGGACATCGTCATCTGCGAGAACGTGCAGCGAGGGCTGGCCTCGCGGGTGTACGACCAGGGCCGCTTCTCGGTCAAGCGGGAGAACGGCGTGCACCACTTCCACTCGCTGGTCCACGAGTACCTGACGCGTTGAAGGTGCTCTGCTAGTCGTGGTAGAGGAGCTTGGCTGCGGCCCTCCAACCCTGATGATTGCTCCGAAGAGACTTTAACCGTGTTCCAGCCGTCCTCCGCATAAGCCGTAAAAAGAGTATGGTATACTGTAGTGAACTGCTAAGCCACTGCCCCTGTATGCTTTGTGCAGTGTTTCGTTTCGCCATCCTACAAAGTTAGGGGATAGGAAGCTACCATGCTAAAGCTCAGCGCCTCACAACTTGCCCTCACCGCTATCCTTGCCTTCGCGTTCGTCCTCGGAGTGGGTGTGCTGTCTACACAGGCCAGCAACAACGGGCAGCGTGCCGGGGGGGCGCTCAACCTGCCTAACGCGGTGCAAACGGCCCCGCCCCCTGTCGGCACGTACCCACCACCTGTGCCCTCTTACCCTCCTCCAATACCTTCACACCAGTATCCGCAAGGCACCCCCACTACCAAACCCACGCGTGAGCCTCGACCGACCGCAACACCTTTCCGCTGGGACCGGATAAAGATGTACCCGGATGAGCAAAGGTAGCAAGTCACAATACACTTTGTGTGGCTGCTCTTCCAGCGCGGATCGTACAAAGTGGTTCGCCGCCCGATTGTTGCTGCCTGCTATAATACTCCTAACGACGTTAGTATTTGTTGCGTTGGGAGAAGAGTGAGGCAGCTAGCATGACTACAATCAGCGCAACGGACCTGACAGGCCCGCTAGCCGAACTTGTGCGGCTCGTGCAACAAGGTGGGGAAGTGGAGGTCGTAGACGCTGCTGGGCGGGTTATCGCGCGCATTGTGCCCGGTGATGCACCCACAAACATGCTGGCCCTTAGCACGGAGAGACCGGATGAGCTTGACCGGCTCATAGCAGCAATCGCGCCTCATGTGCCCCCCGGTGCGGATGCTGTTCAGATTGTCCGTGACATCAGGGACTAAGGCTCATGACCGTCCCTCCTGCCCCTGGCCTACAACATCTCGCAGTTGTAGTAGATGCCAGTGTTTGGGTCAGTGCCCTTCTAGCGGGAGAGTCTAACCACCCGACAAGTCTAGCCTGGTTGCGGCGATATGCTCAGTTAGGTGGTACTGTGATTGCCCCACAATTGCTTCTGGTAGAAGTCGCATCAGGGATCGCGCGAGCAACACGGCAACCCGCACTCGCACAACAGATAGTACGTTACCTTAACAGCAATAGCGGGATAGAGTTTGTGTCCGTCGACTCTGACTTGGCACTCGAAGCGGCTGACATTGCAACACGTCTCTACATTAGGGGCGCTGACTCGGTCTACGTAGCTTTGGCCCAACAAAAGAACGTGCCACTTGTCAGTTGGGATAAAGAGCAACTGAACAGGGCCAAAGTAGTTACCGTTGGTTTCACACCACTCCTGTTCCCATTCTGAGAGAACTGCTACCTCACGCCCTGAGTTGTACCCCCGAAGTGATACAAAGTGGCTCGTCAGGCTATATTCAGTAGCCACAGTGGGCCATTTTGCCTTATAATCCGTAGCGACTACGCGCCGGTACGCACCCCCACTTGCAGCCCCTCTTATACTATAAAGAGCGCGAAAAGTGGGACCCGAAACCGGCACATTTGGCGTACCACTTTAAGGTATAATATAGGATGCTATAGTGTGTGCTACGTAGGTACTTTTGGGCCGGGCACTATTTCTTGTAACGTCATCATATGCACCCAGTTCAACCCAGTTTCCAGGCTTAGATAGGAGTTAGGTATGCTGCTCACAGCCGCCGAGGTCAGACAGTTCAAGTCGATTGAGGACAGTGGCCCGGTAGAGATCGATCCGAATGTGACGGTGCTCGTAGGCCAGAACGAATCGGGCAAGACCGCCTTCTTGCAGGCGCTGCACAAGTCGCGGCCCGTGGACAAGACCGAGTTCAACCTGGTCGAAGATTTTCCCCGCAAGCGGCTCAACGCCTACGTCAGGGAGCACGAGGCCAACCCCGCCGTCGTTACCGAGCTTACTTATACACTTGAGCCTGACGAGATCGAGCAGATCAACCAGTCGCTAGGCTTCGACCTGCTCGACGAGCTTAGCTTCGTAAGGCAGCACCGCTACGACGGCACCTCTTCCGTGACCTTGCAGGTGCCGGAGGAAGGCTATATCCAGCACAAGGTGCGCCAGGCCAACCTGCGGGACGATCTCGGCAACCGCCTCGCCGAGGCCGGGAGCATACGCCAGCTAATCTCCATGCTCGATGCGAGCGCCATCGACACCGACAGCAAGGCACTGCTCCGCGACCTGAAGGACACCTTCGCCAAGGTGCCGGAGTCGTGGCCCAGCATGCTCAACTACCTGCTGTGGGCGCGTGCAATTGGCCCTCGCATCCCCCGCTTCCTCTACTTCGATGACTACTACCTGCTGCCCGGCAAGATCAACCTGCCGACGCTCCAGCAGCACGTCGAGCGGCAGAGTGTGGCCGAGGAAGACAGGACGGTGCTGAGCCTCCTGCGCATGGCCGAGGTGGACCTGACCCAGCTTACGATTGCCAACGGCTACGAGAGCGTCAAAGCCAAGCTGGAAGCCATCTCCAACTCGATCACCGACAAGGTGTTCGAGTATTGGAAGCAGAACCAGGAGCTTGAGGTCGAGTTCGACATCAGGGAGGACCCGCACGACGCGCCGCCCTTCAACCAGGGCAACAACCTCTACATCCGCATCCGCGACCGCAGGCATCGCGTGAGCGTGCCCTTCAGCCAGCGGTCGAGGGGCTTCGTCTGGTTCTTCAGCTTCATAGTCTGGTTCGACTCGATCAAGCAGCACCTGGGCACCAACGCCGACCTGATCCTGCTGCTGGACGAGCCGGGCTTGAATCTGCACGCGCTCGCCCAGGCTGACTTCCTGCGCTACATCGAAGACCTGGCACGGGACCACCAGATCATGTATACCACCCACTCGCCCTTCATGGTGCCCACCAAGAGGCTCTACCAGGTGCGCACGGTGGAGGCCAGGACCGAAGGCTCTGTCATCTCCAACAAGGTAGGCGAGTCGCAGAACAAGACCCTCTACCCGTTGCAGGTGGCGCTCGGCTACAGGCTGACCGAGAACCTGTTTACCGCCAACCGCAACCTGCTGGTGGAAAGCCCCGCCGACATGCTCTACCTGAAGTACTTCTCTGCCCTGCTCGACAAGCAGCGCCGGACGGCCCTGCGCGGCGACGTCACGGTGGTGCCGATGGGTGGCCTTGGCAGGCTTTCCACCTTCATGGCCCTGCTGGACGCGGGAGAGGCCGAGCTTGCGGTCCTGTCGAGCAACACGGACCATGTGAGCGCGAACGCCAACGGCAACGGCGACACCACGGGCGGCGACCATTCGATGTCGGATACTCTGACCGAGAGGCGAGTGCTCAGCTACGCGATGTTCCGGCCCGAAGAGAAGGCTAGCGGCAAGAGTGGTGGCAGTAAGGGCAGCAACGCGAGCAACGGCAGCAGCAGCGGCAATGGCACTGGGACGCTAACCGCCTCAGCGGTAGATTCCACCGCCAGCATCGAGGACCTGCTGTCCCCCGGCCTCTACCTGAAGCTGTTCAACGCGGCCTACAAGGAGGAGCTTGGCGGGCAGACGGTAGACGAGCGCGACCTGCCCCCCGGCGACGGCATCAGGAGCCGCCTGTCGCAGTACGTGCTGGAGAAGGGGCTGCAACTCAGCCAGTCGGGCATCTACGACCCCTACGTCGTCGCCAGCCACCTGGTCTCCAACCCGCTGCCTCCCAGCAAGATAGACGCGGGCACGCTCAACCGCTTCGAGCAACTGTTCCAGGCGGTGAACGACCTCTACTCCACGCCTACCGCTCGGTAGCGCGGGCGATAAAACAGGCAAAAAGCAAAAGCCTACTACGGGTGTGTTATCCGTAGTAGGCTTTTGCGTCGCGTTTCGCGCGTAGCTGGGGATTTCTTGGGATACTCGGCACACGAACTACACTTGCGAAAGTTTGCAAGGACCGCTCATTGCGTTAGTCAAGCCAGAGAACAAAGACGTTCCACCATACACATGCTGCCAACATAGCGAGAGCCACCAGGCCTACATACGATGCAGTGGTCAGCGCAATGTTGCGCCAGTCAGGAGAGTTCGGCTTCTGGTTGCGTTGTTTCATGGCTTAGTTTCAAAGTTCGGAGCAATCCCCAACTCGTAAATGGACTGAATGAGCACACAGATATTATGATACAGAACCTTGCAAACAGTCTTTTGGGCAACTCACCTACTTTTTGGGCAGAACGCACTATTTAGGCAAGCCATGCCACACTAGTGCTCGCTCACTTTCCTCAGCCACCTATCGATTTTCGCCGCCAGACCCAGCAAAACCAGCGACACCACGGCAACCAACGCCCACCAACCCGTGTCCTCCGAGTCCTGCACCTTCAGGTAGGCGGCGTAACATAGCGACACCACAAGCCCCGCGATTGGGCCATAGTAAAGCCACCGGTACGGCGACCTGGGCGGGTGCGGCGCTCTCGGCCAGAACTCCAACAGGACCACCACCAATACGAATAACGAAGCGAAGGTAAGGGGCGCTCCTATATACTCTATCAGCAGCCCCATGCCCGCCCCGGTGCCTGCCAGCGCCAAGCCGCCGAGCAGCCTACCCACAACCTGGGCGCCGCAACCACGCAGGCAAGACGAAGCCTGGTCTGCAACCGGGTCGGCACTATCAACATCTCGCGACCGTTCTGCGCTCACGGCACCTCCTCCCTCCTACGCAAAGCCCTTCAAGCCTCGTACCTCCGTACCAGCCTCTACGTCCCGCGCATGGCTCCCTCTCCACCCGCTGTCCCTTGACGCCCACCGCCGCCCCTCGGTACAATGGCCTGTACTATACCCTCCACCTCATACATATAAGTAAGGGCAGCACAAGGTAATTGGTAATTCGTAACGCGTAACGCGTAACTCTCAATTCGTAGTTCGTAATTCCTTCCCGGAGCCTCCATGACCCAGCTAGACGACCAAATCCGCAGCTCACAATCCGAGTTCCCAAACCCAGCCTACATGTCGAGCGGGGAGATTCGCGACCGCTTCATCCGCTACTTCGTGGAGAAGGTTGGCTCTACCCATGTGCCCTCCTCCTCCCTCGTGCCCAGCAACGACCCCACCCTCCTCTTCACCACGGCGGGCATGGTGCAGTTCAAGGACGTGTTCCTCGGCAACGAGACCCGCCCCTACACGCGCGCCGTCACCTCCCAGAAGGTCATGAGGGCCGGGGGCAAGCACAACGACCTCGAAAACGTCGGCCCCTCAATCCGGCACCAGACTTTCTTCGAGATGCTCGGCAACTTCTCCTTTGGCGACTATTTTAAGCGCGAGGCCATCACCTACGCCTGGGACTTGCTCACCACGCCGCAGGAGCAGGGCGGCTTCGGCCTCGACCCCAACCGCCTCTGGCCCACCATCTACCTGGACGACGAGGAGTCGTTCGAGCTATGGCAGGAGGTCGCTGGGGTGCCGCCCCAGCGCATTACCCGCCTGGGCAAGGAGGACAACTTCTGGGCTATGGGCGACACCGGCCCCTGCGGCCCCAACACCGAGATCTATTGGGACTTCTACCCTGAGCGCGGCGAGGACGGCGATAACCCCGGCACTAACGAGGCCCGCTTCTTCGAGATTTGGAACCTCGTCTTCATGCAGTTCGACCAGCCCGGCGACGGCACATTGGTGCCCCTGGAACACCCCGGCGTCGATACGGGCATGGGCTTCGAGCGCATGTCCACGGTCATGCAGAGCGTCCCCTCCAGCTACGAGACCGACCTGTTCACCTACATCCTCGACAAGGTACAGGAGCTAACCGGGCAGACCCACGAGGAGCGCGAGCGCAACATCATCTCCTACCGCGTGGTAGCCGACCACACCCGCGCCGCCACCTTCCTGATTGGCGAGGGCGTGCTGCCGGGCAACACCCTGCGAGAGTACGTGCTGCGCCGGGTGATGCGCCGCGCTATGGTCCACGCCCGCCGCCTGGGCCTCACCGAGCCGTTCATGGGCCGGATAGCTGACGTCATCATCGAGAACATGGGCGAGGTCTACCCCGAAATCCGCCAGCGCCGCGACTTCATCCTGGAGGCCCTGCGCCGGGAAGAGGAGAGCTTCGCCCGCACCATCATCGCCGGCCTCAACCAGTTCGAGCAGATAGTCAACAGGCTGGCCCTCAAGCCCGGTGAGGTCTTCCCCGGCAGGGAGATGTTCGAGCTTTACGGCACCCATGGGCTGTCGAAGGATATTATGAAGGACGAGGCCGTGTCGCGCGGCCTGGAAATAGATGAAGCGGGGTTCGAGGAGGCTTTGCAGGAGGAACAGCAGCGCAGCAAGCGCAGTACCATTCTCAAGGCAGGCGACCGCCAGAACCTCGACATCTACCAGCAGGCCGCAGGCAAGCAGCCGACCACCTTCCTGGGCTACGACTACGCCACCCTCGACAACGGCTACGGTTCGCCTTCCTCAAGGGTGCTGGGGATCATTGTGCAGGACGATGGACGACAGACGACGGACGATAGACAAGAGAACGGCAACCCACCATCGTCCATCGTCCATCGTCCATCGTCCCTGGTAGACCTTGCTGGCGAAGGCAACGAAGTAGAAGTGGTGCTCGACCAGACGCCCTTCTACGCCGAAAGCGGAGGCCAGGTAGCCGACAAAGGAACGCTCACCTGGGAAGGCGGCCGCATGGAAGTCACCGACGTGCAGCGTCCCGTCGGCGGTGTTATAGTGCACAGGGGCCGCATAGTCGAGGGCACGTTGCGCACCGGGGCGGAGGTGCAGGCCCACATACCCGGCTCTACCCGCTGGTCCACCATGCGCAACCACACCGCCACCCACCTGCTCCACAAGGCGTTGCGCGACGTGCTCGGCACCCACGTCCACCAGAAAGGCTCGGTCGTGGAGCCGGGTCGCCTGCGCTTCGACTTCAGCCACAACGCGCCTATGAGCCAGGAAGAACTGCTCACGGTGGAGCGCATCGTCAACGAGCAGATTCGCGCCGATTACCCGGTGCAGACCGCCGAGTTAGCCCTGAAGGAAGCCATAGCCCAGGGCGCTATGGCCCTCTTCGGGGAGAAGTACGGCGACGTGGTGCGCCTGGTCCGCATCCCCGGCTACGAGAGCAAGGAGCTTTGCGGAGGCACCCACGTCGAGCGCACCGGCCAGATTGGGCCTTTCTTCATCACCTATGAAGGCTCCATCGGCCAGGGCGTGCGCCGCATCGAGGCTGTCACCGGCGAAGCTGCCGTGGAGTACGCCCAGGAGCGGCGGGCTATGCTCAACAACGTGGCCTCCCGCCTGGGGGCAGGGGGCAACGTGGGCCGCAGCCTCGAACTGGTGGACAGCTTGCAGGCCCAACTCCGCGAGTCTCACCGTCGCATCGAGGACCTGGAGCGCCGCATAGCCAGGGGGGAGACCGGAGGCATGACTCAGCAAGTGCAGGAAGTCGGCGGAGTGAAAGTGCTCACCGCTCGCACCACCGCCTCCAGCATGGACGCCCTGCGCGAGACCGGCGACCACCTGCGCGACCAGCTAGGGTCGGGTGTGGTGGTCCTCGGCACCGTCATAGACGACGAGCCTAAGCTGCTGGCGATGGTCACCAAAGACGTAGTAGAGCGGGGCGTGCGGGCAGGCGATATCATCAAGGAGATCACCCCCACCATAGGAGGCAGGGGCGGCGGCGCTCCCCATATGGCTCAGGGTGGCGGCAAAGACCCCTCTGGTCTGGACGCCGCCCTCGCCCAGGTAGTCCCCTTTGTGGCCGCTAAACTAGGCCAATAACCGGCACCCGCACCAAAGTCCAGCAAAAGAGGCAGGCTACCATTACAGGGCCTGCCTCTTTTGCTATGAACTCGCCAGCAAGCGCTCTCTCCCTATTGGCCCCCATTGGTAAGTCAAGCAGCACCGTCTTGGCACCCAAAGACGCTGACCAGGCACCCAAAGCCCCCCTTTGTCATTCTGAACGCAGTGAAGAATCTCGTCCCTCACGAAGGTGTTTCCCTTTCGTTTGGAACCCAGTTGCTGAACGAAAGTGGCAGCTTTGGGTGCTTGAGGACGAGATTCTTCACTGCGTTCAGAATGACAATGTGAGGCTTGGATGCTGTAATTGCGATAGTGCGGAGCAATGCGCAAGGATGGACAATAGCAGGTGGCATGACCATGCAGCGGTACTGCTATAGCAACACTGCTGATGCTATGGCAGCCTTTTTAGTGGCAACATGACTGCCCATTATATTGACAATGGTATTGCACATGTATATACTAGCCTTGGTATCAAAATTAGCTACGTACGTGCGGGGCGAGGTGGAAAATGGGGCGAATCGGCTATGCTTACATGCAATCGGGCGGCAAACGCGATAAGAACACCGACACCGACCAGTTGAGCGAGGGCATGCTTGAGGGACAGGTACCCTCCACCGACGATGGCGGCCTCACGGACACTGTCGATAATGACACGCGGACGACGGGGTCGGGTGGCGATGGGCAGTCTCCCGCGAAGGGCAAGGGGCGCGGACGGCGCGGCGGAGGCGGCGGCTCGCAGGAACGCTTCCAGATTACCGCAGACCGCCCTATCTTCACCCTCTCAGTGGCCGCCGACCTGCTTGGCCTCCACCCGCGCACGCTGCGCATCTACGAAGAGAAGAAACTGGTCATCCCCTCGCGCACCGAAGGCAACCGCCGCCGCTACTCCCAGCGCGACATCCAGCGCTTCCAGTTCATCCGGCACCTCACCAACGGCGGGGTGAACCTCGAAGGCGTGCGCATCATACTCGATATGGCGGAAGAACTCTCTCAACTTGGTGGCAACCCCGAAGAGATCATAGAGCGCAACCTGCAAGCCCTCGATGGACCGTAGAGAGTTCGTAACGGTGGTGAAGGCCACCGCCAGAGAATTCGTCAAAGACGATGTAGGCTACCTGGCCGCAGCCGTCACATACTATGCCTTCTTCAGCCTCTTCCCGGCCATATTGCTAGGCGTCACCATTGCCGGGCAATTCGTCAAGACCGAAGATGCCTATGCTTTCATCGTTGAGCGGGTGGGACGGTTCGCCCCCAGTTTGTCCGAGTTCCTTACGGAGACGCTCAAAGAGGTAATCCAAAAGCGCGACTTCGCGGGTTGGTCAGCCCTGTTCAGCTCGGTAATACTCTTCTTCACCGCCACCGGCGCTTTCGACGCGATAGACAAGGCGATCAATCGCGCCTGGAAGTCCGAGAAGATGCCCTCCATCTTCGTCACGAAACTCACCAGCTTCTTCATGATCGTGACCGTCTCCGCGCTGATGCTTGTGTCGCTGATGGTCTCCGCGGGACTTACCGCCACCCGTGCATTCACTACCTATCTACTGGGCGACGTACCAGGCACGGATTTCGTGTGGGTGCTCATCAGCTTCGCGGCCTCCACGAGCGTGGTATTCCTCGGTCTGCTGTTGCTCTACCGCTACATCCCGCGTTGCACCGTCGGGCTTCATGACGTATGGCGCGCCGCCCTGCTCGCCGCCTGCATCTGGTCGCTCGCCAAGGAAGGGTTCGCCCTCTACTTAGGCTCGACCTTCGCCACCTACAGCGCGGTCTACGGCACCGTAGGGGCGATAGTCGCCATCCTCACCTGGATTTACGTCTCGGTCATCATCATCCTGACCGGGGCCGAGTTCTCAGCCGAGACCGCCCACGTGCGCGACCTGCGGGAAAAGGTGCAGCGCGCCGCCCTGGCCGAAAGAGAGCCGTCCCGCAGCCCCTGGTTCTCCGGCTAAAAAGGAGAGCGCGATACATCGCGCCCTCATCATCGCTGCGACCTTTTGCTTTGGCTCGCTTCGCCGCTACTTCTTGCCCACCGGCACCAGCGACTCGCCTATCCGCACCAAATCGCGTTCGACCGAACCGTCCTCGCTCACATTTGACGAGTACAGCATAATGCGAGTACCTTCGATGTCGAACACGAGGTAGTATGCTTCATTGCGCTTGTAGAGACGGCCTTCCCTGGTGCCAACCGACACCGGAGCGCTGCTACCCAGGCGACTCTCGTCTATCGCAGACGGCGGACCTTGTACGACGACTGCATGCAACACCTCTCGATCCTTGATTGCCCGCACTAATGCCTGTGTGACAACCCCCTGTGTGGTGACATAGTAGGGTTTGCGCAATTCCAGCGCATCGTCGGCGGTATCATGAGACTCGTAAAGAGTAACAGTCAGCTCCCTGGAAACCTCCCGCCACCCTGCTGCCACGTCATTGGCGCTCGCCGGACGCGTATCGGCCACCACGTAGCCTGCCGGGGGATCGAACTCAAATAGCGCCCGGTCTACGGGCTTATTCAGTTCGAGTGCCTCCACCTGGCTTTCGTCAATCAATACCCCATCTCTGTTCCAGGCTTGCAGCTTTAGGACCAGGTAGAATTCCCGGTCGATCCACAGCCTATACTTGTGCCGGACCAGGGAGAAGTCGTTACCGGCTTCAGCCCCTAGCACTTCAGGCGTAACATTCCATTCCAACACGTAGGCAGTCCGTCCCGCCACTTGCTCGGTGCCTACCAGCGTCACCGTATAGGGCTTCTCGACCGGCCCCAAGTGCGTAGGGCCGGCGAATAGCTGCTCTGTATCGAGCGGGCTGAATATCCTGGTACCGCCCGGCCTCGGCTTCATTATACGCACCTCTTCATGCCCTGAGAGTGTCGCATACAACGTGTGGCCGTCCTCAAGCGTCATGCCTTCTGCCTCTATGCCCTCCGGCGTCCGGGAGCGCGAGTGGCTGAATACCTTGTCAGGTGCTTCGTACCACGTTTCGGTGCGGCCCTCCCTCACCGCGTCCGTTACGGTGCCGTGCGGGTCAAGAACGCGCGAGCGGGATTGCACCATTACATACCCGCTACGTATCGCACCGGCGGGGCCATCCTTCGATACCTTCACCGCCTGTGCGAAAATCTGCTCCGCGCCGGCCGGCCTGGGCTGCTCCAGAAAGAGCAACGTCCCGGCCACTACCAGTAGAAACGCTACCGCCACGGCAACGGCCCCACTCATGGGCCTCAGTCTGGCCGCCCACATAGAGGGGCGTTCAGCCTTCTCGGCTTGTATTCTTCCCCTGATCGCAAGCCAGGGGTCCTGCGTGTTGGGCATGTTCTTTTGCAGATGCTCCTTCAACACGGACCTTACGAAGTCTTCGCTCATTGCCATCTCCTTACGCACCAGATGGTGCGTGCAGCCTGTATGTCCGGCCTCGATAATCTTCTTGGTGAACTCATTGCTCTTGCTAGTACGTGGGCAGCAGCTTGCGCAGTCGTCTGCGAGCGTCGTGCAACCGGCGTCTCACGGTGCCCGGAGGCACTGCCAGTTGCTCCGACACCTCCACATCGCTCAGGTCCAGGTAGTACTTCATGACGATGCTGGCCCGCTGTCCCGGAGACAACTTGTCCAGGGCGGCCAGAACCTCTTCCCTGGTCTCAGCCGCCTCCAGTATTTCCACGACTCCCGGTTCAGGGCTTGGAATCTCGCCGGAGCCGCTCTCCATATGCGCCTCGAAGGAGACGTCACGCCTGGCACGAGCCACCTTCAATGCACCATGAACCACACTGCGCAGAAACCAGGGCTTGAAAGGCCGGGAGCTATCGAAGGTCGATATCCGCTCGTAGGCAGTCACGAAAGCTGTTTGCGCCACGTCCTCCGCTCGCGCCCAATCGCCAAGGACCAGGTATGCGGACTGCACAGCCTGAGCATGGTAGCGGCGCACCAATACCTCCAGGCCCTCAATGTCGCCCCTCTTGAGTCGCGCCACGGCTTCTGCGTCTTCCATGCCCCCTCCTGCCTGTACTTTTCTCTTGAAGGTCCTTCTGCCATATATTAGCTGCAACCTCCCGATTCTGTTCGGGGTGTGGGCACAATCGGAGGCAAGCAAAAGAAGAGGTAGCAGATGCGATGACTCGCACACAAGCTACCTCTTCCTGTAAAGCCGGTCAGGATGACCGGCTGCTATGTACCGCCAGGTAGGCTACTTATCGGCTGGAGATGAGAAGTCGAAAACAGCGGGGTCCAGGGGCTGGTTGAACTCGATGGTCTCAAAACTGCCGCGCGCCACCACCTCACCGTTCGCATTGTAGGCTTCACTACGCAGAATGAAAAAGAGTTGCTGGTCTACCCACAACTTGGACTTAGGATTCGGCACCCGCACGTGTGGATAGCCTCTCCCCGCCGGGTTGGCGGTGAGTTCCAGGACGTACACGTCCCGGCCGTTTGTCTGTTCGGTGCCTAGAAGAGCTATATCGAACAGGTCGAGGTGGTTATACTTCTGCGCGTTTGTACCGTTTCCTTTGCCGGTGCTGCCCATCCGTTCCACCCAATCGTACGGGCTGAATATACTAGCATGCTCCGGGTCAATTGGCCGCTTCAGCACACCATTCTCCAGCACACCACCCTCTCCGAGGACCAAAGTCTCGTCTTCCTCGTGCGCCAGGTAGGTGTATTCCTCGTCCGAGCCGCTCATGGTCTCATACTCATAGCCATCTGACCTGTGGAACGTGCCTTTGCTAATGTACCTGGGAGGCTCGGCCTGGTACCACTCCTCGCTACGGCCTTCAACAATCGCCCCCGCAGGCTCGTGGCTTATGAACCAGTGCGTCATGACGCCGTGAAAGGTTTGCACGCCCGCCTGATCGTTCTGGGCTACCTGCCTGGCCTTAGCAATCACCTCCGCGGCGCTTGCCGGCCTGGGCTGGTTGAGAAGCGTCGCGGCCCCTATAGCCACAGCCAACAGTACGACCAGCAAGCCTGCCACCAGCAGCGGTCGCACGCTAAATTGAGTACGCATCAGTTCCTCCTTACCCGAAGGTCTATGTTGCGGTTGTATCTGCCTGCTCAGCGCGGGCCACAGGTCCGGCTGCTTTGTCATATTGGTCTCGGCGTGCTCGCGGAGCACGCGCCTCACAAAATCCTCATCCATTGTGGTTCTCCGTTTGTGTTGCACGAGAGCGCTTCCTCGCGCCTCGTACCTATTTACGATTAGACGGTCAGCAATCTGCGCAGCCGCTGCCGTGCATCGTGGAGGCGGCGGCGCACCGTGCCGGGCGGCACAGCCAAACGTTGTGACACCTCCGCATCGCTCAGATCCAGGAAGTAGCGCATCACGATGGCCGCGCGCTGCCCTGGCGAGAGTTTCTCCAGCGCGGCGAGTATCTCGTCCCTGGTCTCAGACCTCTCCAACATCTCCTGCAAGCCGGGATCGGGGCTGGGCAAAATACCCTCGTCATCAGCGTGCGCCTCGAAGGAAAGGTCGTGCCTGCCACCAGCTACGGAGATGGCCCGGTTCACCACCAGGCGCATGAACCAGGGGCCGAACGGGCGAGCGCCGTCGAAGGAGGCTATCCGCTCGTAGGCGCGGAGGAAAGCGCCCTGGGCAACGTCTTCAGCGAGCGCATAGTCGCCCACGATAAGGTAGGCCGCCTGCACTGCCTTCACCTGGTGCTTCGTTACCAGGACCTCCAGGCCGCCAATGTCCCCGCGCTTGAGCCTGGCGACCGCCTCCCTCTCCTCCATCTATCTCTCCTGCGTATACCGGTTGTTAGAAGGCCTTCTAGAGTTACTACCCGCACGTTATCCCATAATGTTCGGGGTATACTCACAATTGGTGGATATTACACGAGCATCCCCTTCTTAATGTATATAATGAGAGACTACCCGCCCCCACACGGACGCGGGCCGTTTAACCGTGCTATCCAACTAACAACTAACAACTAACCACCGGCACCGCCAATGGGTCCTTTAGAGAGCGAAAGCGAGTTCGATCACACACTCTATACCGCCGAGTTCGTCACTGCCGAGCCGGACGAGCCGCTTGCCACCATCCTGGAAAAGGTGGAGGACGCCCTGGCGCGCACTCCGAACGTGGTGCTCATCCTGCCCAGGGGCAGCACGGCGTTCCACTCGACCCACGATTTCTTGGCGCTGGGCAAGCTGCACAGCGGCCGCGACGTGCATGTGTCAATCGCCTCGCCGGATCCCACGATAGCCAGCCTGGCCCGCGTGCTAGGCTTCTACGTCGAGAGCGTGCCCGACGACCACGACTACTACGAGTCGCCAGGCTCGGTGACCGAGCAGGATACGGAGCAGCCTACCTCGCCCCTGCCCCTCGGCCCGCCCAGGGTGCTAGGCCCGTTCCCCGACAAGCCGGAGTGGGTGCTCTCACCGTCGGGCTACGTCTACCCGGTGCCTAGCACAACCTCCACCTGGTTGAACCACCCCAGCGACCCGGCGAACGCGCAGGAGGGCAACGGCGCAAGCGGGAACGGTAGCAAGCCCGCCCACCCCCACCTGTCGCTCCCGCTGTCCCGGTCCGGCGTGCCCTCGCCCCGCACCAAACCGAGGGCCACAGGGCAGCTACAACCCACCATCATCACCGACCCCTCGCTGCCCTCGATTACGGGCGACAGGTTCGACGTGCCCCTGCCCCTGGTGTCCACCACGGAATCGGGGCGCATCAAGGCCCGCCGCACGGACGAAGAAGCCGCCGCCTACGTCAAGCTCGAAGGGCAAGCCACGGTGCGCAAGATACGCCGCTTCACCGCGCTGCGTGTCGTCACGGGCGTGCTCGTGCTGTTGTTGCTCGCCTTCGTGGGTGCAGGTACGTACGCGTGGATATACCTGCCGGAGGGTACCGTCGAGATAACTCCGCTAAAGAAGGAACTGGTCGGATTGCAGATAGAGGTGCCCGTGCTTATCACCCCAGGCACTGCCGGACGGGCGGGGCTGGCGACACCAGTGGAGCAGACGGGCATGGGCGGAGTCATCAGCACCTATTCGCTCACGTCCACGCAGAGAAGCGCCAGCATAGTGGAGGAGGGTACGGCCCCCGCCACCGGCTCCCGCACCATCGCGAAGGGGCGCGGCGAGGGCGTGCTGCACTTTACGAACCGCACCAGCAACCCCATCACCATAGCCAGGGGCATGCAGTTCAAGGCCCCTAGCGGCGTTGTCGTGGAAATCACCCAGGGCGGCGTCCTGCCACCCACTATCTTTGGGGCCAGCTTCGGCCAGGTTGATTTGCAGGTAGCCGCCACGGTTGAAGGCCCTGATGGCAACGTACCCGCCGAGCAAATACGGGGCGTAAGCGACAATGGTGCGTTCGAATGGACTAACCGCGCGGCCCTGCAAGGTGGCGGCACCGAAACGCTGAAGGTGGTCACCCAGCAGGACATAGATACGCTCGTGTCGGACCTGAACAAGAAGGCGCTAGACCAGGACCGGGCGCTGGGCCTGCTGCTCGCCCAGGTGCCGCCGGGGCACGAGTTGATTACGCAGACGGTGAAGTTCGGAGAGGTCGTGGCAAGTTCCAGCCTCAACGCCAACCAGGATGGTGAAGCGGTGAGCGTGGTGGTCACGACCAGCGTGAGTGCCTTCAGCTACAACAAGGGCGACGTGCAGAAAGCGGTGTTTGACGCAATCCGCGACCAGGTGGACATGATGCCCGACACGGTAGGGCCGGTGCTCGACGAGAACACGATACGCTACGAGCCGCCCGCGTTCCAGGCTATTGACGCCGTGCAGGGACGCATCACCTACAGCACCTCGGCCAGCGCCCGCGTGAACTTCACCGTCACCCCCACGCTCAAGGAGCAGATACGCGTGCTGGTCACCGGGAAGGAGATAGCCAAAGCCCGCAGCCTCATCAGCGAGCGATACGGTGAGTACGTGAACGCCTCGGCCATCCAGGCGAACGTGCTCTGGCTCAGTATAGACAAGCTGCCGAGCGACTCCACCCGCATCACCATAGACGAAGGCACCGGCGTCTCCTACGCACCGGCCCTCTCAGCCCCTAGCCTGCGGCCCGACCCCAGCAGCCAGAGGTAACGTTATAATGGGCAGCCAGTGTCTTAGTGGTTGTTCTTGTAGAATAGGAGCGGCGTCTTGGTACTTCCATGCAGACACAACCCACGAGTCGTTGAACAGGTACTACCCACAGTAAACCTGTTAACAAACCTGGACACCTTGCATCCAGATGTTCTGCTGCAACACAGTATCCAACCGGAGGATTACAAGTCGGGGCTAGTGTTCCGTTCAGCAGTAGAAAGTATTCGAGGCACGTTTATAGCGTCTTCAAAGGTGGGACGTGAACGACTAGTAGGGTTAGTGCTAGAAGAATTGAAGCAGAAAGGCAACATTGCAGATTATCAATACTCAGGAGGGAGTGGCAGACACGACTTCACAATAGTTCTAGATCACAATCCTGATCGCTTCGCCGCAGTAGAAGTCAAAGGAGGCGAGGGAAACAGCATCAATATATCGGTACGCCCCAGGTGGGCCAGCGAGTTCGCGATATGGTGCCACCTGGATGGTGCTATAGTCAACCAACCTTCTCATGGAGCCAAGGCCATAGTCGGGCGCATAGTGGGCGAAATGGTCAAGCGACATAAGCATGTCGATATGTTGTTCTTCAAAGATGTGCTCTGTGGGACAAGAGCACGGCCATGCCCGAAGTATCCAGGATTTGAAGACCAGATGGGCCTTCAGACTGCACCTGACATGTTTCTCTTCCCTCAGCGCATACCTCTTCTTGATGACCCAGAGCCTCCAGTACATAGCCTAGAAACACTCAGCCTACCCAATGGCATATTAGACGTATTTGGGATCAAGCCACCAGAAGTGGATAGACATATCTGGCAGGTCATCATAAAGCTGGTAAGACTCAGTGACCAAATGGTAAGAAGCGAGACAAACATTGTCTATAGGGGACAAGTGATAGATACGCTTCGGTCCAAACCATGGAGCGTAAGCGAATGAGCACTACCAGAAACACTATCAAAGAAGCAAGGCAACTATACTTATTTGATGAGCCAGAGATAGATCAGTTAAATGCGAGCCTGTGGCATGGCTCATTCAATGGCCGCGAAAGCACTGTTCAACAGCTCTCACCATATGTGGGCAAGATGAAATCAGGAATGGCGCGATCCCTGATCCGTCTGTACTCACACCCTGGTGACGTGGTGCTTGACCCGTTCTCTGGCTCTGGGGTTGTGCCGTTGGAAGCTGCCCTAGCGGGCAGAGTGGCTTGGGCAAACGACCTCAGCCCATATGCATACGTACTGACAAGGGGAAAACTAGAAACACCTGGCAGTGAGACTTTAGCCCTTGAGAGAACCATTAAGCTACTAGATGAAGTTGAAGCACAAGCGCCTACTGTCGATTTGAGTCTAGTACCCGTATGGGTAAGCAGCTTCTTCCATCCTGATACCTTGCGCGAAGTAGTTGCAGCCTTTCATATATTGCATCAGCGCGAAGATTATTTCCTTACTGCTTGTTTACTCGGAATTTTACAACATGTACGACCGGGATTCCTGTCATATCCGGCAAGCCATCTCGTACCATACCTGCGAGAAAGTAAATATCCCAGGGACCAATTCCCAAAGATGTACGAATACAGGGATATACGATCCAGATTAATAGCTAAGGTGAGAAGGGCATACCGGAGACACATGCTCCCTGCGGGATGGGAACAGAGAAAATTCACAGTCTCACAGGAAAATGCTATGCACCTACCTATCCAGTCCGAGTCTGTAGACAGTATTATATCAAGCCCCCCCTATTTTGGCGCGCTAGATTATGCTCGTGACAATCGGCTGCGGTTGTGGTTTCTTGGCTGTGAAAACTGGAAGGATCTAGATAAGAGTCTCACTGCAAATAGCAAAGTGTATCTACCGCAAATGTCAGCTTGTCTGATCGAGATGGATAGAGTACTACGGCCAGGAGGTTACTGCATCCTGGTTCTGGGCGATGTGAGTCGGGACGGGCAGACACATCGCACTGCCGAAATATTGGCAGAACTTGCTATTGAGACGACAAATCAAAGGTTCGATGTAGATACGATATATGATGACCTGATACCCGATGAACGACGTTCACGGCGCGACACCAAGACGACTAAGTTCGAGCGTATTCTAGTAATGCGTAAGGCTAAACGAGACTGAGGTGTGAACAACCACATCTACTACGCCGATAACCTCCCCGTGCTACAGGCCATGCCTGACGCCTCGGTGGACCTCATCTACATCGACCCGCCCTTCAACACCGGCAAGAAGCAGCAGCGCAACTCACTGCAAACGGTGCGCTCTGAGCACGGCAACAGGACCGGCTTCGGTGGCCGCCGGTACGAAACGGTCAACCTTGCCACGCAAGCGTACAGAGACGCCTTTGACGACTACCTGGCCTTCCTCCAGCCCCGCCTGCTCGAAGCCCACCGGGTGCTCTCCTCCACCGGCAGCCTCTACTTCCACATCGACTACCGTGAGGTGCACTACTGCAAGCTGCTGCTGGACGGCATCTTCGGGCGCGAGTGCTTCCTAAACGAGATCATCTGGGCCTACGACTACGGGGCGCGCACCACCCGCAAGTGGCCCGCCAAGCACGACAACATCCTGCTCTACGCCAAAGACCCCGACCGCTACACCTTCAACGCCGACGCGGTAGACCGCATCCCCTACATGGCCCCCGAACTGGTAGGCCCCGAAAAGGCCGCGCGGGGCAAGACCCCGACCTCGGTCTGGTGGCACACTATAGTGCCCACTAACGGCAAGGAAAAGACCGGCTACCCCACCCAGAAGCCCCTCGGCATCATGCGCCGCATCCTGCTGGCCTCGTCCAACTCCGGCGACCTCGTGCTCGACTTCTTCGCGGGCAGCGGCACCACCGGCGCGGCGTGCCTCGAACTCGGCAGGCGCTTCATCCTGGTGGACAACAACGAGCAAGCCCTCAACACCATGTCCCACCGCTTCAAAGACGCCCCCTGCATAGAATGGCACAACTACGACCCCACCCCACAAATCCAAAACTTGCTCTTGAGTGAAGCGAAGGGTCCAAAACCCAAAACCCAAAATCCATGAAAGTGTTGGCCCTGGACATAGGCAAACGGCGCATCGGCGTGGCGGTCAGCGACGAATTGGGGCTGCTGGCCCGCCCCCTCCAGACGGTGCAGAGCGTGTCGCTCAACGTGGACGTAAAGCGGATAGTAGAGCTGGCACAGGAGCTTGGCGCTGAGATGGTTGTGGTAGGCGACCCCCTGCACATGAGCGGTGACCCCAGCACCATGTCCAACCGGGCGCGCAAGTTCGGTGAAACGCTGCAAGCCGCCTCCGGTCTGCCGGTAGAGTACATTGACGAGCGCCTCACCAGCGTGGAGGCCGAGCGCATCCTGCTGGACCAGGGCGTGCACCCCAGGAAGGTGCGAGAGCAGATAGACGCCGTGGCCGCCTCGGTCATCCTGCAAAGCTACCTCAACAGCAAAAAGCCCCCTCGCAGCCCCGGCGCGCCCCTGGAAGATCGCTACTGGTAGACGGAGTTCCGAGTTCCGAGTTCCGAGTTCCGAGTTCCAAGTGATGAAGACTAGGTTAGTTTGCTCTACTCAGCAC
>JALZHI010000201.1 GCA_030913985.1 Chloroflexota bacterium | reverse complement strand
AGCAGCCGCCCGACCGCCTGGGCAACCTTCCATAGTTGTATGCAGACAAGCGTCAAAGTCGTACAGGTAACGAAATTAGCACCGAAAGCCCCACCCTGTCATCCTGAGCGCAGCGAAGGATCTCAAGAAGGTGAGTAAGGATGCTGTTCAACGTGTGCCATTATGTTGGACGTTCAGCATGGGGTTAAGCCAGCATCTGAGATCCTTCGCTGCGCTCAGGATGACAGGGGGAACAGCGGTCACCGCGTTTGGCACTTGCGCTACTTCTACCCAGCTACGGCCTGAGGGATGCTAGAGCCTAACCACTAACCACTGACAACCAACAACTAACACTAACAACTAACAACTAACAACTAACCAAAGGCACGCCTCTTGCCACTGCATCTTCAGCAGAGGAGAAGCACCCTACATGGTAGCTCGCCTGAAGAACTGCTGGAACGCCATCCAGGGCAGCCTATGGTTCCTGCCATCTACCGTTGTGGTGGGCTGTGTGGCGCTGGCCTTCATCATGGTGTGGCTCGACCACTCGGTACGCGACGTAGTGGTCAGCCTACCCCTGTTGTTCCAGGCAGGGCCGGAGGCCGCACGCGACACCCTCTCCACCATTTCCACCTCCATGCTCACGGTGGCTTCCGTGGCCTTTTCCTTTACGATTGTGGTCTTCTCGTTTGCGTCCTCGCAGTACGGCTCGCGCACGCTCCACAACTTCATGGACGACAACGTGAACCAGGTGGTACTCGGCACCCTGCTCGGCACCTTTGTATACTGCCAGCTTGTGCTTCGCACCATACGGTTGGAGGAAAACTCCTTCGTGCCCTCCATCTCGGTGAACTTCGCCTTGCTCCTCGCGACAGCCGACCTGGGCCTCTTCATCTTCTATATCCACCACGTCTCCGAGACCATCCAGGCTTACCACATCATCCATCGCGTGGGGGCGGGCACCCGTAAGAGCCTCGAGAACCTCTTCCACGCACGCGCCTCCAGCCCGGTGCAACCCAGCGCAGACGAAGACCTCTACCGCTTGATAGGCCCGCAGGTGGATATATGCAGCTCTAAAATCGGCTACATCCAGGCCATCGACACCGACTCCATCCTGGCCCTCATGCAGCGACACGACCTCGTGATTGAGTACACGAAAGCCGTCGGCATGTACGTGGTGCAAGGCGAGCGCCTGGCGCGTGTTGGGCCTGCCTCCAGGGTCACAGCACGTGTTACCAGGGAGGTGCATAATAGCTTCTTGCTGGGTGCCCACCGCACCCTCTACCAGGACCCGCAGTATGGCGTGCTCATGCTGGCCGACATAGCCATCAAGGCGCTCTCCCCGGCCATCAACGACCCCAACACCGCCGTGATGAGCCTCAACCAGATATCCAGCGTGCTGCGCCTGGTGGCTGCGCGAGAGCTGCCAGAACAGGTGCGCTACGGGGTGGACGGTAAGGTGCGCGCCATCTTGAACGAGCCGACATTCGAGAAGCTGGCCGCCCAGGCGTTCGACCAGGTGCGCCGCTTCGGCACTACCGACGCCACCATCCCCATCAAGCTGCTCGACGTGCTGGAGGAAATTGCCGCCGAGGACACGCTCCCGGCTCACATGGGAGTCCTGCGCCTGCACGCCCGCGCCATAATCGAGGACGCCGAACTCAACCTCAGGTCCACCCGCGACAAGGCCCTGTTCAGCCAGAAAGTGGCCTCCCTCCCCCAGACCCTGGTTTCGGCCAACCAATACTCCTTGCTAGAAGTGCCTTAAAGGTGTATTACTGTGTTTGCTGGTATCTCCACTTGCCTCACAGCCTCTACCAGTGAGACCAAGACCCAGGAGTACACCCATGTCAGGAAGCACAGGATTGACGGCTAACGACATAGAGGTCCGGCGGCTCACCTACGATACCTTCATCAACACCGGCAGAGCGCCCTCGATTGCTGACCTTGCCGCCACGCTAGGCGCCCCTCCCGCCTCCGTCACCGAGTCCCTGAGGCGGCTGGACGAAGCGCATATGCTGGTCCTTCAACGCGGCAGCGGCGAAATCCTCATGGCGAACCCCTTCTCAGCCGTGCCCACTCCCTTCCAGGTCGAATCGGGGGGCATATCGTACTGGGGCAACTGTATATGGGACTCGTTTGGTGTGGCCGCCATGCTCCGGCGGGACGCGGCTATCCTCGCGGCTTGCGGCGACTGCGGGGAGGCCATGCAGCTGACCATAGAGGACGGCAACCTCGCCCACGCCGAGGGCATCCTCCATTTTGCCATCCCTGCCCGCCGCTGGTGGGAAAATATCGTCTACACCTGAAAGACGATGCTGCTCTTCCGGTCGGAGGAGCACGTAGACAACTGGTGCCAGCAGTGGAACCAGCCCCACGGTGCCACCCTCACCCCCGAACAGGGCTGGCGGCTGGCCCACGCCTGGTACAGCCCCGACCGCCGCGATCCCAACTGGCGTCGCTACAACATGGACGAAGCCCACGCCATCTTCGCCTCCCTCGGCCTGACCTCCCCCTTCTGGAACCTCAGTGGCTAAAGAGACGAACGCTATAGGAGGCGAGCGGGAACCCGGGATTGCGTGGGGATGAAGGTCATTCGTTTGTGAGTAAGGGCAGCAATGTACAGTACATTGCTGCCCTTACTCAGAACATCCTCCTATGTTGGTCCACGCCCTTGCTTTGCATGCTAGACCGTCGTGTGCGCAAACTACGGCACGCCAGTCTCTACGGGCTGGGGTATGGGGTTACTATTAGGTGTTTCAGAGGTGGGCACCGGCGCTGGTACCACTGATGTTGGTAAAACAGATGTGGGGTAGCTACCTGGATCCGCGGTAGGCAACACCGCTCCAGGCACTACAGCCCCATATGGCATACTACCGGGCACCCACTCCGGGCAATTGGTAGGGTACTCGGCCTGTGGCTTTGGTAAGCTTGGGTCATTGAGTGCCTGGCGAAGCTCCCCACCGTTTGCTGAGACGATGGTGCGCGTTGCAGCTGCCGCCCACACATCGATCACCATTGCAACAAAATTAGCTTTGCCGATGCCTACTGATCCTGACCCTGTGAAGTTGCCTTTGTAGATGGCAAGTATGTATGGTGGCTCCTCACTCGTGGGGTTATCTGGTAGGCACCCAAGTCCTAGAGCAGGAACCTCCTGCCTCAATATTGGACGTGCAAGCAGGATTTGCACAGATCCTTCGTACCCAATTGTGGAATTCAACTCGTTGTCGGCAATGTACTGGGCTATTTGCCGAGCATCTTTACCAGTAAGTATGTGCCGTTTATTGATCACCTCTAGTGTGGGACGCGCCTTTGATTTGGCGAATTCTCCGGGTGACCCTGCGGACGCTGGTACCTGCTGTACTGGCAGTTCATTAGGCGAAATTGTACTAGACTGTCGTCCTGATCCAGGATTGGCGAATGCAAAAAGCACTATGGCCACAGCGGCGACACACCCTACTAACCACACGAGATCTACCGTTCGAGGCTTACTCACAGTTCCTCTCCTCTACTATATTCTTGAATAGAGCTTCAATTGAGATTCTGATCGAGCTAAGGGATAAAAGTAGTCCTCCAACTGTTCGGTTCAACCCCCCCGAGGTGGGCAGCTTGTTACCGTGCTATGGAGCATCAGTCTATGATAGGTAACGCTGCCAAAGCACCTACCTTGCCACGACCCGCCAGGAGCATGAGTTCGGAAGTTCGTTATCTGAATTGTTTCCTGACCGGTGACGTTGACGCTATTGAACCCGCCTCCTACCTCACGTGCCGCATACATTGACAAGTTTCTTATTGTAAGTATACGCTCCGATTTTTCGGCATACACATTGTACCACTACGCAATTGCACAAACGTCTTGGGCACAGTTTGACCTCATATAGACAATAGTTCCTCATTCCGTGTTATTAAGCCATAGAACATTCTGGGAGCGGGAAGAAAGCAGAGTGCCCCTTTCTTGCCCCTGTACCGGCAATTGTGCTACAATGAGCGGATAGCAACTTTATTTCATGCGCTGATATTTACAGTCATTAGCGGCATCTAGCCAGCAGTTTTCAGGAGCCTCACCCAAATGCCAAGACCGGTAGTGGCTATTGTCGGACGGCCCAACGTCGGCAAGTCATCTTTCTTCAACAGGCTTATAGGCGAGCAGGTCGCCATCGTGGAGGACCAGCCCGGCACCACCCGCGACCGCATCTACGGCGTTACCGAGTGGAACGGCGTCGAGTTCACCGTAATCGATACCGGCGGCATGGTCATGGGCGACGTGGCCGAGCCTGGCACTGGACCCCAGGGCGAGATCACCGAGGAAGACATTATGACTCGCACCCGCGAGCAGGCCGAGGCCGCCATCGAGGAAGCCGACGTCATCATCTTCATGGTGGACGCCAAGACCGGCCTCACCGCCGCCGACAGCGAGATCTCCGAAGTCCTGCGCACCTCCCACAAGCCCGTGGTCCTGGCCGCTAACAAGGCCGACTCCGAGGAGCGCCGCCTCAACTCCGTCGAGTTCTACGAGCTTGGCCTGGGGGACCCTATCCCCATGTCCTCCAAGCACTCCATCAACACCGGTGACTTGCTGGACAAGGTGGTAGAGGCGTTCCCCACGCAGGAGCAGCCCACCGAAGAAGATGATGAGGTTATCCGCGTTGCCATCGTGGGGCGGCCCAACGTCGGCAAGTCGCGCCTGCTCAACGCCATCCTGGGGCACGAGCGGGTGATCGTCTCGGACGTGCCCGGCACCACCCGCGACGCCATTGACACCACGTTCGAGTACACCGAAGAAGGCGAGGACGGTAAGACCTACGAAGTCACGCTGATAGACACCGCCGGCATCCGCCGCCGGGGCCGCATCGAGCCTGGCATCGAGCGTTACTCTGTCATCCGCACCCTCCGCGCCATCCAGCGCGCCGACGTGACCCTGCTGGTGATAGACGCCACCGAGGGCATCACCGCCCAGGACACCCACATCGCGGGCTACGTGCTCGAAGAGACGAAGGGCATGATCCTGGTGGTGAACAAGTGGGACCTGGTGGAGAAAGACTCCAACACCATCTACGAGTACACCGCCCACCTGCGGCAAGAGCTAAACTTCATGCCCTACGTGCCGTTCGTCTTTATCTCAGCCAAGTTCGGCCAGCGCGTGACCAAAGTGTTGCCGATGGCCCTCAAGGTGGCTCACGAGCGAACCAAGCGCATCGGGACGGGCCAGCTAAACAAGCTGGTGAAAGAGGCAGTGGAGGCCCACCCACCCCCCTCGAAGCCGGGCAAGTGGGTCAAGTTCTACTACGCCACGCAGGCTGACATCCGCCCGCCTACCTTCGTCTTCTTCACCAACGACGCCGAGGCGGTCCACTTCTCCTACAAACGCTACCTGGAGAACCAGCTACGCGGTGCCTTCGGCTTCGAGGGCACTCCCATCAAGCTGATCATCCGCACCCGGCAGCACACCGAATAAGACTGCGGCTGACTGCGTACTCAATGCCCGGCAGTTGAAACCGGGAGCGACCTGTACAAAATCAGCCTACGCCAACGATCTCATACCATATAGAAGTCCCCATAGGGGACTTTGTAATAGTAGCCTGCGGATTTATCTGCCGGGTAGTAGTTGGAGTTGTAACATGCAAGTCAGCGCCCACGTACAGAACAGCCACGGCCAGCATAATGTGACCCTCACAACTAACGGCAACCCCCATTCCATCGTCATCCCATCTAAGCCTTCCGGGTTCGGCTCCAGCGCCAACGGTGGCGAGCTATTATTCCTGGCTCTAGCTACCTGCTACTGTAACGACATTTACCGCGAAGCCGCCAAACGAGGCATACAGGTCGAACAGGTGGAAGTTACAGTAGAAGGGCAGTTCGGTGCGGAAGGCGGGCCTGCCACTGATGTCACCTACCGCGCCAGAGTAGTCGCTCATGCACCCGAAGCCGAGATTCGAGAGTTAATGCAGCACACCGACACCGTAGCCGAGATACAAAACACCCTCCGCGTGGCGACAGCAGTCACTCTGGCCTCAATTGAGGCGGTTGCTGTCCGCTGAGGCGGGGTTCTGAAACGTGAAACGAGAAACGTTACGCGGCTGGTGCTATATGGTGCGTGAATACGACTTTGGTGCTGTTGCAGGACCATACTCCCCCCTGTCATCCTGAGCG
>JALZHI010000200.1 GCA_030913985.1 Chloroflexota bacterium | reverse complement strand
TTTAGTAGGTATCCAATCAAATCCGAAATCCGAATTCCCAAATCCCAAATCTAAAACGGTCCCACCGTCCTCAACGACTCCGTGCCTCTTAGATAGATGTGCCGTATTTCCCTGGGGCCTTTGGTGGTGTTCCAGTGGAGCAGCACCCGGATGCACCGCACCGGCCCTCCCGTCTTGTCCATCTCCACCGAGCCTAGCAGGGGCACGTACTCCCAGCCCATGTGCCTCGCGCCCTCAGCCGGAAAAGCCGAGTGCAAGTCGGGGGTGGTGGTGAAGAAGGCGCTCGCCAGGTCGTCTATGTGGATGTCGTTCGCCTCCAACATGGCCGTGATAAGCTCGCGTATGGCAGCGTGTATCTCGTCGCGAGTATCTTCAGCCACCACCGTCGCGCCACGCACGCCACGCACCCGCATTCGTTGATCGCCCTCCGGTGTGCTCATATATCTACGTTGCTCCTATGCCCTCTGGACCGCAAACAAAAAGAGCGGGTGTTCCGCCACACGCTCTTTCTCTTGCGAGACTTCTATTCGGTTGCTTTACTCTTTGCCTGGTTGCGCGTGGCAGCTACTGACCTGGTACTTCGTAGTACCAGTAGTAATACCAGCCACCAAAGGCATTCGACACGGACGCCGCACGACCAAAGCCCAGGCCATTCGGTCCGGCTTCTGTCTCATCTATGCGGTTGGACGGCGAATGTACGTTCATAACAGCCCATATCAAAGGATAAAGCTCTGCTTCATGTTAGCATAACATAAGGATGGAGTCAAGGGGATTCTTGGCCGTAGGCTGACGACATTCTCGGCAGGAGACGCCCATCGATTGAAATCGAGGGCTACACCTTGCAAAGTCTGACCTGCGGCAGACTGGTTCTTCTTATAGAACCTAAAGAGACCTCACAGGGCGTATTAGTCCCGCAGGGACTTTGCCTTGTGTAGCCCTCGATTTCAATCGACGGGCGTCTCATGGTAACCTGTTGCGTTGCAAGACTTTACTACCTGCTTGCCTCTCTTCTGGACGGAACAACCTCACCGTGCCCTGGAAAGACAGGATAATCAGCCGAAATCGCCCACAAAATTGGTGCCGGAAGGGTATTGACTCTGACGTTACGTAACCCTTTATACTCCAAACCGAAAGGAGGTCATGCTTGGATCGACGTTTATACCGCACGGGGCAGTTCGCTCGCAAAGCATCGGTCTCGATCCGTACGTTGCGCTATTACGACAAGGAAGGGCTGCTCTCGCCCACAGAGTATAGCGAGGCGGGCTATCGCCTGTACACGGACGAAGACCTGGTGAACCTGCAACAGATACTGGCCCTGAAGTTCCTGGGCCTGTCGTTGGACGAGATAAAGGCGCTTTTGCGCCCCGGCCCACGGAGCTTACAGGATGTGCTGGCCCAGCAAAAGGCGATGATGCACGCCAAGCGCGCGCAGCTTGACAGCATCATCCAGGCTATCGATGAAACGGAGAAGCTGCTGGAGACCGGCGAATGTGATTGGGAGTCCCTTATTAGAGTGATCCAGGCTATACAGATGGAACAGAACAAAGATTGGGTGAAGAAGTACTTCACGCCGGAACAACTGGCACAGATGCAGAACCTGACCGACCAGTCGTACAGTGAGGAAGCCAAGCAACGCCTGGCCGAGCGACAAGCAGCTATGGGCGAGTGGACCGAGGCGGACCAGGAACGCGCGAGCGCACAATGGGCGGCGGTGAGCGCCGATGTTGAGCGGCTGTCCGCCGCAGGCACCGACCCGGCAAGCCCGGAGGCCCAAGACCTTGCGAGACGGTTCAACGAACTCATCGGCGGCTTCACCGGGGGCGACCCGGAGATATCCCGCGGGCTGAATAGCTGGTGGAAGAACTACGACGCGCTGCCAAGCGAACAAAGGCCTTTCCAGTCGCCATATACGGCGGAAGGACAGGCCTGGCTAGACAAGGTGCTGGAGGCCAACCGCCAGAGCCAGTAATGGTAAGAATGAGAGCACTAGGCGGGAGAGCCTTCGGACCTGAATCCGAAGGCTCTCCCGCTTTACTATTCGCCTTGTACGTCTACTCCTAGGCGCTATCGTCTAAGCAGTATGGCCGAATACCGTCAGCAGAGTTCGCCCTCGTCATTTCGAACGCAGTGAGAAATCTCGTCCCCTAGCACCCAAATTCCTCCTTACTTTCCGCCGCTCTGTACCATCAGAAAGAGGAAACATCCCGGTATAGGACGAGATTTCTCACTGCGTTCGAAATGACAGGGTGGAGCATTGGGTGCTCATATTAGACTGTACAGTGATGAGATAGCTTTTACTCAAGGGATACCAGAATGATATGACGTGCTCACATGCCTGTTTCATTACCCCATTTCATATATTCTTGCATCCAGGTATTGCGCTATATCCGTATTACGTATATGATTGACAACATCCAGGTACATGGTGGAGCCTGGGCTTATACCCAACACAATACAGGAGGATACGATTCAATGAAGAAATTCGTGATAGTAGTTGCAGCGGTATTCGCCATAATGGCACTCGGCGGCACCAGGGCCACTTATGCCCAGCCTGAGACCGTAACCGTCACTCTGATGGAAGAGAACGGCTCGGGCCAGAGCGGCACTGCTACCCTAACCATGCAGGGTGACATGCTCATGGTAACGGTCAACATCTCCGGCGGCTCCTCCACCCCGCAGCCCGCGCATATCCATCGTGGTACGTGCGCCAACCTCGATCCCAAGCCCGCCTACCCACTCACCAGCGTGGTGAACGGTACGTCAGAGACCTCAGTTGCTGCCAGCCTAACCGAACTCGTCAACGGTGAGTTCGCCATCAACATCCACAAGTCCGGCCCCGAGGCCGCTGTGTACGTCTCCTGCGGCGACATCCCGAACATGTTCACCCAGGGCGGCGCGACGGGTGGTGGCACAGTGGTAGGCATGCCCGCTACCGGTAACTCCGACCTCACCTTCGTTGCCCTCCTGGCTATCCTCGGCGCGTCCCTCATGGGCGTCGGCCTGAAGCTTGCCCGCCGCAAGGCATAACAGCGACATCCTCACTGGTCGATCCTCCCAGCCATCCTGCGGCTGACCAGCGACTAGCAGACAAGCGGACCACCTTCTGTGGTCCGCTTTTTGATTCCTGGAGTTGGATATGGAACAATAAATGCACGGGAGGCGTTATCTGCTATAGAAGGCAGGGAACGTCCCTGGCCTGCATACAGATAACACACCAACTTACAAAAATCACTAGATGGAGATGAAAATGCGGTCTATTATGAACAAAGTTACACGCTTCGCCTTGCTCCCCATGTTGGCCCTCTCGATAGCGGGGTGCACCGTGGGCGGGGGTCAGACTACCACACCGATCGTATCAGCGCCCACGTCTACGACACTGCCGGTGCCCACCACCATGCCTACAACCGAACCTACAACCGAGCCTACAACCGAGCCTACAACCCTGCCCACCCATCCATCCAACAGGCCCGCCCCGGCACCGACAGGCACGCTGGGTGAGGTCGATATCGACCTGGGAAGCGCCATGATCGACAGTGTAGAGGTGCTCATACTAGAGTCGTTCCCGGTCCAGGCGACGGTCCACGTCAAAGGCAACCTGTCCGACGCCTGCACCTCGATTGACGAGGTAACCACCACCCGCGACGGCAACACCTTCAACATCTCAATCAGCACCCAGCGCCCTTCCGAGCAGATGTGCGCCCAGGTGATCACTCCCTTCGAGGAGAACATCCCCCTCGACGTGAAGGGCCTCAAGAAGGGCACCTACACCGTGAACGTAAACGGTGTGACCGCGACGTTTGAGCTGGCTGCGGACAATTCGTAACACGTAACACGTAACACGATGGTGCAATAAGCAATAAAGCGGCTCTTAGGGTATACAGTCCCTGGAGCCGCTTTACGTGTTACGTGTTACGTGTTACGCGTTACGCGTTACTCATCACTCGTCACTTCACAATCACCTTGCCCAGCATCTCCGGGTGGATGGTGCACCAGTAGTCGTAGGTGCCGGCTTTGGTGAAGGTGTAGCTGTACTTCTCGCCCTTCTTCATGAGGGGCGAGACCCATACCTTGGTCTTGCTGGTGGCGTCGTGTATCGTCTCGTCAAGCTGGGTCCAGGTGACCTTGGTGCCCACCTCGATGGTCAAGGGGTCGGGATCGAACTTGAAGTTGACTATGTTGACGTTGACTTCCTTGGGGGTGGTAGTTCCTGCCGCACCGTAGCTGGCCTGGTAGCGGAAGGTGCCTAGCTGCGATAGGAGCACGTCAAACGGCGGAGCGTTCTCTGTGTGCAACTCGAACACCGCACGCTCGAAGTACTGCACCGTGTAGGTCTTGCCGTCTAATGGTGACCTCTCCTGGAACTCCTCGGAGATGGGGTAACCCTGCTGGGCCAGGCCGCCGTTCTTCTCCCAGTAGGCGCGGAACTTCCCACCGACCGTCTTGCCGGTAGCCTCGAACTTGCGGGCGTTGTTGGTGTTGATCTTCTGGTTGGGAGCGCCGTCCGGGTACTTCTGCTGGTATAGGAAGTTGCCCAGGAGCGACAGCAGCACGTCGTTCGGCTTCGGATTCGCAGGGTGCGACTCGAACACGGCGCGCTCGAAGTATTGCACCGTGTAGGTCTTGCCGTCGGTGTCGCTCTTCTCCTGCATCTCCTCCGAGATGGGAAGGCCCTGCTGGGCAAGCCCGCCATTCTGGTTCCAGTACTCCAGGAACCGGCCCTTCACCGTCTTGCCCGTCTCCGCGAACGTGCGAGAGCTGCCCTGCGCGTAGCCGGGCGCACCACCGAACGCCGGTAGGGCCAGCACGACAACAAGCCCAACAGAAAGCAGGCGCTTTATAGTGTCCTTCATGTAGTCCTCTCCATATCTGAATGTATTTGTACTTACCTGGTTAATACGTGGCTGGTTACTTAGTGGTTCTTGGTTGGAGACGGAACCGCCAAGACGCCAAGGGCACGCCAAGAGCAATAAGGAGTTTACTGCAGAGACGTAGAGGACGCGGAGGGTACGCTGAGATTGTTATTGTTAGGAAGCAAAAGGAGCAACATCTTAGAGCGCAATGTTGCTCCAGTAAGAACACCCTCAACTCTTCTCTGCGTACCCTCTGCGTCCTCTGCGTCTCTGCGGTGAATAACTAATCCTTCTCTCGGCGTCGTTCTTGGCGTCCTTGGCGTCTTGGCGGTTCCGTCTCTCCTATGGCCTGTTAGAAGTCTCGTCCCGCTCCTTGCTGTAGAGGGGGTCGGTGCCGCCGTGAGCGCCATGTTCGCCCGCGCTGGGGCTGCCCGCGCTGTCGGCCTTCTCCGGGTCGTTGCCTTCTGCCAGGCGCTTGAAGCGTTCCAGGTCTTCCTCGACGCTGCGGGAAGTGGTCTGGGTGAGCACGTCACCAATCGCCTCGAACCACGTGGGATCGTACTGGATTACGACGTGCACCTCCGTAATATGCCCGCGCTCAGAGAGGGTGACGGCCCCCGCGTTGTCGGCTCCGCTGGTAGAGCGCCAGGTGACGGTGCGGTTGGGCACCAGGCCCTGTATCTTGGCGTCCCACTCTTTCTCGATGGGGCCAAGCTGGGCCTTCCAGTGCAGCGTGTCCTCACCGGTCCTCGTCACCGACTCGACATGCTTCATAAAGCTGGGGAAGTTCTCAAAATCGGTCCACAGGGCGTAGACCTGCTCAACGGGCGCGTTAACGGTTATATCCTTCTCGATCCGCATGGTGACCTCCTGATAGTGCTGCTGGCTTGAAGCAAGCAAGATGTATGCCTTTTCGAGTGGTTAGTTGTTAGTTGTTAGTTGTTAGTTGTTAGCGTGGGCTGTAGAAAGTTAGCGCATATGAGGCCATAGATTTACAGCGTGGTTATGCCACAAATGCAAAGGCCGACGCCCATCGATTGAAATCGAGGGCTACACCTTGCGAAGTCTGCCCTGCGGCAGACTGATATATCTCAAGACGACTGGAGAGATCTAACAAGATGTATCAGTCCCCGTTCGGGGACTTTGCAAACTGTAGCCCGCGAATTCATTGAGGCATGGTCGTAAATGGTCAAGCGGCTTTCAAGAAGGGTTTGAGGCCAACATTTAGTTGCAGCCCCTGCTCGAAGCGGTACAGCAATGCCAACTGGTAGACGAACAAGGCACCTAGTGCAAA
>JALZHI010000030.1 GCA_030913985.1 Chloroflexota bacterium | reverse complement strand
GGGAGGCTGCGGGGCGTTCGACCTGATGCTGGGTACGGGGTTGGGCTGCGGGCGCACCGGCATGGCCTGAGTGCGGGGCATGGAGGCGTCGTGCGCTTCCTGGGCGACCCCGGCGACCGGCACGGACGGCCTGTTCGTACGCATAGTGGGCGCGCCTGCCACCCCGGCCAGGGCTTGAGAGGCGGGCTGGTCGGTTAGCTGGGCCGTGACCTCAATGCCACGCTTCGGCACGTCGTCTCCGGGTTGGAGTATCACCTTCGGGCGCGACACTAGAGAGTAGCCCCGTTCGGCTGCCAGGGAGGAGATGAACTCCGCCATCTCGTGTTCGAGAGAGTGGCGAAACGGCTCGAACTCGGTGAAGTTGTCGGGGTGGAGGAAGACCTCGTAGTGGTTGGGCACGTAGGTGCGGCCGACGCTGATGGTGGGGCTGGCCTCCATCTCCCGCTCGAGGCGTTTGGCGATCTCGGCGGGCTGGATGGGACTGCGGAAGAGGCGCGCGAACGACCCCTCCATCAACCGTTCCACGAACTGTTCAAAGCGTTGAAGCGATTGCAACTGTGGCCCTCCGTCTGCGACCTGCCATGCTCAGTACAAAACTAGCGGCACACGGGCCGCACCCTGATTATACCTGTGCGGGTAGACGGGGGTCAATCTGTGGATTTGGAATTTGGAATTCCGAATTTAGAAGGTATCCATCAAATTCGCAATTCGCATTTCGAAATTCGAAATCCCCTACGTAGTACATCTTTGGCCTCAGATTTTCTACGTAGCTACGACATTGTTACATACGTAACGTTACGTAGAGGCTGTAGTAACGTTGCAGTAATCTTGCCGAAACAGGCAATTTTCGCTGGATTCGAGCGTCGGTAGCTGGTTATAATCTGGCCGTTACGTCAACTTCGCCGCCCGATTATGCAGAGGGCCTTGTGAAAGCGCGTGACATACCATAGCTCAATTATGACGGAGGTCTGTCTTTAATGCGTATCGCTCGCTCTAATCGCTCGTTCTTCACCCGCGCTCGCGGCGTGCTGGCTTCCACCGCCGCGGTCGTGGTTATGGCGGCTGCGGTGCTCACCCCGGTAGCTTCAGAGACCGCTTCGGCCCGCACCCAGAACGCTCCCATTCGCTCCAACGTCACCCAGTTCCTCACTCTGCCGTTCGAGGCTTCGGACAGCATGAACATCTTGTCTGGCTGGTACTATTCCAGCTCGGGCGGCTACCACGGCGGCATCGACTATATCAACGGCAACGTGAACAGGGTGGGCGGCTGGCAGACCTTCGCCGTGATCGCTTCGGCTGACGGCCTTGCCTGCGGCAATTGCACCTCGCGCCAGGGTAACGCGGTGTGGGTCGAGCACAAGATCAACGGCAGCAAGTATTACACGTACTACGGTCACCTCGCCAGCATAGACAAGAGCATCCCGCTTGGCTCGCAGTCGCGCACGGTAGCGGTGAAGCGGGGCCAGTTCCTCGGCTGGGCGGGCGACACGGGCGCGGGCAGGGGCGTGCTGCACCTCCACTACGCGCTGATGGACGCCAACAGCGTGCCCATCGACCCGTACAGCATCGGCAAGCTCCGCCAGCACTACCCCTCGCCCAGGAGCAACACGCCCGGCATCGGCTGGTTCGTGAACGCCCTGGAGCCGTAGAACTAAGCGGGCGATTCTAAGCCGCTCGCAAGGGACCGGCACAAGTAAATAGGCAAAGAGAAACCCCACTGTTTCCCGGCAGCGGGGTTTCTCTTAACTAAGGAGGAAAGGAGCGGACTAGCTCTTATTTGTTGTCTCTATATCGTTCTGATTAAGCATACGCTCCAAGTTACGAAACGGATTTCGAGTATGCAGCCACTACATTTTCTTTTGGCAATAATATACTTGACACACCTGCATGCACAATAGGAGAAGCCCGGACGCTCATGCTTCCGGGCTTCTGATTATATGCTATTGTGGGCTAACCAGTGGGGAGTGCCTACCAGCAGGACAAAGTAGTTTGTACCTACTCCGATAAGACTCGAACTTATGACATCAATCATGGTTTCCCCCAATGCAAAAGCGACTAAAAGCGGTAAACCTGTTACAAAGAACAGAACCAGTAATTTGAGAGCCGCTTGCTTAAGGTTGCCGACCGTGTTTTTCACTACCCCATTGGTTAGCCCACGATAGGAAGGATTCCTTAGTGGGTTCTATTATATCTACGTCTTCGAGGCTTCTTAGGTTACACTTTTTTGGCCTCAACTTGAGGGTCAATTTCCTGTCTTGGAACTGCAACTAGTTTGCGAACAAGTTCCTGAAAACGCTCGAACGCAGTTGCACTATTATCTGATTTTATCATTGGTCCTCATGCCTTAGCTATTCAAGTATGAACTTTGCTCCCGTTGCTCGAATGGCATCAGTTAAGGTCATCGGCCTAACGCCAAATTGCTTACACACGTTAGGTATCTTAACGTGCGATGGTTGGCTAGGTTTAGGTTGCGGGTGGTTAAGTGTCTCCTGAGTAACAACGGTATAACCAAGTGCCCTAGCCTGTGCCACAAGGATTAGGTCTGAACCGTTCATGAACTCCGCACGCGACCCTTCTAGATAATTAGCATCATCCCTAAACAACCAAGCGCCAATTAATGCCATGTTTTGACTGGTTTCCTTGTCAGGTGGTAGAAAGAACTTATCACCCTTACGTCTAATCCATTTCGCCACTTCGTCGCTTTTTACTTCTAATTCGTCAGCAACTCTTCTGATGCTGAATACTACTCCCAATTCATTCTGCAGTTGAATAGCCTCGCGATATGGCGTTGTACCTTCAAGTGTGCTCTCTACCAGGGCTGATGCAAAGCGCGTCCCTAACCGACCTTCTAACGTACGATAGAATTCCCCGCCCCCCGAAGAAGCTTTCTGTTTGAATTTTGATTCATTTACCTCATTAGTGTACCGAAGCTGAAATTCGTCCTCAGGTAGTGCCTCGACATCTCGCAAACGGCGCAGGATCACTAGGGAGCTAACCCTGAAGACTCGCGTTAGCTTGTCGATGCCCTTTGACGTTTTTTCGTTTTCAACTAAACGCCACATTTCTTTCAGCCGCTCAGTAGGCACTAACAGTTCACCAGCTACCGCATTGCAGAAGGCTTCAACGCGCGTCTTTAGAGAATAGGTTTGTAACAGATTGGAGATACCAGACACGCCCAACCATATATGTACCAATTCATGAGCAAGCGTAAACATCTGCGCTGCTTTAGCATCATTGCCGTTGATGAATATGAGCGGAGCATACTTATCTGACAAAGCAAACCCACGAAATTCATCAACCGATAACTTACGATGTGAGTTGCCGACAACGCCACTTCGCATTACAAGAATGCGTGCATCTTCAACAGCTTTGATTCGCAAGGATAATGCTTCTTCCGAAGAAGAGACTTTATTGCTCAGCACTGCGTCCCAACGGATTACCCTCCGAATACGCTCAGCAGCCCCAACTACGTCTTTGGAAGGCTTCAAGCTCCCGACAAACGTAAGCTCGCCCCCATCATTGCTGAGCACGTAATTACGATACCAGTCTTGCCTCAGTTGCGCATCGCTCACTACATCTATCAGTTCAGGGCTAGGATGAGCAATCTCCTGTGTCATAACCGTCCGGAAGTCCTTTATCGGCAGGGTTTCAACCACTGGTTCGGGCAAAAACAGGTATCCGAAGGGTATGTGTGTATGCTGAGCTAATTTCTCAGCATTAGCCCAGCTTATCTCCCCTGATTCTTCCCAGGCAGTAATCTTAGCAGCAAATTTATCCGCACCCTTTGGTTGAAACTTAAGGGCAAGTTCAGGTACGGTAAGGCTAGCACGCTCCCGCGCCCATCGCAATACATCTGGTTTGAGATTTAGAGTCAGTCCCTGTGACACTTCAACAACCCTTGCTAAATACGGGCATCTTCATCAAGGGAACTAGTCAACTCGGAGTACATAAAACGCCGTCCCCTCACAAGTTGTACCACCTTAGAGAAACGCTGTGCATCGTTGTCTTTACGACTGTTGAAGCGAAATGTCTCTTCGTCTGGGTACCTGAATAGCTGGAACGGTTCAATGCTGATGTATGTACCCTTTATACAACGTTTAGTCAAGCCCTAACAGTTCCCCAGACGTTCTTGTGCCCTACCTTCGAATCGACATCCACATTATGTGGATGTCCAAATTATAGCACATTAATTCGGATGTGCTAACTAAGGCACTATCTAAACTAGAGGATATCATCTAAGAGGATGAAACCTATTAATAATCACCGGAAAGTGTCACAGGCGAAAGGGCTATCTCGTCTCATGTACGGACGGCGAAATCGAAATCTCGATATCGTAGGAGGTACATGAGATGGAAAGCAAACATACGCACGTTATAGTAGTGGGTGGCGGGCTGTCGGGGCTGACGACGGCGGCTTACCTGGCGAGGGCGGGCAAGAGCGTAACCCTCTTTGAGAAGGCATCCAGCCTGGGTGGGCGAGCGCGCACGCAGGAGGTTAACGGCTTCCGGTTCAACATGGGGCCGCACGCGCTGTACCTGGGCGGGGAGGCCTGCAAGGTGCTCCGCGAGTTCGGGGTGGTGCCCACGGGCCGCAAACCCAGGCCGAAGGGCTGTGTCTACGATGGGGGTGAACTCTACCCGCTCCCGGCTGACGGGCTGTCGTTCTTCCGCAGCAAGGTGCTCAGCAGGGCTGCTAAAATGGAGTTGCTGGGGTTCTTCAGCAAGGCGCTCCTGCTCAAGCCACAAGAGTACGCACACGTCACGCTCCGCAAATGGCTCGATACCGAGTTCCGGCAGCCGGACGCAAGGGCGTTCATTGAGGCGCTGGCTCGCACAATCACCTACACCAACGCGCCCGAGTACCAGAGCGTTGACGAGTTCCTGGCGCAGCTCAAGGTCTACGCCAAAGGCAACGTCCTGTACATGGACGGCGGCTGGCAGACCCTGGTGGAGGGCATGCGCCGCGCGGCTGTAGAGCAGGGGGTGGAGATCGTGACCGGCGGCAGCGTGGAATCGGTCTGCTACGAGGAGAAGCGGCACGTAGTCAAGCTGGCGAACGGTTCCGTCCGCACCGCCGACACCGTTATCGTTGCCACCGACCCTTCTACAGCCGGCAAGCTCATCGAGGGCGGGCAGAACACGACGCTGCGCGAATGGGCGGCTGCCGCGAAGCCGGTGCGCGCTGCTTGCCTCAACCTGGGCCTGCGCCGCCTGCCGGAGCCGGGCAACAGGTTCGGCATTGGACTTGACGCGCCGCTGTATGTGTCGGTACATTCTGACTATGCCAGGCTCGCGCCCGAAGGCCAGGTGATGCTCCACCTTATCAAGTACCTGCACCCCGACGCGCAAGAGCAGCCTCAGCAGGACGAGCAGGAGTTGGAGCACCTACTCGACCTGATGCAGCCCGGCTGGCGCGAGGAAGTGGTGGCTCGCAGCTACCTGCCCAGGATGACGGTCATCAATGCCATGTCGCTGGCGGCCAATGGTGGGCTGGAGGGCCGCCCCGGACCGGAGGTGCCTGGCATTCCTAACCTGTACGTGGTGGGCGACTGGGTTGGCAAGCAGGGCAGCTTGCTCGATGCGGCCCTGGCGAGCGCGCGGACGGCGGCGCAGATGGTACTGGCGGGCGCACGGGAGGAGTCGCGGCACATATCCCCTGAGGTCCGCAGGGCGCAACAGCCAGAGTACCAGCTAACGGGTAGCTGATGCCTGTTTAGACGCGTGGAGAGTATGCCGGTGAGAAGCACCCGAGGCCTCGACCTTGTCATTCTGAGCGCAGCGAAGAATCTCGTCCCTCAGCACATGGTATCACCTTTCCTGGAGCCACAGTGCCCCAAAAGAAAGGGCAACACCTTCGTGAAGGACGAGATTCTTCGCTGCGCTCAGAATGACAAGGTCGGGGCTTGGTTCCACAAATTTGGGATCGCGCTATTATGCTGGTAATGACATATGGGGGAACGACATAGTAGGGAGGTAAGATGGTCTCGACGGAGGCTTTCAACGAGCATCGCCCGCTGCTCTTCTCGCTGGCCTACCGCATGCTGGGCAGCGTGGCCGACGCGGAGGACGTGGTACAGGAGGCGTTCCTGCGCTGGCACCGAGCAACCGAGAATAGCGAGGAACAAGCGATACGCTCGCCCAGGAGCTACCTCTGCACGGTAGTCACCCGGCTGTGCATCGACCAGTTGCGCTCTGCGCGGGTGCGGCGGGAGGTGTACGTGGGGCCGTGGCTGCCGGAGCCTCTTGTCGAGCATGACACCCCCGACCCTACCGAGGAGTTGGAGTTGGCAGACTCGCTTTCTATGGCCTTCCTGGTGCTGCTGGAAAGTCTTTCTCCTGAGGAGCGGGCGGTCTTCCTGCTGCGGCAGGTGTTCGACTACGACTACGCGGAGATCGCCCGCATAGTGAACAAGAGCGAGGCCAACTGCCGCCAGATGGTGCGAAGGGCGCAACAGCACCTGGCCGAGCGCCGACCCCGCTTCAACGCCACGCCGGAGCAGCGCGAGCAGATGACCCACACCTTCATGCAGACCTGCACCAACGGCGATATGGAAGGTCTGCTGTCGCTGCTTACCCAGGACATCGTGCTGTACTCGGACGGCGGCGGCAAAGCTAAAGCGGCCACCCGGCCTGTGTACGGGGCTGATAACGTCGCCCGCTTCATCTTCGGGGTGTTGAGCAAAGTGCCGCCCGGCTTCTCTGCCGGCGTGGCGACCGTGAACGGGCAGCCGGGGATAGTCTGCTACGTCGAGGGCGAGCCGTTCACGGTGCTGTCGCTCGACGTGGCGGATGGGCTAATACAGGGCATCTATACGGTGGTCAACCCCGACAAGCTACAGCACATCCCGCGCATGGAGTGAAAGCTGTTAGGGGTGCTTACCGTGCGGCTTACCGTACGCCCAGCAGCTTCCTGGCGTTTGCCTCGTCCTGCCGCATCTGGGCGATGAAGGCTTCCAGGCCGTCGAAGCGTTGCTGGGGCCGCAGGTAGTGCACGAACTGCGCGGTGAGCGTCTCGTCGTACAGGTCGGCGTCGTAGTCGAGGATATAGACCTCCACCAGGCGCACGTCGTTCTCGAACATGGGGCGGACGCCGATGCTGGTGAGGGAGGGTAGCGTTTCGCCGGTGGCGGGGCGCACGCACCAGGTGGCGTACACACCGTCAGCGGGGATGGCCTGGTTGGGTGGGGTGTCGAGGTTGGCGGTCGGATAGCCCAGTTCGCGGCCCCGCTTGGAGCCATGCACCACCACGCCCGGCACGCCGTAGGGACGGCCCAGCAGGCGGGCGGCGGCCTCGACGTCACCCTCGGCCACTGCCTGGCGGACGCGGGTGCTGCTCACCGGCTCGCCTTCGACCTGCACCAGCGGGGCTATGCGCAACGTGTAGCCCAGTTCCTCACCCAGGCGGGCCAGCACGTCGGTGTTGCCGGTGCGGCCATGCCCCAGCGCGAAGCCCTCTCCCTCCCACATCTCCACGAAGGGCAGGTATTGCCGCAACATGGCAATGAAGTCAGGGGCCTGCACCCGCGATAGCTCCTGGGTGAAGGGCACCACTATCGTCTCGTCGAGGCCGAGGCTGCCCAGCAGCTCCAGCTTCTGCGGCAGGCGCGTCAGGTAGGCGAGGGACAGTTCGGGCCGCAGCACTTCGCGCGGGGAAGGCTCGAAGGTGAGGGCCACGGCTGCCACGTTGCGGGCGCGGGCGCTCTCCACCACGCCCGCTATGAGCGCCTGGTGGCCCAGGTGCACTCCGTCGAACGAGCCGATGGTGAGCACGGCGGGTGTGGGTTGTCTTTGTGTGAGGTCGGTAATGGTTTGCATCGGGCACCGGGAGAAGGGGTACTGAGATTATAAGCTGCATCAGCAGGTAAGCGCAAAGGGCCGGATTTTACTATTCCGTCTACTCCTAAGTAGGATAGCAGAACCATGCTCCCTTCTGTCATCCTGAGCGTAGCGAAGGATCAGCCACCTGTTCTTGATAGCCTCTTTTCCAGCACCCAAAACTCCACATTGTTATTTCGAACGCAGTGAGAAATCTCGTCCTCCACCGGAAAGCTACTGTTTTCTCCTGGGGCTTACCAGTTGAAGTCAGCAGTGCTATTTAGGTGGTGAAGGACGAGATTTCTCACTGCGTTCGAAATGACAGGGGGGAGCTTGGTACGACCTTGGTCACGATCAAGAGCGGGGAACTGATCCTTCGCTACGCTCAGGATGACAAGGGGGAGTGGGGTCGCTACGGTCGGCACCAGGGTAAAGGTGGCCTAGTCCTGTGGTGCCGTCATTCGTACACGCCTCGCAGCCTGAGCCGTACGTCGGTGTTCTCCAGCAGGTCGGTGGAGTCTACGAACTGGTTGGCCGAGCCGAGGTTAGGTGGTATAGCCTTAACTTCCTCGCTGGATATGGTGCGGCGTGTGGCTTCCACGAAACGCTCCGCGAAGATGACTTTGTAGGGCCTGCCGTAGTAACTGGTTACCTCCGGGTCGAGCGGCTCGGTTATGCCGAGGTCGTTGTGCATGCGGGCGACGGTGCGGTACGCCTCGGACATGTGCCCCTCGCGCTCCCGCCAGGAACTCGCCGCAAGCACGCCGTCGAGAGAGGGGCCAATCACGTCCGCGCACCGCAGCCGAGAGAAGGCCGTGCCGAACCACTTGGAGTAGGGGGCGTACTTGCGCTCTATCAGGAAGCACAGCCTCATCAGGTACTGCACCAGCCGGGCCGCGATTACCCTGGAGCCTCGTTCGTCGCCCACGTCTCCCGTGCGCCCCACGAACGCCTCTTCCTGGGCTATCTTGGCCCACTGCGAAGCCAGCATGTAGCGCCATAGGTCATCAGGATAATAGGCAAGCCGCTCCCGTACGTCCGTAAGCTCGCCCAGCCCGTCGTGGAACACCTTGCCGCTGGTGGAACCTAATAGCCTGTGCTCTGAGAAGGTGAGCCAATCGGCGGGCCGCAACTCCTCGCGCGGGTCGCGCCCCAGGTACCACTCGAAGAACGCGCCCACCTTGAATATCTCCACCATGTGCTGCACCGGGCCGGTAGTCACCTCGTGCAACAGCCTCACCCCAATCTGGTCGGGTGTGCCGAAGTTGGTCGGGTAGCCGCGAAAGGTGTACGGGAGCTTGTTGCTCAACGCCTCGCTAATGGCCGTCTTGTTCGCCTCGAAGCTGTCTTCCGGCAGGAACAGCAGCAGTCTAGGCCCCCAGTGGTGGTCGGTGGATATGGCGGTGTCGAAGCCCAGCACTTCCGAACCCCAGCCGATCAGGGCGGCGGAGTGCTTGAGGCCGGGGAAGTCGGCTTCGAGGATGGGGCGGACGGCCTCGGTGTAGAAGGCTTCGCTGAGTTGCAGGCCGGGGACGAAGGTAGGCATTTTTGGCTCAGACTCCACCGGGGAACACCTTCTTGGGCTGCCAAACCCCCCGCTCCCCATCCCAGTACAGCACCGCCAGCAACTCCCCACTCGCCGTGTTGGCCGCCAGCATCTCCCGCTCTCCCTCGGCAGGAGCCCGTAAGGGCAACGTCTTGCCCTGGCGAATGGCTAGCTCTTCTTCGGGCGTGGCGGTGTGGGTGTGCCAGCCACGCAGGATGTACTCAGGCGGGTAGAGGGCTTCTTGCCAGGTGTCTTCGTGGAACGCGGCTTCCAGGCCATCGAGGGTGATCGCGCCTTCTATGCTGAAAGGGCCGTGCCGGGTGCGGGTGAGGTCTTGCAGGTACGCCCCGGTGCCCAGCGCGCTGCCTATGTCGTAGGCAAGAGAGCGGATGTAGGTGCCTTTGCTGCACTCCACGAAGATTTGCAGCGTGGGCGGGTTGAAGACCTCAAGCTCCAGCTTCTTGATCGTCACACGGCGGGTCTGACGCTCCACCTCGATACCGGCGCGCGCTAACTCGTACAGCTTCTTGCCGCCTACCTTGATGGCGGAATGCATGGGCGGCAACTGCTCTATCTCGCCCTGGAACTGCTCTAACGCTGCTTCTACCTGCTCGCGGGAGGGCATCAGGGCGTCGGGTGTGGGGGTGATGTGGCCTTCGCGGTCGTAGGTGTCGGAGGTGGCACCCAGCATGAGCACGGCGCGGTAGGCTTTGTCGGCGTCGGCCAGGTACTCGACCAGCCGGGTGGCCTTGCCCAGCACGACCGGGAGCACCCCCGTTGCCATAGGGTCGAGCGTACCAGCATGCCCCGCCTTGCGCTGCCCGCTGATGCGCCGCACGCGCGCCACCACGTCATGCGAGGTCATGCCGGGGGGCTTGTCGATGTTGAAGATTCCATCGAGTTTTGAGTTTTGAGTTTTGAGTTTTGAGTTTATTTGCGCTTCTCTGAGGTTGTTTTCACTATGGACGTGAGCATGTGGATTATCTCGTCTACCTGGGCAAGCTCTCTCGTGAAGTTGAGGTCCGCCAATTGCGAGGCTTGAAGAAGTTGCAGCCAGTACTTTGTTTCTCTGGCTTCTTTGGACGCTATCGCCATCTTAGAGAGGAAGTCGTTCCGGCTTTGGCCTGCAAGAGCTTCTACAACATTAGCACCTATGCTGGTGCCACTTCGCAACAACTGCTTCGACAAGACGTACTCACGTTGCTCGCGCAACTTACAGTAGAGCTGGATTATTTCCAGGCCAAACGCAAACGTCTTCTTCTGGATGATGCTCTCACTCACCGAACATCTCCTCCAACTCAAAACTCAAAATTCACAACTCAAAACTTAAACCTGAGCGTCTAACCCGGCTTCGCAGGCTTCCAGGAACAGCCTTTCGGCCTCTTCTCCCGTCGCGGGGATGGTCGCGCCCGCGGCCAAGGGGTGGCCGCCGCCTCCGAAGTGGCGCGCGATGGCGGCTACGTCGGTGCCGGGCTGGCTGCGGAACGATACGCGGGTGGTGCCGTCTTCTCGCTCCTTGAGCACTGCGGCGACCTTTACGTCGCCCTTGACCGTCGCCAGGTAGCTGGACAGGCCTTCGAGGTCTTCTTCCTTCGCGCCCGTTTCCTCCAGCATCTGGGGCGTGACCACCACGTAGATGACCCTGCCATCCACGGCGCACGTCACGCCGTTGAGCACCTTGCCCCATAACATGACGGCGGCAAGGGGGCGAGTGTTGAACACCGCGTCCACTATCTCTTGCAGGTTGCCGCCGCGCTCCATCATGTGGGCTGCCACGCGTAACGTGCGGGCGGTGGTAGAGGGGGTGCGGAAGCCGAGCGTATCGGTGACGATGCCCAGCAGGATGTAGCGAGCGATTTCAGCGTTGACGGCCCATTCTAGCTCGTTGAGGGCCACGGCTATTTGCTCGGCGCAGGCGGGGGCGGCGGTGTCGAGCAGTTGCAGGTCGCCAAACTGGGTGTTGGTGGCGTGATGGTCGATGTTGAGCACCTTCACGCCGGTCTCGCCCTTCAGGGACGCCTCGTTGGCGGCGTAGAAGTCGCCGGTGCGCTTCAAATCGCTGATGTCGAGGCAGGCGATGTGAGTGGCCGGTGGACCGGGCGGCACAGCCCCGACGAACACGTCCTCGGGGTCGTACAGCGTGGCGTACATGTCGGGAATGGGGTCGGAGGAGATTACCACGCAGTCGAAGCCGCGCAGCTTGAGGGCCTTGGCGAAGGCCAGGGAGGAGCCTAGACAGTCGCCGTCGGGGGAGACGTGGAGGGGCAGCCAGATACGTTTAGCGCCCTCCAGCCACTCGTTGATGCGCGTGTACTGCGGCATCGTCCAGGCGGGCACGCGCTCGTCCAGCGGGCGATCGCTAATAGCCCCGCGCCCCACGACCGCGCTATCCTCCGGGCTATCCTCCGCGCTGCTGCTCATCCGCCTCCTCGCCGCCGTCTTCAATTTGCCCGGTGACGGCGGACTCCCCGGTCGTACCCGCTTCCTCGGTGTCACTGATGTGACCTGGGTCCTCACCGAAGCCGCCGACCACCTTCTCGGCGTCCGACTCCTTCAGCTCGTTGAGCAGCCGGGCTATCTGGTCGCTGTACTCGGCCCCTTTGTCCAGCCTGAACTGGATTTCGGGCACGTAACGGATCTCCATGCGGGAAGCGATCTCGCGGCGGATGAATCCACGGGCGCTGGTGAGGGCGTCCATAGTGGCCCGCTGCTCTTCCTTAGAACCCATCACGCTCACGTGAATCCGCGCGTACTTCAGGTCCTGCGTCACCTGCACCCCCGTGATAGTCACGAACCCGATACGTGGGTCCTTCAACTCACGTTGCAGCAGCACCGACACGATCTGCTTTATCTCATCGCCAACTTGTATCTGCCGTCGAGTCATAGTAATTCTTAATTCTTAATTCTTAATGTTTAATTGTCAGCTGCTTCGCAGGCCGCCGCTTTGGTGACGAGCTTACGCAATTAAGAATTAAACATTAAGAATTAAGAATTCGCGCGCTAGGCGCGCACCTGCTCCTTGCGGTAGAACTCCAGGGTGTCGCCTTCCTGGAAGTCGTGGAAGTTGTTGAGGCCGATACCGCATTCGTAGCCCTGGGCCACTTCGCGGACGTCGTCCTTGAAGCGCTTGAGGCTCGACACGGTGCCATCGTAGATGACCGCGCCGTTCCTCAGCATACGGACCTGCGAGTTGCGGGTAATCTTGCCCTCGGTGACGATGAGGCCGGCGGCCTGCTCGTTGCGGGGCAGGCGGAAGACGGCTCGCACCTCGGCGTAACCGTCGGTCACGTCGCGGAAGGTCGGGTCCAGTAGACCGCGCATAGCCTTCTCGATGTCTTCCGACAGGTTGTAGATGATGTCGTAGAAGCGGATATCGATGTTGCTCTTCTCGGCTGCGCGCTTGGCTGCCGCGTCGGGGCGAACGTTGAAGCCGACGATGACGGCACCCGAAGCGTAGGCCAGCGACACGTCCGACTCGGTGATGCCGCCGGTCGCCCGGTGCAACACGTTCACCTTGACCGCCTCGTTGGTCAGCTTGTTGAGCGTCTGGGTGATGGCCTCCAGCGAGCCTTGCACGTCGGCCTTGAGGATGATGCGCAGCTCCTTCACGCGGCCTGCCTGTATCTGCGAGAAGAGGTCGTCCAGGCTGATGGCCTTGATGCCCTGCGCGCCTTCCTCAACTCGCTTCTGGCGAGCGCGCTGCTCGGCAATCTGCTTGGCGGTGGTCTCGTCGGGCGCGGTGATGATGGTGTCACCCGCCATAGGCACCGAGATCAGGCCCAGGATTTCGGCGGGCATCGAAGGCTCTGCCTTGCGCAGCTTGCGCCCCTTGTCGTCCTGCATGGCGCGCACGCGGCCCCAGGTCGAGCCGGCCACCACGTAGTCACGCAGGTTGAGCGTGCCGTTCTGGATCAGCACCGTGGCGATTGGACCCCTGTTGCGGTCCATCTCGGCCTCGATAATCACGCCGGTAGCGCGACGCTCCGGGTTGGCCTTGAACTCGGCTATTTCGGCCACCAGCAGGATCGTCTCCAGCAGGTTGGGTATGCCCTCGCCCGTGCGGGCCGACACCGGGATGAACTCGGTATCGCCGCCCCACTGGGTGGGCACCAGGCCGTGCTCCGAAAGCTGGGTCATGGCGCGGTCGGGGTTGGCGTCTTCCTTGTCGATCTTGTTGATGGCTACTATGATGGGCACGTTGGCGGCCTTGGCGTGCGAAAGCGCCTCAATCGTCTGGGGCATCACACCGTCGTCTGCGGCCACCACCAGGATGACTATGTCGGTGGCCTGGGCACCGCGGGCGCGCATGGCGGTGAACGCCTCGTGGCCGGGTGTGTCCAGGAAGGTAATCTTACGGCCCTGTAGCTCCACCTGGTATGCACCAATGTGCTGGGTGATACCGCCCGCCTCGGTGGCGATGACGTTCGCCTTGCGGATCGAGTCGAGCAGCTTGGTCTTGCCGTGGTCTACGTGGCCCATGATGGTCACCACCGGCGGCCTGGGCATGATGCGGCTGTTGTCTGTCGCCTCTTGCTGGGCCACCATGACCTCGCCCAGGTCTTCCTCGATCTCCGGGATGGCTTCCGATACCTCGAAGCCAAGGCCCACCGCCACGACAGCGCCGGTATCGTAGTCGATCTGCTGGTTGATGGTTGCCATCACGCCGTGCTTCATCATCTCCTTGATGACTTCCACCGGCTTGACGTTCAACTCATCGGCAAGCTCTTTTACGGTCATATAGGGGGGCAGGGCAGCCCTGCGGACCGGACGCTCCAAGGTAGCGCCCAACCGAGCGCCGCCTCCGAAGCCTCGTCCCGCCGCGCGAGCCGGGCCGCTGCCGTGCGCGCCGTTGTTGCCGCGCCCACCGAAACCACCGCGTGCGCCGGGGCCGCCCCTGTTGGGACCACCGGGGCCGCGATAGCCACCAGTAGAGGGCCGCGCGCCACCGGGGCCACCCGGCCTGGCAGCGCCACCACCGGGTGGCCTGGCTCCAGCGGGGCCACCCGCGCCCCTGCCACGTCCACCACGAGGCCGAGGCCCACGTGACGTGCTTTCTTCCTCGGCTGGCGCTCCGTCTGCGCCGTCTTCCTGCCCGCTATGCGCGGGGGCCACTATCACATAATCTATCTTCTTTGGCATCCAATACCTCCTTGGTCCATTCGGGGTAGCGCGTACCGGGCACCGGTGCCCTGGCAACTCACATGACTTGCTCGCTACTCCTGGTCGTCCTCTTCCGGTAGATTGGCCGCATACGCTTGTAATGCTGCTTTATCTTCAATACCGATTGCTGTTTTCAGGGCGTATTCCAGCACCTTCGAGTGCAAAGCCCTATCCCAGTGAGACCTTGTCCTGCACAGGTAGGCTCCACGTCCCGCTTTCTTACCCGTCTCGTCTATCTCTACGTGCCCGTCCGGCAGCCGCACCAGGCGCACCAACCCTCTTTTAGGCCCGGTGGTCTTGCAGGCCACGCAGGTGCGCTGTGGTACCGGCTTGGGTCTAGGCCCTTTGACTGCTTTTGCCATTTGTCTAACACGTAACACGTAACGCGTAACACGACGGCTCCATAAAATTACGTGTTACGCGTTACGTGTTACGCTTCAGCCTCCTCCGCTTCTTCCTCAGCTGGCTCGCCTGCCTGCACCGGGTACGTCGCTATCGTGCGGCCCGAGTCGGTGCGGATTTCTACGTTGTCCCCCAGGTCGCGCAGGCGGATGGTTTCGCCGGGCATCGCTTCGGGCAGGGGGCCGTAGGCTACGTTCTGGTAGACCACCGTGTTGTTAGGGCGGACCTTGCGGCGCTCCTCTTTGGGGGCCGCGCCGTTCTCGCTGACCACGGGCGGCTGGAAGCCATCACCGGAGCCGTTGGCGCTGGCGGCGTGCTCGGCGCGCATGGCGGCGGCGGCCCGGCGGGCAACCTCCTCCTCGCTCGGCACGTACTCTTCCTGGTCCTCTTCGGGGATGGCGGCGCTCTTGATGTCGATGCGCCAGCCGGTGAGCTTGGCGGCCAGGCGGGCGTTCTGCCCCTCCTTGCCGATTGCCAGCGACAGCATCCTCTCAGGCACCACGACTGTGGCGGTCTTCTCGTCCTCGTTCAGGTCCACGGTCAGCACCTGCGCGGGAGAGAGCGCGTTGGCGATGTACACCGACATATCGGGGTCCCACAGCACCACGTCGATCTTTTCGCCGCCAAGCTCGTCCACGATCTTCTGGATGCGCTGGCCCTTCATGCCGACGCACGAGCCTACGGGGTCCACGTTGCTCTGGCGAGCGGACACCGCTACCTTGGAGCGCATGCCCGACTCGCGCGCTATGCTCTTTATCTCCACTATGCCGCTGTGGATTTCCGGCACCTCAAGCTCGAACAGGCGCTTGAGGAACGACCGGTCGGCCCTCGACACGATCAATTGCGGTCCTTTCGGGTTCTTCTGCACTTCGAGGAGCAGCACGCGCATGCGGTTGCCCGAGCGGTAGCGCTCCGTCTTCACCTGGTGGTTGGGCGGCAGGATTGCCTCGGCCCGGCCCACTTCCAGTATCCAGTTGCCGTTGTTGTCCTGGCGCTGCACGTTGGCGAGCACGATGTCGCCTTCTCGGTCGTTGAACTCGCTGAACACGCGGTCGCGCTCGGCCTCGCGAATGCGCTGCATGACCACCTGCTTGGCGGTCTGGGCGGCGATGCGCCCGAAGTTGGCGGGGGTAGTCTCTTTCTCGATCATGTCGCCCACTTTAGCGTTAGGCTCCACTTCGAGCACCTCTTGGAGCGACACTTCGAGAGCCGGTTCCGTTACCTCTTCCACGATGGTGCGGCGCTCGAACACGCGAGCGTCGCCCGATTGCAGGTCGAGCTTGACGGCCACGTTCTGGTCCGTGCCCGAAATACGTCTATAAGCCGTTATGATGGCATCCTCGATGCCCCGCAAGATCGCCTCACGCGGAATGTTGCGCTCGGCGGCTATCTGGTTGATAGCTGCATATAAGTCACTCTTCATCTGTTGCTAACCCCCTGTATTCAGTTTTAGATTTCGGATTTGGGATTTTGGATTGCGGATTTAGATGGATTCGAAGTAAATCCGAATTCCGAAATCCTAATTCCCAAATCCACCGTTCCCCAATACGACAAAAAAAGTGGGGACCTCCCACTTTCGCAAGTCCGGCACGCGTGTTGTAGCTACCTAATTATACTACTTTGCGTCCTCAGGTTCAAGACGAACGCGCTTCAATCCTACGGTAAGTGCGCGGTCGTCCCTGGCGTTCGGGTCCAGCGATTGTGGGGTCACACCCTCTCCTTGCGGCACGATTCGTACCTCCGTCATGCCTGCGGGGAATAACATATCTAATGTGCGTATAGCTGTGCCGGTTGTTGCTATCGGGCCTGAAAACGCTGTGCCTCCCCTTGGAGAAGCCAATGTAAGCGGAAAAGGAGAGGGGAGGTTGTTACGACTTATCCCTTCCTGGAAGAGCTTGTCAGATATGCTCGTCCAGGTGATAGTCAAGTCCTGAGGTTTTGCGAAAGCCGTAGCCTCGAGACTTAGGGTCAATTCTACGTCTTGAGGAGTGAACACGCACAATCTTCCCTGCTTGCCGTGCACCCACCTGAACGGTTCCCCACCCGACTCCTCTGCGTCGTACCAGCCGTCGCTCACCATGAGAGCAGGCTGGAGGCTCTCTCTCGGAAGGGTGTCTACCTTGTGCAGGCTCACGTAGTCGTCCGTGTAGAGTGGTGCAGCATAAGAGACGCGAGACAGGATGTCCTCGAAGGCCGCGCGCTCCTGCGGGTCGAGGGGTGTGGTGCCGGGGCCGTTGTAGTTGTTGTAGAGAGCGATGTAGCCGATGTTGAAGTAGGTCAGGATGTCCAGGGGGCGGGAGGTCATGGTGGGCGAGACGATGTCGCGGCCTTCGATGGGCAGGTAGCGGGCGGAAATGAAGCTCCAGAAGGGGCCGCACGAATCGGTGACGGGGCTGTTGTAGGTGCGTGCCAGGTAACCGCCCATGATTGGGTGACCGTGCGCCGTCTGGTAGAGCATGCGCTCGCCGCCCGTTTCGCTTTGCTGGGTGGCGAAAGGCAGCTCCATCAACGCGCCTTCCCCCTGCCCCGCGAGGGCCCTGAAGCCCGCGGGTATGTTCAGCGGCTCTACGTAACGAGGGTGGATTGGTAGCTCCACCAGGAGCAGGGCCAACATCGCAGAGCATGCCACAGCCGTTCGTCGCACACCCGGTTGCCCCAACCGTGTCACCCTGCCGAGGAGCCAGCCCGCGCCCCACGCCGCCAGCACCCCCATGCACAGCCGCGCCAGCACCACCAATCGTTCCGGCTTGGCTATGGCCTCCACGCCGGGCAGCCATTCCAGCACTCGGAAGGGCAGGGGTATGCCGGTGAGGTTGCGGGCTACCTGCAACTCCGGGCCCATAGAGAGCACCAGCGCCAGCAGGGCCAGCGCCACCCAGAACTTGCCGCCCGACCTGCGCCAGCCCACTACCGCACCAATCAGTGCAAGCGCCAGGGCCGCGTAGCCGAGCGCCAGGTAGTCGTGTATGGGTGGCTCGTTCACTCCGGGGCGGTCTACAGGCTGCCAGCCGAGCAGTACGTGGTCGTGAGGTGGGGCGATGAAGCTGAGCAGGTCGGCGGAGTGCGCCAACCTGTGCTCGGGGCTTGCCGCTACCGCAAGGCGGGGGTTATCGCGGTCGCGCACCAACCCCACGAGCAAGGGCAGCATGAGGGCTAACGCCACGATGGGGGCGACAACCAGCGGGCCAAGCAGCCCAGTGCGTCTGCGCTCACCCCACCGCGACCACAGCTGGTATCCCAAATACGCCAGCGAGAATATTGCCAGGTAGACAGCGTAGTACAGGCTGCTCAACGCCGCGAGGGCGAAGAACACCCCGGACAACAGAGCGTAGCGGAGTTTGCCGGTGCGCCAGGCCACGATCCAAGCCTCGGCGTAGAAGGGCATCCATTGCAGCGAAAGCACCTCGAGCTGCCCCTTCAGCGCGTCCAATGTGTAAGATGTGAAGGCGAACACCAACCCGCCCGCGAACGCCGGGAAGTAGGTGCCCAATGGCGTCGTCTGCCTGCTAGCCTCGCCGGGAGGGAGGAAACGCAACGCCAGCCGGAACGCCCCATAGCCCGACAGCGTGAAAGCCGCCAGCAGCACCGTATTGTAGGCGGCGGGCAGGCCGAACAGCAGTTGCGGCAGCAGCCCTATCAGCCCTAGCGGCAGCCCCAGCGTGTGGTAGTAGAGGTCCACGCCGTGGGGGTGGTAGAGCATATCGGTGCGGTAGGGGTTGGTGGTACGCGATATGGCCTCGCGCACCCACCAGAGGTTCCACAGGTTCTGGTCGCGGTCGGCGATGAGGTCACCAGGCACATTGGTGGTAAATTGCACGATAGCCGGGTAGGTGACCAGTACTGCCAGCGCGAAGTAGCCCAGCAGCGCCGCCAGGTGGACCCGCACGCTCGCGGCAGCCTCACCGGGGGACGGTGCTACGCTGCCGGTCTCTAGAGAGGCAGGGGCGGTAACTTGCGGCGGTGCGTCAGAAACACTGGACATAGCCTGTGGAGACATCTTAGCAAAAGCGGCATGCATGCACAACTCGCTCCCATATAGGGCCTGTTCGTTTTGACCCTTGCTTTAGCGGGTCGGAGAGGGGAACCCTGCTCCCCCTTGTCATTCTGAGCGTAGCGAAGAATCAGGTGGGTAGGGATGCTGTTGAACTACGGTGACCAAGCCCCTTTTTGTCATTCTGAACGCAGTGAAGAATCTCGTCCTCCAGCACCCAAATACCACCTTTCTTTACGCGGCACCCTCCCATATGAAAAGGGCAACACCTGCGTGTGGGACGAGATTCTTCGCTGCGCTCAGAATGACAAAAAGGGGCTTGGGGTGCTGTGGTAGCAATTATCAAGAAAGGGTGGCTGATTCTTCGCTGCGCTCAGAATGACATGGAAGGTGGCTAGTTGCTGCGCGCGCTACAGAGGTGGTTTGGTCGCAGGCAGGTGCAATCATGCTTGGGTCCAACTCTCTCATTTCCTCGTCGCTAGGTGCGATTAATCAGAGTACATGGCAACTTGATTATTAAACCAATGGATTATAGCCGTAGGTACTAATTTCCCATCTAAAGATACTGCTTTGCCCTAGTCTTTCAGATATAGTTATGGGGAGATTATGTACTTGAAAATACGTGTACATGCCAGCGATTAGCAGTCTGCGTTATACAGCTTGCTCTTTGCTCGTAAGCGGGCGATTGGGAGTGTTAGGCTCAAATGAAGGGATGGTCGGTAGAGAGAAAGGTCTTCGGCGGGTTCGCGGTAGCACTGCTCGTGCTGGTCGTGGTAGGCTCGTTTGCCTTTTATAACGGGGCTATGGTCATTTCAGGCCACCGCCTGGTGCGCCATACCCAGGAAGTCCTGGCGCAGCTTGGCGTTACCTACTCTACCGTGCAGGACGCCGAAACAAACCAGCGCGGCTACCTGCTCACGGGCGAAGAGAGCTACCTGGCACCCTATCGTGCCGACGTGCAGACCGTAAGCTCGCACCTCGCTATCCTGCGCAAGATGACTGCTGACAACCCACGCCAGAACGCCCGCGTTAACGAACTGGAGGGCCTGATAGGTCTTCGCCTGCGCACCCTGGAAGAGACCCTGAACGTTCGCGAGACCGAAGGCTATGAAGCTGCCGCCCGCATTGTATCCAGCGGGCGGGGGCAGCGGCAAATGGCCGCGGTTCGCGCAATGGTCGCTGACATGGAAGCCGAGGAGCGCCGCCTCCTGGAGGAGCGAGCGGCCGCTTCCGACGAAAGCTCGCGGGGCACGATTCGGGCTTCCCTGGTCAGCGTTGTGCTGGTGGGTATTCTCCTGGCTATCGCCTACCGTGTCATCAAGCGCGACATGGCCGAGCGCAAGCGCACCGAACGCGCCCTCCAGGAGAGCGAAGAGCGCTTCCGCCGCCTCTCCAACGCCAGCAGGGAGGGCGTGTGCATCCACGAGGGCGGCAAAATACTGGAAGTCAACAAGCGAGTGGCCGAGATGTTTGGCTACGAGCTTGATGAAGTAGCCGGTATGAACATGTGGGCTTTCACGCCGTTTGAGTACCAGAACGCGATCATGGGCAAGGCGATGGCCGAGGACGAGACTCCCTACGAGTTGGTGGGCGTGCGCAAAGACGGCTCGGTCTTTCCCATAGAGGTCAGCGGCCAGACGGTGCCTTACCAGGGCCGCGACGTGCGGGTCACCACCACGCGCGACCTGACCGAGCAGAAGCACGCCGAGGAAGTCCTGAAGCGGTCGGAGCGCGAGTACCGGGGCCTCTTCGAGAACGCTCACGACGCCATCCTGCTACTGTCTATCAAAGACGAGATCGTGCTGGACGCCAACGCCGCCGCGTGCAAGCTCTTTGGGTTCGCACAGGAAGAGTTGATAGGCATGCCCGCCGTCCGATTGTCCGGGGACTCCGCTCGTATCTCAAACGCCGATGCTCGCTGGTTGGAGAACGGCGGCACCCTCCAATACGAGGCGGTGCAGTACCGCAAAGACGGCACCGAAATCTCACTAGAAATTACAGCCGCTATGGTGGAGTACAAAGGCCAGCGCGCATACTTGCGTGTCAAGCGTGACGTGACGGAACGCAAGCGCGCGGAAGAGGCGTTGCGGGCCAGCGAGCAGAAGTACCGCCTGCTAATGGAGGGGGCCACCGACAGCGTGGTGCTTATAGACCGCAACGGTAACTACCTTGAGGCGAACGATACTGCGTGCCGGACGCTAGGTTACACCCGCGAGGAGTTTCTCAAGCTCAATATGAAGCAAATGGTAGCCCCTGAGGAGTTGGACGCACGGTCCCTGGTGGAAGACCGCCGCGCAGCCAGGAAAGGCCTGCTCGTCGAGCGTACCATGCTACGCAAAGATGGTACACGCGTAATGGTGGAGATTAGCTCCAGGTTGCTTGATGACGGTTCGGTGCAGGCGATAGTGCGCGACGTGACCGAGCGCAAGCGCGCCGAAGAAGCTTTGCAGGTGCTCGCCACGCAAGACGCGCTCACCGGCCTGCTCAACCGGCACGAGATGGACCGCGTGCTGTCCGAGGAAGCCACACGCTGCCGCCGCTACGGGCGTTCCATGTCGCTGGTCATGATAGACATCGACCACTTCAAGTCGGTCAACGACCGGTACGGGCACAAGGTGGGCGACGAGGTGTTGCGCTGGATAGGCGGCATATTCCGCGACAACGTGCGCTCTACCGATAGAGTGGCCCGTTACGGCGGTGAGGAAATAGCGGCCATCCTGCCCGAGACGGACGACGTGGAGGCCCGGCTAGTGGCCGAGCGTTTCCGCTCTACTGTGGCCGCGCAGCCGTTCACCTACACCACCCCCGACGGCGAGGTCGTGAGCATACCCATCACCATCAGCCTCGGTGTAGCCGAGCTTCCCAGCGATGCGATTACGGCCGACGCTCTGCTGGTCGCCGCCGATAACGCGCTCTACCACGCTAAGCGGTCGGGCCGCAATCAGGTGGTCAGCTACAGTTCTTCCCGTGACGTTGTCACCGGCGAACGGGTAGCGAGTTAAGCCCCATTACCCGTTAGTCCCGCAACTGTTGTGCTACCCACCGGAAGGTAGAGGTAAAGCGGTCGAATGCTTCGTCGCTGACGAGGGCGTTGAGGGAGAATGTGGGGCGCTTATTGATGGTGAACTCCGGCATCCCCATGCCGGGTATCTGGTTGAGGCGGTGCAGGATTTCCAGCCGCTCATCGTCGTCCCTGAAGGTGCTGGTCTCCCGCAGTTGGTCGAACAGCACGTCTATTCTGCCCCTGGCGGTGACCTCCACGAAGTAGACCGGCCCGGTTGGCGTCTCTATGGCGGGGGCGAATAGGGGCACCTCGCGCACGCTGCTCCAGTGGAGGGTCAAGCCCTCGTCCCGCGCCCAGTCGAGTAGCCGCCTCGACACGTCGAGCAGGTCCTGGTCCTGGCGCATCGCCAGCATCTCCATGTACGCCGCCTCGTTTGCCTCACCTTGCCCGCCTGCCGGTCCGCTGCCTGTACCCATCGCTTAGAACGCTCCTTTGGTAGATGTATGGGGACAATATAACACGGACGATGGACGATGGACGATGGACGATAGGAGACGTAACCGCCAAGACGTAGAGGACGCCAAGGATGCGCCAAGAAGGTGAATGAAAGGTGAAAGCTAGGCGTCAGTTTGTGAAAGCCCGCTCACACCTGTTTGGAGCAGTTTTCATGGGCAAATCCACGTGGCATGTCTATCTTTTGGTAGATGCCCGCCGGGCCTTACGCCCTTATCATTTCACTACCGCGACAGTTACCACCCCCGTTGAGCGGGAAAGAACAGATAGCACGGCTGCGTTACTGTAGGAGATTAGAACCTTATAGCCCCCTGTCATCCTGAGCTTCTCCTTGTCATCCTGAGCGCAGCGAAGGATCTCAAGAAGGTGAGTAGGGGTGTTGTTGAACGTTAGGCACTGTGGTGCTGAAGGTTCAACAGAGGGGTAATAGGAGCATCTGAGATCCTTCACTGCGTTCAGGATGACAGGGGGGAGTAGGGTCGCCGCTATTGCTACGTGGGTTACGGTGACACAGCCTACATAGACGACAGGAGGACGTGCGATGAAACTTGGGCTGCAAATGACCTATTTTACCTATCCCGGTGGTCCGGCTCGGCTTGCTGAGACGTTCGGGCGAATTGTGCGGGAGGCGGAGGCGGCAGGTCTCGACAGCGTGTGGGTGATGGACCACTTCTTCCAGATTGAAGCCTGGGGCCCGAACGAGCTTGAGATGCTGGAGGCTTACAGCGCCCTCTCCTACGCGGCCGCCATCACGCAGCGGGTCAAGCTGGGCGCTCTCGTGACAGGCGTTACCTACCGCCACCCCGGCGTGCTGGTGAAGACCGCTACCACGCTCGACGTGCTGAGCGGCGGCAGGGCCTACCTGGGCATCGGTTCGGCCTGGAAGGACGACGAGCATGCGGCGCTGGGAGTGCCTTACCCGCTCCGCAAGGAGCGTTTCGAGGTGCTTGAGGAGACGTTGCAGGTGGCGCACATGATGTGGCGCGGTGAGCTAGGGGAGCGCGCGCCGTTCGAGGGCAAGCACCTCCACCTGGCCGAGACGCTCAACTCGCCCCAGGCCATCCAGCGCCCGCACCCGCCCATTATGATAGGGGGCAGTGGCGAGCAAAAGACTTTTCGACTCATAGCCAGGTACGCCGACGCCTGCAACCTCATCGTCATCACGGACAAGGGCACAGATTACATGAAAGGGGTGCCTTATGCCGAGCGCAAGTACGCGGCGTTGCGGCAGCGATGCGAAGAGGAAGGCCGCCCCTACGAAGAGATAGAGAAGACCACCCTCAGCGGCGTAATTGTGACCCGCGACGGCAAGCGCCCGGAAGGTGCTTTCCCCTCCATAGAGGAGCAGGCCCTGCTCACGCCCTCGCAGGCAATAGAGTACTTCCATGCCCTGGCCGAAGCAGGCACCGACCACGCCATCTTCAACACCGCCGCCATGCACCTCCCAGGCGCGCTCGACATATGGGCCGAGGAGATCATCCCCGCCGTGGAGAAGTTCGTGCCGAAGGGACGATAGACGACGGACGATAGACGATAGGAGACGAAACCGCCAAGACGCAAAGAACGCAAAGGACGCGCAAAGGTTAGGGTGGTTTGAGGAGTGTAAGGGCATTATGCATTGTGCCGTGCTGCTTCAACCCTGACTGGTAGACTTTCAGGACCAAGCCCCGCCCTTGTGATTATGAGCGCAGCGAAGAATCAGCCACCCTTTCTTGATAGTTCCTACCACAGCACCCGAAGCCTCTACTTTGTCATTCTGAGCGTAGCGAAGAATCTCGTCCTCTATCGAGATGTTCCCCTTTTATCCTGCGGCTATGTTGCTCTAGGAAAGGTGGTACTTGGGTGGTATAGGACGAGATTCTTCGCTTCGCTCAGAATGACAAGGTTGGGGCGTAGTTCTGACTATCAGGCATAGGGACGAACTGCCAGGGACGAGGGGGTAGTAGCACCTGGATAGACCACGTGGTGTCGTTTATGGCAACACGGCCCGGCCAAAAATGTTACACTGGACGTGGAGCACCAGGCTGCGTGCCGCGTGTGTTCCCCGTTCGCATACCTCATATGGCCGGGAGAGCTATTACACATGCGTCGCAATCTTCGTTCCGCCCCAGGTGTCATTCGTAAGCTGGCTGTGCTGTTGCTGCTGGCGGCTGCTTTGCCTGCCGTATCCCTTGCCGCGCCGCAGGGACAAGCGGGCGGGCCGCAAGTAGCGGCTCCTATAACGCTGGTGGGGGGAGCGGGCAGGCAGTTAGCCCCCAGCGCGGCGGGCAGCATAGTGGTCTACAGCGACTGCGCGACGGGGACGTGCCGGGTGCGCGGCGTGAACCTCACCAACAGGCAGACCTTCTCCATCAGCCCATCCGCCGCGGGCCAACTGCCCAGCACCGACGGCACCCGCGTCGTTTGGCTGGACAGCCGCAACGCCCGCAACAGCAGCACGACCGACAGGTTGAACAATCTCGATGTGTATGGGGCAAAATTGGACGGGAGTGGTGAGTTCACCGTGAGCAAAGCCCCCAATTTGCAGAGCCGCCCCCGCGTATCCGGTAACATAGTCGTCTGGTCGGACCACCGCGCGGCCAGGAACGCCGACGATTCCGAGTCCGGCGACATCTACATGTACGACTTCACCACGGGGCAGGAGACCCGCGTTTCCGCCGCGCGTAGCGCGCAGATACGCCCGGTGACCAACGGCAAGGTCATCGTTTGGGAGGACTACCGCAACGAGCCGGACCCCAACGGCTTCAACTCCGACATCTACGGGTACGACATCGCCACCAAGCAAGAGTTCTTGATTACGGGCGCGCCCGACCAGCAAGCCGACCCGACCATCTCGGGTAACGTCGTGGTCTGGTCCGACTTCCGCAAGGGCGAGGACTTCAACGCCGACCTGTACGGCTACGACCTGGCTACCAGGCAGGAGTTCCTCATCTCCGACGCGCCGGGCAGCCAGTCCCAGCCCGCCATTGACGGCTACCTGGTGGCCTGGGCCGACTACCGCAACGAGCCAAACCCTGAAACGGGCAGGAACTCCGACATTTACGGCTTCGATCTCATCACCAAGCGCGAGTTCCCGGTATTCATCGGTGCGGGCGTGCAGGGGGGCGTGACGGTAGCCGGTAACACGGTGGTGTGGGAGGACTTCCCATCGGGCGACGTGGATGCGGGCGACTCGGACATCAAGGCGGCTACCATAGTCGGCGTCACCCGCACCACGCCCAACGGTAAAGCCCTGCCCCCGCCCGCCATCCTGCCCGGCAGAGGCAGCCGCATCTTTGCCGAAACGGGCAAGACCGTGTCCGGCGTGTTCCTCGACTACTGGGACAAGAATGGCGGGCTGGCCCAACAGGGCTTCCCCATCTCGGACGTTATGGGCGAGAAGTCGGACCTCGACGGCAAGGAATACACGGTGCAGTACTTCGAGCGCGCCGTGTTCGAGTACCACCCTGAGAACCAGCCTCCATATAACGTGCTGCTCTCGCAGTTGGGCACTTTCCAGTACAAGAAGAAGTACCCCAACGGCGCGCCCAACCAGCAAGCCCAGCCCGGCGGCCGCGCCTTCCCGGAGACCGGCAAAACGGTATCGGGCAGGTTCCTTGAGTACTGGCAGCAGAACGGCGGCCTCGCCCAACAGGGCCTACCCCTCTCCGACCCCTTCCAGGAGAAGAGCGACACCGACGGCAAGACCTACACGGTGCAGTACTTCGAGCGCGCGGTCTTCGAGGCCCACCCCGAGAAGGCCAGGCCCTACGACGTGCTCCTCTCCCTCCTCGGCACCTTCCAGCACAAGCAGAAGTACACGCCGTAATATAGAGACGGAACCGCCAAGACGCCAAGGACGCCAAGATAAGCGCCAAGATTAAGTAGGGTGTCCTAAGCAAGAGGACCAGGGTACGTCATGTTGTACCCTGGTCCTCTTTGTACCGTCTAAACCTCTATACTCTTGGCGTCCTTGGTGTCCTTGGCGTCTTGGCGGTTTCGTCTTTCTAGCTATATCTGCGGGCGATAGGGGCCGGTGATGTGCTCGAAGTTGGGGCGGTAGCGAGCCGAGTTGTAGTCGGCGGGGTCTACGCGGCGGGCGGGGATGTCCTTGCCGGGCAGGTCGGTGTAGATGTACTGGCCCTCGCGGTGGCCCGCCATCACGCCGTGGATGCCCTGCGGCACCAGGCTCATCACCAGGTTGGCGAAGTAGATGGCGGTGCGCCGGTCGTACACGTCAGGCTCGCCGCTGCGCAGTATGTAGGTCAGGTCTATGGGCAGGAAGCGCACGCGCTTCAGCCGCTTCTCCAGCTCCTCCGACAGGAACTCGGCCACGTTTACCTTCTTGCGGTGCCCGTATGCGTCCGGCTCACCTGTCTCAGGCACGGGCACCCCCAGGTTGGCACCCTCCGACATCACCACAATAGAGTAACCGGAGGGGTTGTTGCGGCGGTCGGCGGCTATGAGTTCGGCCAACCTGTCTACGTTGACCTCCACTTCGGGGATGAGCAGGCGGTCGGCCCAGGCCGCGATGGCCGTTTCGAGCGCCGTGAAGCCGGCGTCGCGCCCGAACAGGCGGAAGACGAGCGTGTGCCGGTGCGACCCCGCCATCGAGCGCATCCTCTCGATGTACTCGGCTGCGCGGTTGATAGCGGTCTGGAAGCCGATGCAATAATCGGTGCCGGGCACGTCGTTGTCCATCGTCTTGGGGATGCCCCATACCGGTACCCCCTCCTTGCGCAGCCGGGCCGCGTAGCTCAACGTGTCGTCGCCGCCTATGGCGATAAGCCCGTCCAGTCCCAGGAACTCCAGGTTCTTCAGCACTTCGCCTGTCAGGTCGATTCGCTCGTCGCCCGCGTGACCTTCACCCTTATGGGACAGGTGTGGAGGCAAATCGGCTACCTTTACTTTGGCGGGATTGGTGCGCGTGGACTGTAGGATCGTGCCGCCCGTGTGGTCTATGGCGCGGGTGTTGAGACGGTTCAGGGGGTAGAGGTAGCCCTGGTCCCAGGTGCGCTTGTCGTCAGTGTGAAACTCCAGCCCCTCGATGCCGAGGTCTCGGTTGAGATAGGTGATACCCTCCCAACCTAGGCGCAGGCCCAGCACCTGCACGCCCAGCGGCTCGGCTCGGTAGACGGTCGCCTTGATAGCAGCGTTGAGTCCGGGCACGTCACCACCGCCGGTGAGTATACCCAGCCGCCTGATCGCTGCCGTTGTTTGGTCAGCCATGTATAGCCTCCGGAAGTAGACAGAAGTAGACAAAGACATGGGGTGCCAGACGCACATACGTCGAGCACCCCACTGTGCCGAGAATATTCCTGCAATCCCTATTCTACGACTCCTGGCCCTAACTCGCAACCGCTGGTTGTATAGGTTCTGCTATACTGGCCTGGGAGGTCTGCATGGCGCGTAGTACCCCAAGGGTTGTCGATGGTGTGTTGCGTTACGGCCTCGGCCTCAGCGAGTCGGTGCGGGTCGGCTCGCCCGAGTGGTGGGTGTGGCTGGAGGATAGCCGCGTCTTCCGGTTCGAGGGTGACACCTCGTTCACGGCACGGAGGGAGCGGCGATCTAACGGCTGGTACTGGTATGCCTACAAACGTCACCGGGGTAAGTTCCGCTGTGTCTACCTCGGTCTTTCAAGTGACTTGACGATGGAGCGGCTGGCAAGTGTGGGCCGGGCCATGCTGGCCGTAGAGGGGGCCGTGACGAACGCGGAGCCTCCCCACCCCGTCTACTCCAACCCTCTGCTCCTCACCAAGCTGCGGCCACCCGTGCCGCGCCGAAAGCTCGTCTCGCGGCCCGCGCTCACCAGGCGGCTGGAAGAGGGGTTGGGCGGCAAGCTCACCCTCGTCTCGGCACCCGCAGGCTCAGGCAAGACCACCCTGCTGGTGGAGTGGGCCGGGCATACGGAGCTACCGGTCGCTTGGTTGTCGCTCGACGCGGGGGACAACGACCAGGGCCGTTTCCTGGCGTACCTGATTGCCGCTCTCCAGGGCATACGTCCCGATATAGGCGAGGCCGCCCTGCCCATCTTGCGCTCACCGCAAATCGTACCCACCGAGCCTGCTATGACGGTGCTGGCGAACTCTATAGCCTCGGTGCCCCACGACTTCATCCTTGTGCTGGACGACTACCACCTGATAGACGCCGAGGCGGTGCATTCGGCAATGACGTTCCTGCTGGACCACGCCCCGCCCCAGATGCACCTGGTAATCGCGGGCCGCACCGAGCCGCCTCTACCTCTCGCCCAGCTTCGCGCCCACGGCCAGCTAACTGAGCTTCGAGCCTCCGACCTCGGCTTCACCCACCAAGAGACCGCGCGCTTCCTCCGTGATGTAATGGAGTTACCAGCTTCGAGTGAAGAAGTCGCCGCGCTGGAACGTCGCACCGAGGGTTGGATTGCCGGGTTGCAACTGGCGGCGCTGTCATCGCAGGGGCGACAAGGCGGGTTGGCGGCGGTCTCGACCTTTACGGGCAGCCACCGCCACCTCGTTGAATACCTGGCCGCCGAAGTGTTGGAGCAGCAGCCGCCCGACGTGCAACGCTTCCTGTTGCGCACCTCGATACTGGACAACCTGACCGCGCCGTTGTGCGAGGCGGTGGTTGAATGGACGATGGACGATGGACGATGGACGATGGGCGCGGGGGGGTCTGGACCTGGCTCATCGTCCGGTGTCCAGGCGATGCTGGAGCGTCTTGAGCGGGCGAACCTGTTCGTCGTGGCACTGGACGAGCGGCAGGAATGGTACCGCTATCACCCGCTTTTTGCCGAGTTCTTGCGAAGCTACCTCAATCGCAGCATGCCGGGCGAGGCGGAGAGGTTGCACTTGCGGGCGGCCCGGTGGCTGCAAGAGCATGGGTTGGTCGCGGAAGCGGTATCGCATGCCCTTGCCGCCCGCGAGTACCAGCTAGTGGCCTCGTTGGTGGAGCAGCTTGCGCAGAAGATGCTTACCTATGGCGAGAACACGACGCTGATAGGCTGGCTGAACGCTCTGCCGGAGGAAGTGATGCTGGCGCGGCACCGGCTCTGTATTTACCACGCCTGGGCCGCGACCTACACAGGGCAGCTACAGGTGGCGGAAGATAGGGCGAACTACGCCGAACGTGCAGCGGCTACCGGGGTTGGGGGAGCGGAGTCACAGGAACTCAGGGGCGAGATTGCCGCCATACGCGCCCGGCTGGCGGCCAGCGGCAACAACCTGGAGCGGGTGCTGGAGTTATCGAGGGAGGCATTGGAGCACCTGCCTTCCCACCGGCTGGACTTGCGTGGGCACGTGGCCCTGAACCTCGGCCTCACGTACATGGACTTCGGGGAGATGGAGCAGACCGCGCGGTACCTGTCCGAGGCGCACGACATAGGGCGCGCTTCCGGCAACCTGCGTCTTGCCATATTCGGCCTGCGCTATCTGGGCGTGGCGCGCATGGTGCAGGGCAGACTCCACGAGGCGGCTCGGCTCTACCACCAGGCGCTGCAAGTGGCGGCTGAGGGTCGAGACGGCGCGCGGCCGGAACTCCCGGCGGTGGGAGTGGCTTACGCGGGGCTGGGGCGGCTGCTGTACGAGTGGAACTACCTGGACGAAGCGAAGGAGCACGCTCTGCGGGGCATAGAGCTTGGCAAGCGGGGCGGGGAGCGCAAAATCCTGCTCGAAGGCTACACCGTGCTCGGCAAGACCCTCAACGCGCAGGGTGACACGCAAGGCGCGTTCGAGGCGATGGACCGCATGGTGGAGATTGGCGGCGGGACCGACTGGGGGCATCGCACGCGGCTGTGGTTGGCGCACAGCAGGGTGCGCGAGGCCGTCCTCTGGATGCAGGAGCTAGGTCTGAGCAAGGACGTGAACCCTTTCTACAGTGACGAGCTTGAGCACCTTACGGCGGCTCGCGTCATGGTAGCTCAGGGCAACACGGACGACGCCCTGTACCTGCTCGACAGGCTGTTACCGGCGGCGGAAGCACAGGGTCGCATGCGCAGCGTAATCGAGGCGCTCACGGTGCAAGCAACGGCGTTCCAGGCGCAGGGACGCAGCGACCGCGCCCGGCACTCGCTCGAAAGGGCGCTATCTCTCGCCGCGCCGGAGCGATTTGTGCGGATCATTGTGGACGAGGGTAGCCCCATTGCAGACCTGTTGCAAGCCATCTACTCCGAGCGGCATGTGCGTCGTCGCGCCGGTACACATATCCCTGAAGATTACCTCCGCACCCTACTCTCGGCAGCCGGTCGCATGCCTGGCGGCGCTCCGGGCGGCGGGTGGTACTCGCGGCCACAAGCCAACGTGCTGCCCGAATCGCTCACGCCCCGCGAGATGGCGGTGTTGCGCCTCATGTCCGCCGGTATGTCGAACAGACAGATCGCGGACGAGTTGGTGGTGGGTGTGGGCACGGTGAAGACGCACGCGCTGGGCATCTACGGCAAGCTGAACGCCCGCAACCGCACCCAGGCGGTGGCCCGCGCCAGGGAGGTAGGGCTGATTTAGGAACAAAATCCTCGCCTGGGTATCATAGCGCCGGGATGGGCTTTGCCTAAATTTTAGAAGCTATCTCAATACCAACACTGCCGAACATCGGCACATGGCCCCTTCCTTGTCATTTCGAACGGAGTGAGAAATCTCGTCCTTCACCGGGATGTTTCCTCTTTCTTACGGTACCCTGTGGCTGAAGGAAAAGGTTACTATGTACTGAGGGACGAGATTTCTCACTTCGTTCGAAATGACATCGTGGAGCCATGTGCTCATATTCTATGCTGTCATTTCGAGTCGAGTTCCAGGCAGAACGTCAGTGCGCCCGATAAGTGCATCTAACAAAACCTATATAACCCTAGAAAAGAACAATGTAAGATACCAGTAGCCCACAGGGTACAGAAGACCAAGAAGACCAAGAGCAATATCCAACCAAATAGCATAAAACGTTGGCGAACACTAGATAGAGGCTTACGATGGAAATTTCTCCTCCATGTTCTGTAAAGCAGAATCCACCCGAACCCTAGCGCCCCGTAAATCGCTAAGAGGACGCACCCGATAATGTATTGAATGCCCTGCCACTCACTCATACCGTTAGACCACACGCCCCATGCTGGCTATTCTTTCCAAAACTTAGGTGTCACGCCCAACCCGTACGTGCTTTGGATAAGCACGCAGATATTATGGTATAGAACCTTGCAAAGCCGCCGGGATGCTAAGAATATCATAAAGAATGTTGGCGGTGTTCTAAACAAGAGGACCGGGGTACGATACGATGTACCCTGGTCCTCTTTGTACTCTCCAACCCTTAATCCTGTTGGTACGTCCCTGGAGTCTTTGCGGTTAGCTCCGCTTACGAAAAATCGCGTGAGCCGCCTCATTCAGCGTGCGATATATCAGCAATCAATATTGGAGGTCCGCGCGATGAGGCGTTATGAGTTCGAGCAGTACGAGGCCACCGTCGGCACTCTCGACCTTAGTTTCAGTCCCGATGGGCAATGGGTCGCCTATACCAGCGACCGTACGGGCATACTCAACGTCTGGAAACAGCCGGTACACTTGTGCTCAAATGGCTGCCCGCAGATGCCGGTGCAACTGACCGCCAGCCTGGACAGGGCCGCGAGCCGCGCTATATGGAGCGGAGATGGCAAGAGCATCCTCACCCTGGCCGACTACAACGGCACCGAGCGGCTGCAAATCTGCGAGGTGCCGCCGGACCAGGGCTGGCTCTACCCTATAACTAACGAGCCGCGTGTGTCGCATGAAATCGGGCTGGCGAAAGCGGCGTTTCCGCACCACGGGGAACCGTTCAGTCCCGACTCCACCCGCATCGCCTACGCCTGTGACGCCCGCAGCCCCAAAGACTTCGATGTGGTGGTGCGGGACCTCGAAACGGGGGAGACCACGACGGTGTTCGCTGAAGGCAACCGCAACTACGCGGCCTCGTGGTCGCCGGACGGTCGCTACGTGCTGGTGGTGCGCATGTCCCAGATGAGCGACCACGACCTGTTCCTGTGCGACCTCGAAACGGGCGAGCACAGGCACCTGACGCCCCACGAGGGTAGCATGGCGAACATCCCCGGACCGTGGCAGCCTGACGGCAGCGGCTTCTACTTCCTCACCGACAGGGGCGGCGAATTCAAAAGCCTGGCGTTCTACCGACTGAGCGATGACAGCCTGCGCTACGTGGATGCGCCCGACTGGGACGTACACGAGGTGGCTATCTCTCCCGACGGTCGGCACCTGGCATGGACCGTAAACGAGAACGGCTACTCCCGGCTCCGGCTGCGCGACCTCAGCACCGGTGACACCACCGATTACTCCGACCTGCCGAGGGGCTACTATTCTTGCCTGCGCTTCAGCCCGGTTGAGCCAATACTGGGCCTCTACGTAGGGTCTTCCACCGGGCCGGAGAACCTGCACATGCTAAATGTAGCGACGGGCGAGACCTGGCAGCTTACCCAGAACTTCCTGGGCGGCATCCCGCTGGAGGAGATGGTAGAGCCGGAGGCCGTGCGCTTCCCCACGTTCGACGAGCGAACGGTGCCAGCCTATCTCTACAAGCCGAAAGGCGTGCAACCGGGCGAGCGCGTGCCGGTAATCGTGTCCATCCACGGCGGACCTGAAATCCAGGAGCTGCCGGTGTACGCCTACAACGGAATGTACCAGTACCTGCTCAATCGTAGGATTGGGGTGCTCGCGCCCAACATCCGAGGGTCGGCAGGCTACGGCAAGACGTACCAGAAGCTGATCTACAGGGACTGGGGTGGGGGCGAGCTGAAGGATTTGGAGCACGCCGCACTGTTCCTGCGCGGCCTCGATTGGGTTGATCCCGAACGCTTGGGGGTGTTCGGCGGATCGTTCGGCGGCTTTGCCACTCTGTCATGTATAACCCGGCTGCCGCAGTACTGGGCCGCGGCTGTAGATTTAGTAGGCCCCTCCAACCTTGTGACCCTCACCAGCAATGGCCCGCCGGCCTGGAAGCACCGCATGAAGGCGTGGGTGGGCGACCCGGTCGAGGACTACGATATGCTGGTGGAGCGCAGCCCCATCAACTACACGGACAACATCCGGGCACCGCTGCTGGTAATCCAGGGGGCTAACGACCCGCGCGTCCCCAGGGCTGAGTCGGACCAGATAGTGGAACGCCTCCGCGCGACCGGGAAGATTGTCGAGTACATGCTGCTAGAGGACGAAGGCCACGGAGCCGCCAAGACCTCCAACGCGCACCGCATCCTCAAGGCCTGCGTGGAGTGGTTCGAAAAATACCTCTGACGGATTTGAAAATTGGAAATTGGAATTTCGAATTGCGAATTTAGTAGAATACGGAGCAAATTCGCAATTCGAAATTCCAATTTCCAAATGGAGGAACTATGCCTTCGCCACACCTTGAGCCTCTATTCGCCTGGATCGATTCGCAACGGGAGGCCGCTATTGCCGACTTGCAGCGGTACTGCCGCCAGCCCAGCATCGCCGCGCAAGGGGTGGGCATGGAGGAGATGGCCGCGATTGTGGCGGCGGACCTGCGCGACCTGGGTGCCGACACCACGCTGGTGCCCACCGCAGGCCACCCGGTGGCGGTGGGCAGGCTCGACGGGGATAGCCCCCGCCGCGTGATGATCTACAATCACTACGACGTGCAGCCCCCGGAGCCGCTGGAGGAGTGGCGCACGCCCCCGTTCGAGGCGGCGATAGAGGATGGGGTGCTCTACGCGCGCGGGGTGGCCGACAACAAGGGGAACGTGGTGGCCCGCATGTGGGCGGCGCGGGCCTGGCTGGCGGTACGTGGTTCGCTGCCGTGTGGCGTAACGTTCGTGTTCGAGGGGGAAGAGGAGGTGGGCAGCCCCCACCTGGCGGAGTTCGCGGCTGCCAACCGGCAGTTGTTGGAGGCCGATGCGTGCTTATGGGAGGCGGGCTACAGGGACCCTAACGGTGCGATGGTCCTGTACGCCGGGGTGAAGGGCATGCTGTACGTGGAACTGCGCTCGCGTACGGTGGCCTACGACCTGCATTCCGGCAACGCCAACCTCGCGCCAAACGCCGCCTGGAGCCTGGTGCGGGCTTTGAACTCGCTACGCGACGAGCAGGGCAGGGTGTTGATACCGGGCTTCTACGACGACGTGCGCCGTCCTACCGAGCGCGAGCTTGAACTGGTCAGGCGATCACCGATGGACGTGGAGGGCACCAGGCAGTTGTGGGGTGTGGACCGCCTGCTGGGGCCGAGCCAGGACGCGGTGGACCTCACGGTACAGAGCCTCTTCGAGCCGACCTGCAACATCGCGGGCATCTGGGGCGGCTACAGCGGTCCCGGCACCAAGACGGTGCTGCCCGCCACCGCTGGGGCCAAGATCGACTTCCGGCTGGTGCCCGACCAAGACCCGGAGCGCATCCTCGCTTCGCTGCAAAGCTACCTGGCCGACAAAGGCTTCTCCGAAGTAGAGGTGGTGGCGTTCGAGGGCACCGAATGGCCCGCGCAAAGCCCGGTAGAGACCCCGCTGATGGAGGCGCAGGCGCGGGCGGCCCGCACCGTTTACGGCCTGGAACCGCGCATCGTGCCACGTTTGGCCGGGACGGGGCCTATGGAGCAGCTATGCCAGCGCTACGGGCTGCCCGCCGTGGGTGGGGCGGGTGTGGGTAACGCTAACTCCCGCGTGCACGCTCCCAACGAGAACGTGCGGCTGGAGGACTTTGTGCTCAGCATCAAGCACGTGGCGGCTATGCTGGAAGAGTACGCTTCTTTAGAGGACGCATAGGTCGCCGCGTAGCTGTACGCCCTGGCTTGAACCTGTGGGACTGTGCTCCACTCTGTCATTCTGAGCGTAGCGAAGAATCAGCCACCTGTTCTTGATAGTTCCTATCTCAGCACCCAAAGCCCCGCCCTTGTCATTCTGAGCGCAGCGAAGAATCTCGTCCCTCAGCACATGGTATCACCTTTCACTAGGGCAACCATTGAGCACAAGAAAAGGGCAGCATCACGGTGTAGGACGAGATTCTTCGCTGCGCTCAGAATGACAAGGGCGGGGCTTGGTGCTGTAGGTTCAACTTAGTTGACGATGGCGGCATCTGAGATCCTTCGCTGCGCTCAGGATGACAGGGTGGGGCTTGGTTGCTGCGATTGCTGCCTGACCTACTGTGGAGCAACTTGGCTTTGGTGTCGTGCTTTCTGAAATCTGCAAGGACGCTACGGCGCGTCGACAACCGCTTTGCCGAGGGCGTAGTCTACCGCTTGGTCGTTGGTTAGCTTGCTGCCTTCGGACCATAGCTCCTGGTAGCGTTGGTCGCCTAGCGCCGCGCGGGTCTGGGCCATGTACGCGCGCATCTCGGTGGCGGCAAGCTCTGGGAAGGGCATGCCTATCTCGGCCAGCATCCGCTCTCCGGCCCCGTAGAGGCGGGCGGCGCGTTCGTGCTGACCTTCTGCGCTGGCAAGCTCGGCGAAGTCTACCATCGTTTCGGCTATGTTGTCCTTGAAGCCGAGGCTCTGGTTGAGCAGCATGGCCTCGACAAGGTATTTCCTCGATTGCTCGAAGTCGCCCATCTTGCGGAAGAGCTTGCCTATGTTCCCCGTCACCGGGGCGTAATGAACGGGCAGTCCCACCTGCCGGGCTAACGTGAGACACTCCATGTAGTGCGACATGGCGGCTTCGTGCCTGCCCAGGAAGTGCTCGGCCACGCCCATCGCGTTCAGCCCGCCCGCCAGGCTCTCCACCTGCCCAAGCTCGCGGGCCAGCTCGATCACGCGTGAGAACAACCGGGCTGCCTCTTCGAGCCTGTTTCCATAGGCCGCAATGCCGCCCAGGATGTAGAGCGTTCTTGTCGCCCTGTTCTTGTGGCCTAGCTCCTCGTAAATGGCGAGCGCCTGGCTGCCGTATTCTTGCGCTTGCTCGAAATGGCCGCGTATCATGGTGCCCCAGGCCCTGTTGTCCAGGGCGCGAGCCACGATCTCTTTGCTACCTATGGCCTCACCGATTTCGGTGGCGCGGCCAAGCCACTCGTCGGCCTGAGCTAGATCGCCCTGGTCGTTGGCGAATTGCCCCAGCGCGACGTACACCCGGCCCATGCTCGCGGGCGGGATGCTAGCGGCGTGGGGGAGCAGCCGTTCAAGCCAGCGCCTGCCTTCGCCTGGATAGCCCTGCCGCCAGAAGAACTCCAGGTGGCTGGTGAGCACCGCCGCCATATCCCACTGCTCGCGCTCGAAAGTGCGCTCTATCGCGGCGCGCAGGTTGCCGTGCTCCGACTTCAGGCGGGCGAACCAGATCGCCTGCTGGTTGCCCTGCACCTGCTCGTCGGCGGCCTGGGCCATGGCAAGGTAGTATTGCAGGTGCAGGTCGCGCAGGGTCTCGGCTTCCCCGCGCTGCCTTAGCTGCTCGGCTGCGTACTCGTGGATGGTGCCCAGCATGGAGAAGCGCGGCTCCTCATCGCGGCCCAGCCCCTGGACCAGCAGGCTCTTGTCGCTGAGGGACTGCACCCCTTCTAGCGTATCGAACGCCAGGTCGCCGTGGGCGTTGCACACCGCCTCTATCGCGTTGAGCGTGGAGCCGCCCGAAAAGACGCTCAGCCGGGCGAACAGCACCTTCTCCCCCTCGTCCAGCAGGTCGTAGCTCCAGGCTATCGCGTCCTGTAGGGTCTGCTGGCGCGCCGGAAGGTCCTTGTGCCCGCCCTTCACGAAGCTGAGGCTGTTGCTCAGTCGCGGCAACAATGCCTGGGGCGGCAGCAGCTTCACGCGGGCGGCCACAAGCTCGATAGCCAGGGGCAGTCCATCGAGGCGGGCGCATATGGCGGCCACGGCGGGGGCGTTCTCGGCGGTAAGCTCGAAGGAGGGGTTACACGCCTGCGCCCTCTCCACGAACAGGCGGATGGAAGGGTAGTCTAGCAGGGCTTCGGGGTCTGGTAGGCCGGTAAGTTCGGGCAGAGGCAGCGGCGGGGTGGGGAACTGCTGTTCGCCAAGCACGTTCAGCGCGGCGCGGCTGGTCACGACCACCTTCACGTCCGGCGCGCCCTGCAACAGGCTCGCCACAGGTGCGGCGGCGTCAATCACCTGCTCGAAGTTGTCGAGCAGGAGCAGCACGTTCTTGTCTTGCAGGTACGCCTTGAGGCTTTCGATTGTGGGCTGGACCCCGGTGTCTCTCATGCCCAGCGCCTCGGCAATCGCGGGGGCCACCATGTCGGGGTCGCGCACGGCGGCAAGCGGGACGAAGAAGACGCCATCCTCGAAGCGGTCGAGCACGCGCAGGGCGACCTCTATAGCGAGGCGGGTCTTGCCTATACCGGGAGGCCCGGTAATGGTGAGCAGGCGCATACGTTCTATGCCGAGCCGCTCCACCAGGCGGGCGACTTCAGCCTCACGGCCCACGATGGAGGTGATGGGGGCCGTGAGGTTGCCGGCGGTCCTTTTCGGCGCGGGTTCCATGTCAACCTGTGGCCTGGCAGCCTCTTGAGGTTGTGCCGCCTCTTCAGGCGCGTCGAAGTCAGGCTCGTCCTGCTCCCCCAGGCCGGGATTGCCCCTGGCGAAGTGCACGAACGCCTGGCGGTCGTCCTCCGGTATGCGGAAGAAATCGGCGAGCAGTTGGGCTACCTGGCGGGAGGGGCGGCGCACGCCCGCCTCTATCTTCTGTATGGTTGCCACCGAGCAGCCGATGCGGTCGGCAAGGTCCAGCTGCGTCAGGTCTCGGTCCTTGCGGCCCTGCTTTAGCCAATCTCCGAATGTCGAACCCCTGTTGGCAAGCACCAACGCGCTCCTTCTATTGCGTCCATGCTATGACGGCGCGTGCGAATGTAATTGCTGCATTGAAAAGGCCCGGCTTCATGGGGCCTCGTGCGTTTGCTACCTTATACGGACATTATACCAAAGCCGCACCCCTCGCTTGCCCACCTAAGGATTGCACCGCAGAGACGCAGAGGGCGCGGAGATTACGCAGAGGAGAAGGGACGGTTTGCTTTGTGCAGCGCAACGGGTGATGGTTGCCGGTATCCTGCACCCAAAGCCCCACCCTGTCATCCTGAGCGCAGCGAAGGATCTCAAGAAGGTGAGTAGGGATGCTGTGGAACGCACGGAGAATGGGGCTGAAGGTTCAACGTAGTGGCAGGAGCAACATCTGAGATCCTTCGCTACGCTCAGGATGACAGGGGGAGTAGGGTGTCCTGTTCGTTGTGGCAGGGTGCCAGCCTGTATAGCTGCTGTAGGCAATCCACGCCCGCCTCTAGGGGTCGCTGCCCTTGTCCCTGCGCCACCAACCGGGGGAGCCTTTGCGCGGCGACATGGCGTTGAGGGTGCCTTCGCGGTCGGCGGTGGACTTGTGCCCTGCCCGCACCACCCCCCAGCGCAGCATAGCCCCACCCGCGAGGCCCGTTATGCCCGCGAGCGCACCCAATAGCCGCCCGTGCCTGCCGGTGACCAGGCTGGCAGCTTCCAGTAGCAGCGCAGCAGCCAGGGCCACGGCTGCCCCCTTCATTAGCAGGCCTGCCTCCCCCTCGCGCAGGTGTTTGGCCGCCTCGCCCGACGTGGCTACGTAGCCGCCCATGAGAGCCAGGTCAGCAGCGCCGAACGCCAGGCCAAGTGCGCTCATCGCCTGGTGGTCGGACTGGTCCTCCCGCCCGGTGACGGCGCTCGCCAGGCTGAGGGCTGAGGCCCCCGCGCTGAGGGAGCTTGCCATGAAGAGGCCGCCGAGCAAGGGGCTTGTGTACCAGACGGGCACCGAGGTGGTGCCGAGCAGCACGCCCGTGTAGCCCGCGAGCAGGAACGCGCCTGGTATGCCCAGTCCCGCCAGCAGCCGCTCCGGTGGCAGCCGGAAGAGCGGGGCTAGCAGGGGCAACCTGTCCTCTCGCGCCAGCATGTTCAGCACCGTGAGCGTGGCCGCCGCGCCGTGTACCGTAAGCGCCCACGAGCCGAGATTCATGGGCGAAGACGGCTTGAAGATGCGCAGCATGTGGTGGAAGCGGGAGGGGGTGCCCAGGTCGTCTATGAGCAGGGGAGGGCAGGGCAGCAGCGCGGCGAACGAGACGTAGTGGGCGGTGCGGGCCAGCCTCTTGTGCCGCTCGCCGCCGACCATCTCCGCTATAGAGCCGACCAGCGCCGAGCCCGCCGAGATGCCGCCGAAGAAGAAGTAGGCCGCTACCTCGTGGTTCCAGGTGGGCTGCTTGAGGATGGGCACGTCCCGGTAGGCGTCGCGCGGGTTGGTGTGGGCCGCGCCCAGTGGGGAACTCTTGCGCCTCTTCTTTCCGGTGTCGAAGTCCTGCATGGCTTACTCCGGCAGGTCCAACTCGTAGACCAGGAGGGCTTCATGGTAGTCTTCCGTGCAAGCCAGGCACGAGCCGTCCCGCCCGAAGACGAACGAGCCGCCGGGGAAGTCCTCGTCTACGGTCGCGCCGCACTGGGTGGCTACAGCTATGGTCAGGGCGTTGTCCCTGGCGTAGGCGGGTAGGCGCTCACCCAGGTAAGACTTGTACCAGTCGTAGCCAGCGTGCCAGGATGCCTCGTCGGTGCGCCGCGTGTAGAGGCCCGGTGCTGAGGAATGGAAGACCACACGCGCTCCCTGTTGCGCGAACCGGGAGAAAAGGTCCGGCCTGTCGCTGTCGGCGCAGATGGCGAGGGCGCAGGTTAGCTCCTCATCTCCCACGGGCAGCTTGAAGACCGGCATCTCGCTGCCCGGCGAGAATAGCCCTGCCTCCTCATCCACGATGTGCACCTTGCGGTACACGCCGACGATGCGCCCGTTCTGCGCCAGCACCTGAGTGACGAACGGCTTGTCCTCTCCGTTCGCCTCGATGAAGCCGCCGGACGCCGCGATCCCGTACCGCGCGGTGAGGTCCACGAAGCGGCGCACCCATACGGAGTCGAGGGTCTGCGCGGCCTCCCTGTAATGCTTGTCGCAGCAGTAGCCGGACAGGCCCATTTCCGCGAAGACCGCTACGTGGCAGCCCTGCGCGGCGGCTTCCGAAATGAACTCCTCCGTGCGCCGGAGATTGCCTTCCCAGTCGCCTTTTTCGCAACACATCTGCGACAATGCTATCTTCAGCTTCATCTACACGCCGGTCCGAAACGCCCACGATTTCGAGTAATATCCCGCGCCGTACACCGCTATGTTGGTGCTGAACGGCTCCCAGCCATTCGCGCATAGCTGCTGCACCATCCACATGCTGATGGGCCTGTGCCAGTTGCGGCCGTACTTGCTCAGCCTGTAGCCCTTGCCGCCCGCGCCCACCGTCTCGCTCACCTGGAAGTCGAATACGCTGTCGAGTTCGGCCAGCATCCAGTCGGCTATCGCGGGGTCGGTGCAGTAGAAGTCTATCGCTTCGTCCGACTGGTATGCGTCTATCTCGAAGTACTTGTAGGTGGGCACCGGGTTGCTCCTTGGGAAAAAGAGAAGGCTCTTAGTAGATGGCCGGATATGCCAGTTTAGCTTTCACCGATCCAATGTACCCAGTTGACTCCCAGTTGTTGAGAGGCGTTTGCCAGGCGCTTGTCTGCCGTCCAGAATTCGGTCTGCATTTGCTCGGCAAGGGCAAGGTAGAAGGCGTCATAGGCACGCCTTTGCTGTAGACGATCTGCCCACTGTAGAGCTGCTCTACACAAGCTGAGGTCAATGGGCTGTGTCTGCACTTCTATCATAAATAGGCTCTCTATTGCCGCGTCTGCTTGTGCTGCCGTAATTCTCTTCGCATATAAGGACATTCTGATGCCGGAGACGCACTCAACAGCCCACCACTCCGGGACTGCCAGGCGAATACCTTGCTTGAGCCAGGTAAGGACACGACGGGGGGCATCTACGTCGTTGCCTTGTAGCACAGGGAGGACGGACCATAGCCCCACATTCGAGTCAATCACCAGTGTTCGGGAGGAGTGAGAAGTTGCGCTCATCCTGCTCCTCTCTTGCTTCATGGAGTGCCTGTACGAAGTCGAAGTCTATATACTCTCCTCCGCGTTCGGCTAATATTTGTTCTCGGCGCTGGAGGATGCGCTCGAAAGCTTCTACCCTCTTGCCAATAGCTTTATCCTGTTCAGCTTTCCGCTGTTCTAGCTGGCACTGGACAAACTCTCTCACCAATTCGGAAATACTCCGGCCTTCCCTCTTGGCAATCGCAGATAGCTCCTGGTGCTGTTCAGGCTCAAGCAAGATTTGCGTTCTGTACAGTTTACCTACCATACGACCACCTCCGTACCTCAGTATACATCTGCCTAGATGTATACACAACTAGCCGCATCAGCCCTTCCTCCCCAGCACGACCGCGCTCAACAGGCTCAGCCCCAGCCCGACTGCCGCGCTCCACATGTAGCGGCGCTTCATGCTCGCTGTGGGCATGTGTGGGGCTTCGGGGAGGTTGTAGGCGGCAGGCTCCTCGGTGAGGAGGAAGAAGGCGTTTAGTCGCTTGTACTCGCCCGCGTCGTCAGCGCCGTAGAGGTAGGCTTTCGCATGTCCGTCGGCGTGTACCTTTTTTAGACGTTCATCGGCGTGGCGGCGCAGGTCTTCCACGGGGCCGAAGATGATGGCGTCGGTGGGGCAGGCCTTGGCGCAGGCGGGTTCCATGCCGTCCTTCTGGCGGTCGTAGCAGAGGGTGCATTTGTGCGCTCGACCGTCCGCCTCGCTACGGCCCAGCACGCCGAAGGGGCAGGCGACCACGCAGTAGCCGCAGCCGTTGCACACGTCCTGTTGCAGGTACACGTCGTCAAACTCGTTGCGGATGAGCGCGCCGGTGGGGCAGACCTGCTGGCAGGGGGCCTCGGTGCAGTGCTTGCACACGTCGCTGTTGAATAGCCAGCGGAAGCCAGATTTGGGAATTGGG
>JALZHI010000199.1 GCA_030913985.1 Chloroflexota bacterium | reverse complement strand
GCTCGTGTTCGTTGAGCCGCCATTCTCTATTTTTAGGACTAAATGACCCTTACCGCATCACGTTTCACGTTTCACGTTTCACGTTTCACGTTTCAGCTAAATCACCGCTTTGCGGACCAGGGACGAAATCCAGTCCATCAAGATTACCACGATGGCTATGATCCAGATGGCGGTGCCTGCCTCGGACCACCTGAGCAGGTTGATGTACTGGATCAGGATGAAGCCGATACCGCCGCCGCCCACGATGCCTATAACCGTGGACATACGCACGTTGATGTCCCAGCGGTACATCGTGAACGACAGGAACTGCGGGATGAACTGCGGCACGACGGCGTACATGATCACCTGCAAGCGGTTGGCCCCCGTGGCCGTTAGCGCCTCCACCGGGCCGGGGTCTATGGACTCTATGGCTTCCGAGTAGAGCTTGCCGAGCGAGGCGATAGAGTGCACCACCAGCGCCAGCATACCCGCGAACGGGCCGAGGCCGACCGTGGCCGCGAATATCACCGCCCAGATTACCACCTCAATCGAGCGCAAAATGTTGAGCACGGTACGGGTCACGTAATACACACCGTTGCCCAGTATAGTGTGGGACATCAGGTTGCGAGAGGCCAGGAAGCTGAGGGGGATGCTTAGGACCACCGCGAAAGTCGTGCCCATCAGCGCGAGGAAGACCGTCTCCACGATCTTCTCCCACGACAACCGCAACGCCTCGCTGGGGTAGGGGCTGCCTACGTCCCAGGTCTGCCGCAACGCCAGCGTGTTAGCGAAGCCGGAGGTGCTGATCACGCGCTCGGGGTCGTTAGGCACGTTCACCCGGACTTCAAAGTTGCCCTGCGCGTCGGCAGTAAAGGTGCCTAGCGTCTGCACTGAGGCGCTCTGCCCGGTGCTGCGCCACAGTATCTGCCCTGGGGTATTAGGCCGCCAGCCGGTGCCGCGAACAGTTACTTCCTGCCCCGGCATTACAGTATCGGACGACACACTGCCCCCGGCATTGTACGTAGGCGTGTCGGGAGGAAGGTCCCTGGGTATTTCGCCCGCCATAATGGTCGGTACCAGCACCTCCGAGGACTCGATGGGCACCGCGTTCACCTCAACGTCGGACCCGGATACGGGCATCTGTAGCTCGATAGTGCTTATATCGGAGCTTATCAGTGCGGGGTTTAGCACTTCACCGATAAAGCGACCTATGTCGCCCGACTTCGCCGCCAGCAAGCCGGGGTTGATCTCCGATACCCGCCAGCCTATGATGTGGGACACTACCAGCACAACCGTCACTACCAGCGCGAACCACGAGCGGAGGAAGAAGGGCTTCTGCTGCTTGTAAACGGTAGGCGCGCCCGGAGGGGTAGGGGCTATGGGCCTATCTATCGTTGCCATTAGAACCTCCCTCCCGCGCCGATGTCGACAGTGCTGGTTGCTTCCTCAAGCTTACCCCTATCAGGGCCGATCTCCACTTCCACGGCGTCCTCGCCATAGATGTCGCGGAACTTCTTCTCGTCAATCTCCAGCGCGGGGCCATCGAAGACGATGTGACCGCCTTCGCCGTCGTTGCGGAGCGCGATCACGCGGTCGGCATAGCGGCGGGCTAGCGAAAGGAAGTGCAGGTTGCACAGCACGGTCAGGCCGTCTTCCTTGTTGATCTGCTCCAGGTACTTCATCACCGAGTGGGAGGTGGCCGGGTCTAGCGAGGCGACCGGCTCGTCGGCAAGCATCAGCTTCGGCTCCTGCATGAGCGCCCTGGCTATAGCCACGCGCTGCTGCTGGCCGCCGGATAGCTGGTCGGCACGCGAGTACGCCTTCTGGGGGATGCCGACGCGCTCCAGGTTGCGGAACGCCATCTGATAGTCTTCCGCCGAAAAGCGATGGAACAGGGTGGGCAGCGTGGACCTGTAACCCAGGCGGCCCGATAGCACGTTGGTCATAACCGACGAACGCTTGACGAGGTTGAACTGCTGGAAAATCATGCCTATCTTCAGCCGGAGCCGTCGCATCTCTGCGCCGGACGCGGCGGTAATCTCGTCGCCGTCCAGCCATATCTTGCCCGCGGACGGCTTGATGAGGCCGTTGATGCACCTGAGTAGAGTGGACTTGCCGGACCCCGACAGGCCGATGATGACCACGAACTGCCCGTCCGGTATCTCCAGGTCGACCCTGTGCAGGGCCTTGGTCCCATCTTCGTAGACCTTGCTAACCCCTTCGATCCTTAGCATAACCCCTCCCGTGCTAAAGCCGCCAACTACGCTGTCGAACTATGTCACTTACGGCCATCAATGGGCTGTATAGGCACCCGTTCAATCCGCCATATCATACCACAAAACGGCGAATTGCGGTCCATAACTAAGAAAGTTGCCGCTCGCGGCCTGTTGGCAAGCGGTAGCCGCCTTGACTATAATGACGTGCACCGGGCAAACGCACACCGCCCGCGAATCAACGACGATTGGAGACACCGATGCGCCACATCAGCCTGGTAATACCCGCCATATCCTGCAACCACTGCAAGGACACTGTAGAGACCACCCTCAAGCAGTTCGAGGGCGTGCAGGACGCCATAGTGGACGTAGCCAACAAGCGCGTAGCCGTCACCTACGACCCCGACAAGGCCAACATGTCCGAGATGGAAGCCGCACTGTCCGAAGAAGGCTACGATGTGGCGAACAGCTTTTGAGTTATCCAGACAAAGCTAAGGAAGTGCTCTCTCTTGCTCAAAATGACAGGGAAGATTACTGCACATGGATCCTTCAAACGTCCTAGTTCGACTGAAAGCCTTGATTGACATCCTTGATGTTTATAACGAGGAAGTGGTGAGGATCAATGAGATTAAGTTGGCTGCCAGTGATACTGCTGCCATGATCTTCTTGGACAGAGTCTTAGTTCGAACTGTCTACTCAAGAGTAGAGGGAATAGCGTACCTCATGAAATACGTCGCCCTTGCGGACGAGAACCAACCTGACCAAATCTTTAGCGCAGGCGAATTGGCTCTCCTGCGGGAGGAAGATTACGACTTAACCTCAGAAGGTATAGTGAGAATCAAGTCAGCACGTCTATCAACCCTTGCCAATTTGAGATTTAGTTTTAGGGCCTTTGTTCGCGCTCTTGGCATCAACTTCACCCTCAACGTTGGAGAACATGGATGGGAGCAGTTGCGCAATGGCATCTTAGTACGTGATCGAATTACGCACCCCAAGCGCGCAGAAGATCTAATCGTTACTGACCAAGAAGTCCTAGAGATCCTTGAAGGGCAAATGTGGTTTGCTGACCAGTTCGGACCTTGCTTAGAGAGAGCTATAGAGGCAGTGAGCGCTCGATATAAAGGGGAAATGGTCTAGAGTCAGGAGAAGTGACGGTGCTTTCGGCACTTCGCTAGACAGCTAATGTAATCATGCCGTCTAAATCGGAAATCCGAGTTCCTTAAGGTGTTCGAGCTCGTGTTCGAGGGCGCGGCGCACGACCTTGGCGAGGGTCCAGGGTTCGTCCGGGCGCGAGGCCCAGGTAGGCAGGACAATGCGGCCCCGCTCCTCCTGGGGCACGGAGCGGACGTGGCGCAGGAATATCTCTCTTATCGCGACCAGGCGCTCGCGCACGTCCGCGGGTTCGGCGTCCGTGACCGGCTCTCCGCTCGTTAATGGACCTGCCACGCGGTTGATGTAGCCGTATTCGGCGTTCGCTACGTGGCGCAGGATGTCCCACATGGTGCGGTCCGGCGATACTTTGCGCTGCTTCAGGTCCTCGTCGCTCAGTCCCTCAATTCGCGACAGGAGTTCCGCCCGGCTGTAGCCAAGCCAGCGCAGGGTGCGCTCCAGCTTCTCGTCGTTCCAGGCCTCTTTGTCGAACTCGAACAGGGCCGCGTAGCTGCCGCCCACCGTCGGCGGAGCCTCATGGAGCACGTCAGCTACGTATAAGTCGGCAATGTTGGGGCGCGAGACGTGGGCTTCCGGCACCAGCGGCTCTTTGTGCCTCTTGAGCCAGGCCAGGTAGCGCGTAATCACGCCGGGCACCGCCTGCACAGCCTTGGCAGCCGAAGACCCCACGGCAAAGCACCCAGGCAGCTCCGCCACATGCGCCATAGCTATGCTACGCCCTTCCTCGACGTACACACGGTATGGCGGCTTGCGGTGGATGATGAATGACATGGGTGCTGAAACGTGAAACGTGAAACGTGATGCGGTTTGCTATACAGTGTACAGCAAGTTCGGCCCTTTCTTTTACGGGACCAAACACCCCCTGTCATCCTGAGCGTAGCGAAGGATCAGTAGCCCGTTCTTGACTCTCTCTCCTGTAAGACCAATGTTACTAATGCCTACATCATCCACGACGTTGTAGACTCTCACCTACCCACCTGATCCTTCGCTGCGCTCAGGATGACAAAGAGAGGGTTCAGGATGACACGGTAAGGCTTCGGTCGCAGGGAAGAAACAATGCCGCACTTATGTACATTCTGCCGGGCGAAGTTACGTCCTACTCATCACAGAATACACTCTGAGACCTGTTCCAGCCAGGGCCTCATAAAGTCGTTGAGCCTCATCGGCGGCAGAGTGTGGGTAGAGCGTGTAGAGGGTCGGGCCGCTGCCGGAGAGGTGTACGTTAGGGGCACCGGCTTGTAGCATCTGCCCGCGTACCCGGTCCAGGCCGGGGAAGACCTGGAAGGCGGCACGCTCGAAGGAGTTGAACAGGGGCACAGAGCTTATGTCGCCGCGCCGTTGCAGGACTGACAACACTTCGCGGGTCCTGCTGCCGTCGCCCAGGTCTTCCGGCGTCAGGCTGGCGTATAGCTGGCGGGTCTTGCCTGGGATGTTGTAGGGCTGAGCGACGAGCACGGCCCAGAATGGAGGGGGTGCCAGCGGTATGACCTGCTCGCCTCTGCCCTCCACCAGCGCGGTAGGCCCGGCAAAGAAGAACGGCACGTCCGAGCCAAGCGTAGCCCCCAGACGCGACAGTTCCTCAAGCGACACGTCGAGACCCCACAGCCGCAACAGGCCAAGCAAGGTCGCCGCCGCGTCACTGCTCCCGCCCCCCAACCCGGCGGCGCTGGGGATGCCCTTGTCCAGGGTGATGTAAGCGCCATCGCTTGTGTCGGAAGTCTGCCGCAACAGGTGGGCGGCACGCAGCACGAGGTTGTTATCACCCTCAGCCAGCATAGCCGGGTCGTCGCTGAACAAGGCTATGTCGTCCGCCGGGGAGAAGGTGAGGGTGTCGTGCAGGTCCACAAGCTGCATCACGGACACGATATTGTGGTAGCCGTCCGGGCGCTTCCCCGTGACCTCAAGGCCGAGGTTTATCTTGGCGTAGGCAGGTAGCTCCAGCATCATGTCTGCCCGGTGAGTTCGCCTACAGACCTTTCGAGGCGCGCCCATTCGTCCAACGTGAGGGTCTCCGCCCGCCGCGTCGGCTCAATGCCCGCTTTTTGCAGGGTCGCAATGATGTCACTCTTGGGCAATGCTAGCCCCGATGTGAGGGTATTGGCGAGTTGCTTCCTGCGCTGGCCGAACCCCGCCTGCGCCAACCTGAAGAACGCCGCCTCGCTGCTCACCTCTACCGGGCTTTCTCCCTCGCCATACACGTCCACCCGCACCACGGCGGAATCGACCTTGGGAGGCGGGTTGAACGCGCCAGGCGGCACCTTGAACATGATCTTTGGCCTGCCGTAGAACTGCACCGACACCGCCAGCAGGCTCATCTCCGGCGGTTTGGCAACCATGCGGTCGGCCACCTCTTTCTGCACCATGACGGTGAGGGATCGGGGCTTGTGCCTGGTTTCGAGGAAGTGGCGCAGGATGGCCGAGGTGATGTAATAGGGGAGGTTAGCCACCAGCTTATAGGGGCGGCCTTGCGATAGCTCCTGGGGAGGCACGTCCAGCACGTCGGCGTGCACGAAGCTCACGTGGGGCATGGCCGCGAACCGCTCTCTCAGCACCGGCAACAGGTCGTCGTCCAACTCCACCGCCACCAGCCTGCCACGCTCCGGGTCGAGCCTGCGCGCCAACTCCTCGGTGAGCACCCCAAGCCCCGGCCCCACCTCCACCACGCAATCGTCCGGCTCAATAGCAGCCGCGACCGCTATCCTGGGCGGCACCGCGCGATCCTTGAGAAAGTGCTGCCCCAGCGACTTGCGAGGGCGATGGAGTGCCGAGTGCCGAGTGCCGAGTGCCGAGTTGTCGCCGGTTTCAGCCTCCACCGGCACGTACTCATCGCTCATAAATAACAAACCCATTCAATGCTCTGCAC
>JALZHI010000198.1 GCA_030913985.1 Chloroflexota bacterium | reverse complement strand
CTTGTGGTACAGAGTGACTAATAGAAAGGTGGTATTTGGGTGCTGTGGGACGAGATTCTTCGCTTCGCTCAGAATGACAAAGGCGGGGCTTCGGTGCTTGTACTCGGCTCTGATGTTTATGAGATAGCTTCTAGCAGGCTAGTCCCTTGCGGGTGATGACAGGGGTAGCGAGAAGAAGAAGGTCGAACCTTCCCCCACCTGGCTTTGCGCCCAGATGCTCCCGCCGTGCTGCCTGACTATTTGCTGGCTGATATACAGCCCCAGACCGAGGCCGCCGTAGTTGCGGGATGAGGCGTTCGGGGCGCGGTAGTATCGCTGGAACAGGTGCGCTATCTCCTCGGCGGGGATGCCGATGCCCCTGTCGGACACCGACACCACCGCGCGGTCCTGCTCGCGAGTGATATTGACCGCTATGTCGCCGCCACCCGGCGAATACTTGAGGGCGTTCTCCAGCAGATTGACCAGCACCTGGCCTATCCGCTCCCTGTCGGCTGCCGTGAAGATAGGCCGCTCGGTTGCGCTTACATTGATCGCGTGCTGCTCGCTCAGTATCTGCATCTGGGATACTACTTCTTCGCACATCGCTACCAGGTCCATAGGCTCCAGCGTAAGCTGAAGATGCCCGCTCTCTATGCGAGAAATATCGAGCATCTCGTTGACCAGCAGCGACATACGGTCCGCCTGGCTGACAATCGACTTGAGACTGCGCGTTACCCGCTCGTTGCCCAGTGCGGCCAACTGTGGATTGCGGTTCAGGACCTGTGCGTAGCCCTTGATGGCGGTTATGGGGGTTTTCAACTCATGAGAGGCCACCGAGAGGAAATCGTCTCTCAACTGCACCGCTTCCTCGGCCCTTTTGCGCGCCAGTACCTGGTCGGTTACCTCCACCCCGAAGATAGCCACGCCATCTATTTCCCCTTGCGCGTTGTGGACCGCCTGGTAGACGAAGTTGAAATAGACCTCCTCCAGGTTGCCGTCGTTGTCCCTGTCGAACATGGCCGGGTACTCTCGCCCGAAGACCGGCTCTCCCGTGTCGTACACCTGCTCCAGGAACTCGAACCAGCCCTGCCCCTCAAGCTCGTGGAAAGCCTCGCGCATCGGTTTGCCCATAACGTCGCGGTCTCCCCACAACTTCCTGAACATCGGGTTGAAGAGCTCGACCACCCCTTCGCGGCCCCGCAAGATACCTATCAGGGCCGGGGCCTCCATGAACAAGTTGTACAGGTTCTGGCGGGCGGCTTCGGCTTCGCGCTCGCTCTGCTTCAACGCCTCCTCGGCCTGCTTGCGCTCGGTGATGTCCCTGAATATGTTTATGGCGAACTGCACCTCACCCTGCTCGTCCTTGACTGGGGTGGCCTTGACCACCGACCAGCGCACCTCGCCCGTCGTCTTCAGCCGCCACCCTATCGTCAGGTCGGGACTTTCTTCTCCCGCCAGGGCCTGGCGGCCCGGCAACTGCATGGGCGACATTAGCTCGCCATCTTCGTCTATCAGGTCGAACTTGCCCACTAATTCCGTGATGGGGGCCGCCAGGAGTTGCGCCTGTGATGCGTAGCCCAGCACCTTCACGGCGGCATCGTTGGCGTAGATGAGCCGCCCAGTGCGGTCCTGCACCGTGATACCGTCGGCAATCCCGCCCAAGATCACCTCGAATTGCGCGCTGGACCTCTTGAGGGCCTCGTCCGCCTTCTTGCGCTCGGTGATATCCTCCTGCACGCACACCCAGTAATGCTGGCCCTCCGCTTCTATGCTGGTGATGCGGGCGAAGGTGACGAACGGGGTGCCATCCTTCTTGCGGTTGCTGAACTCGCCGGACCAGTAGCCCCTGGTCTTGAGTTGCTCGATTACCTCGTTGACGATGCGCAGGTTCTCTTCGGGTAAGTATGTGTTCTGCACGCTCACGTGCTGGCCGACTAACTCCCCCGGCTCGTAGCCAAACATCCTGTCTTCGGCGGGGTTAGTGTAGCGGATCACGCCCGCTTCGTCCGACAAACTGACACCCTCCACCATGCTTTCCAGCACCTGGGCGTACATCTTGAGGGTTTCCAGGCCGCGCGTGTCCGCAACACCGTTGGGGGCGGTGGTGAGGGGCGGCTGCTCCGGTGCGGGGGCAGCCTGGTCGATATAACTTTCCTTTGTGCCCATGTCAGGTGAGGGATCGTTCATAGAGGGTGAATTGCCCGGTTCGTGGGGCACAAGCGTTGGTGAACACCACACATAATGGATAGCGCAAGAATGTGAGTTGCATGGCAGGTGGTGAGCGCCATTATAGCACAAGCCTGAAGTTGCCCCTCCTTCGCGCAGAGGATGGTCCAATCCTCCCGCTTCTGGTCGGCATATCAGCGTTAGTGATAGCGATAACTTGCCCAGTGGCGAGTTGGCTAGAAGCCATCCCACACAAACGCGTGAAGAGATGAGCACACGGCCCCGTCCTTGTCATTCTGAGCGCAGCGAAGAATCAGGTGGGTAGTTAGGCCGTTGAATGTCTGGACCAGGCTTCCCTTTGTCATTCTGAGCGTAGCGAAGAATCTCGTCCAACACCATCCAAATACCACCTTTCCTAAAGCAACAAAGCCCCAGGAGAAAAAGGAAACATCCCGGTAGAGGGCGAGATTCTTCGCTACGCTCAGAATGACAAGGGCGGGAGTGGGTCACCGTAGTTCACCAGCATCCCTACCCACCTGATTCTTCGCTGCGCTCAGAATGACAAAGGGGGGCTTTGGGTGCTCTTCTCCACGTCGGGGATTGCCATCTATGAGATGTCTTCTATGCTCCCCCGCCGCTTTACGCACACTCACGTCTTGTTCGTACTATAATGGAGGCTGTTATCGTCGTGCCTGTTCGTCGCGTGCGCTTTAGAGTGGGCAAGGTGCGCCTTGCTCTCCGGCATCAATCCCCATGTCGAACATCGAATCAGCAGTTGCCTCCCAGACCAGCACTCCCGCCGCTACCCGGTCGCGTGCGGCTGTTGCTTCTTGGCTGGTGCCGGGGCGGTTGGTCTGGGTCGTGGCGCTGCTGGGCGGCCTGCTCCGTTTCTACGGCTACGACAGGCTGAGCTTGTGGCTGGACGAAGGCTTCACGGTGCTGTTCGCGCGCCTGCCCTGGGACCAGGTGCTGGGGTTGCGCGGCGCTTACGACCCGCACCCACCCCTCTACTACGCGCTCGTCAAGCTGGCGTCCATGCTAGCGCCGGAGGTTAGCGCGGGGCGGCTGTTGAGCGTCGTCGCGGGCACGCTGACAATCCCGGTGGTCTACGTCATGGGCCGCAAGCTGTTCAACCCGTGGGCTGGGCTGGCGGCTAGCATGGTCGTGGCGCTTTCCCCGCTTCACGTGTGGTACTCGCAGGAGGCGCGGCAGTACGCTGTTGCCTTCCTGCTGGTGACTCTCTCCTACTACGCCCTGCTCTCGTTCTACCGGGAACCGCGCTGGGGTTGGGCGCTGCTTTACGGGGCGTCCACCTTGGCGAGCATGTATATAGACTACAGCCCCCTGTACGCTCTATTGCCGCAGTTCGCCATTCTCCCGCTCGTGTTGAGGAAGCACGGGCGGCGGGCGATACCACTGTTCGCGTCGGGCGTCATGGCGGTGGTAGGCTACCTGCCCTGGGTGCCACAGTTGCTTGCCACGAGCCGGATTGGCGACCAGTCGCGGGCCTCCTTCCTGGGGGCGAGCGAGTACCGCGTGCATGCCTCAATCCGTTCGATACTCGGCTTCGCGGAGCACGGCAGCTACTTCTATAGCGGCACCCCGACGCCGTGGGCTGAGTGGCCCGTGCTTCGCAACCTGGCGCTGGCCGTACTGGTAGCGATCTTCCTGCTGGGCCTCCTCTTGCTGTGGAGGCGCTCACCTCTTGCACTGGCTTTTGTCGCTTGCTTGAGCGCGGGCACCATACTCGTTGCTATCGGCATGAGCCTGATAAGCCCCGGCTACGCGGACCGGACGGTGATGTACGCGGTGCTGGGTTGGGCGCTCCTGCTTGCGGCGCTCGCGACCTATAGTTTGCCGCGTTGGCTTTCGTTGCTGCGCTGGGCCTCTCTCGGCTGCGTGCTGCTCGTCTTCGCCGTGTCGCTGTTCACGGTCTACGCGCACGCCGATAAGGAGCACTGGCGCGAGCTAGCGCGCGACACGAGAGATGCCGCTGCTTCCGGCAAGCTAGTGCTCACTTACCCCGGCCCCGCGCCGGTCGTGCTGATAGGCGCTTACGAGCCGCAGGCCATGTCGGGGCGGCACATCAACCTGGAGTGGCTCGGCAACCTGCCCGCCGCCGCCGAACAGGTGGAGCCGCTAAGGGACGACGTGGTGTGGCTTGCCTACCTCGACACTATGGAGATACAACAGGTGCGGGAGTGGCTCGCGGGCCTCGGCTACGAGCGTGTGCTCCACAACGAACATTTCCGGCGGTTGGCCCTCGACATGTACGTGCAGGCGGGCGTCTTGCGCGGCACGACATTACCGGTTGACCGTCAATTCAGGGGCGAGGGTTGGCAACTGCCGTCTGAAGGCGTGGAGTTCTCCGGGCCGAGGGAAAGCCCCGAAATGTCGCTGGTGAGCGACGGGCAGGTGGAGCGAAGCGCCTACGGGACGGCCCCGGCCCAACCGAATGGGGTATACGTCCTGGAGATGGAGGCTCGATCTGACTTGCAATTGGGTCGGTTCAAGGCGTTCCTGGTGTGCGCGTCCGCCTCCGGATCGGTTGCGCGGCATGGGCCGGACGCGGCGGGGGCCACAACGCCCAGCGACGGGGCCTGGCACGTAATCCGCGTAGGCATACAGTGCCCGGCGGACAATCCTGGGCTGGTCATCGCTTTGCACAACTCCGGCCTCGGCAGAGTCGCCTTCCGCAACGTGCGGCTGGTGGAGATAGCCAGGGTCCCGTGAGCGGCTATGCCGGCGGAAGGCATGCCTGGCTATGGCCGCATTATCTGCGATATGATTGGAACTAATCTCAAGAATGACAGAATGGGATATGAGCACATGGCTCCCCCTTGTCATTTCGAACGGAGTGAGAAATCTCGTCCCTCTGCACATGGTATCACCTTTCCTTCAGCCACAGGGTACCGTAAGAAAGAGCAAACATCCTGGTGTAGGACGAGATTTCTCACTCCGTTCGAAATGACAAGGTGGCGCTTTGGTGTGGATGTTCGACATTGTTCTTAAGATAACTTCTGCAATTAAGGAACGAACAGGAGTAGGGTTGCCGTGCTCATTGCAAGTATTAGCAGCATATTGAGACTAGGTGTTATGGGGGTCTTGATCGTGGGTTTGCTTTCAGGTTGTGATAACGGTTCGGGGTCCGGCTCGGAGCGGGTGATCGCAAGGGCCGAGGGCTATATGGTGAGCATGGCTTTCTCGCCCGACTGGCAGACGCTGGTGGTGGGCACCTCCCACCAGGGAGCGCAGGTCTGGAGCGTGCCGGATGACAAGCTGCTCTACAAGCTGGAGCCTGGCAATGCCCGCAGCGTGTCTCTCTCGCCCGACGGCAATCTGCTGGCCCTCTCCTGGCGCTCGCCCGACGACAAGCAAGGTGCCGTGGAGGTCCGGCAGGTGGCGGACGGCAAGCTGGTCCGCACGCTCTCCGACCGCGGCCTGGCCTACAGCGTGGCCTTCTCGCCTGATGGAAAGCTGCTGGCGGTGGGCGCTAGAGACGCGGTTGCGCTGTACAACGTGCAGAGCGGCAAGGCGAGATGGAGCATAGACGTACCCGCCTGGTTGGTGCGGTTTTCGCCTGACGGCAAGAGCCTCCTGGTGTCCACAGACCGCATGGCGCTCTACAGCGTCGAGGATGGTACGCTCTCGCGCGAGGTGGACGGCTGGTCCGAGGGGGTCTTTTCCCCGGACGGCAGGCTGTTCGCGGCACCCGTTCAGCAAGCCGGGCTGGCAGTGCAAACGTGGGACGCGGAGACGTGGCAGCCCCACTACCGGCTGGACAAGCCCTCCGACCTCAAGCCGCCGCCCCAGGTACACAACCTGGCTTTCTCGCCCGACGCCACGCGGCTGGTAGCCAGCACCAACAGCGGCAGGGTGGACCTGTGGGACATGACCACCCGCCAGAGCCTACGCACCTTCCAGTTCGCCCAGACCCTCGGCGGCGGCGAAGTCGCCTTCTCGCTGGACGGCAAGCGCCTGGCAATCCAGAACGCCTACGACGTGCGCATCTGGGACGTTGGCGAATAGAGACGAAAACGCCAAGACGCAAAGACGCCAAGGACGCGCAGAGATTTAGTAGGGTGTTCTAGTCAAGAGGACCAGGGTACATCATCAGGTACCCTGGTCCTCTTTTT
>JALZHI010000002.1 GCA_030913985.1 Chloroflexota bacterium | reverse complement strand
ATCCTGAGCGCAGCGAAGGATCTCAAGAAGGTGAGTATGGATGCTGTTGAAACCAGGGAACTTGTAGCACCCGGTTCAGCTTAGGAATAGGACCAACATCTGAGATCCTTCGCTGCGCTCAGGATGACAGGGTGGGGCTTGGTTCTGTGCATCACACCAGAGTCATCAGGGTCACCAGACCTTACATTGCTTCGCGTAATCTCTGCGTCCCCTCGGCTTCGCTTAGGGCAGGCTCTCTGCGTCTCTGCGGCGAACAACCAATAAAACCTTGGCGGGTTCTTGGCGTCTTGGCATCTTGGCGTTTCCGTCTCTACTCCGTCTCTATTCGCTAATGGCTTCTTCCAGCCCATCAAGTAGCGATTCGTCCATTGGGAAGGAGTGCTCTTCGGAGGGGAAGGTGCCTGCGCGCACGTCTTGAATGTACTGCTTGAAGGCCTGGGGCAGGGTGTCGGAGAGGTTGGCGTACTTGCGGGCGTGCTTGGGGGTGAAGTCGGGATACCAGCCGAGGAGGTCGTGCACGATCTGTACCTGGCCGTCGCAGCCCACACCCGCCCCGATACCAATCGTGGGTACCGACAGGCGGCGAGAGATGACGGCGGCAAGGGACGCGGGCACCGTTTCCAGCACGATGGCGAACACCCCCGCCTCTTCCAGCCGTATCGCGTCACGCAGGATAGCGGCGGCGGCTTCCCTCGTCTTCCCCTGGATGCGATGCCTACCCAGCACGTTGATCGACTGCGGAGTGAGGCCCAGGTGGCCCATCACAGGTATACCCGCCGCCACCATCCGCTCGACGGCAGTGGTCACGGAGGCCCCTTCGAGCTTGACGGCCCGCGCCCCCGCCTCCTGCATGAAGCGCGCGGCGTTGGAAAGCGCCTGCTCCACGCTCAGGTGGTAGCTCATGAAGGGCAGGTCGCCAATCACCAGCGCCCGTTGCGCGCCCCGAACGACCGCCTTCGTGTGGTGGACCATATCGTCCATCGTCACAGGCACCGTCGAGTCGTAGCCGAGCATCACCTGTCCGAGGGAATCGCCCACCAGTATGGCGTCAATCCCCGCCGAGTCGAGCAGGCGCGCCGTCGAATAGTCGTAGGCGGTCATCATGGTGATCTTCTCGCCCCGCGCCTTCATCGCCCGGAACTTGGTGGTAGTCACCCTCTCCGCATGGGCCGCCTGCTTGTCCCTCGCGCCGTTGGGAGGGAGTTCGGTTATGGACATCGGTCTAGTCTCCTATTTGTATGTAACACGTAACGCGTAACACGTAACACGTAATTAAGAGCTAGTTACGTGTTACGCGTTACCCTCGCCTCTCTCACCAGGCGTTCAATCTGCCCCAGGTGGCTTTCGTCATGGCGGAGGCCGTTGAGGAAGCGGCGCACGCAGTTGATGGGCGGGCGGTCCTCGCGTGGGGTGTAGGTGTTGTCCAGGTGTGGCTCGTCGGGCCACGCGTCGAGGGTTGCCAGGCGCATGCGGCGGCTCTCCTCAAGGCGGTGCCGGCACTGCTCTACCGTCGTCACGGTGCGCCAGGGCACCTCGCTACGGGAGCGGCCGTGGAAGGGCACCCCACGCGCCAATTCAGCGGCCAGGAAGGCGGACTCTTCGGACGAGGCGGTGGTATGCACGATAACGTGCCCCAGCGTCCAGGGTAGATTCACTTCGTCAGCCGTCGAGGCCTCGGGGTCGTTGGCTTCGGGGTCGGGCACCTCAAGCGTTACGTCCGCGTCTTCGCAGTCCCGTATAAGCTCCAGTATCTTATCCACCATCTCGTTAGTGAGTTGCCGTAAATCGTCTGCTGTCAGGTCGGTGTGCGACAAAGAGGCTATGGCTTGCATCAGGTTGTTTATGGCTCCTTCTCTTCGAGTGCTTGTTCGAGCGACTCTATCGTTTCTCGTGCCAGGCGACTCTTCTCTATGCCGACAGGCAGCGTGCTCTTGCCCAGGTCGCGGTACACGCGGGCCAGCTCGGGAGCGGACTCGTCCAGGGCGGCCAGGTGCCGGGCCACCGTGCCCGCGTCTCCACGCGCTATCGGGCCGGTGAGGGCGTCGGGCAGACCCAGCGCCTCCAGGTTGTCTATCGTGCCCCGCAACAGGGGCATCAGGTAGCGCAGAGCGGTGGCATCATCGGGAGCTATGCCCTGGCTCACCAGCAGCTCGGAGGCGAGGGCGGCCAGCGTCACCGTGTAGTTGGAGGCGATAACGGCGGCTGCGTGGTAGAGGGTCTTCTGCGCGGCGGTGAGGTGAATAGCTACCCCGTCCAGCACCCGCGCCAACGTATCCAGTTGCTCGACCAGCGGCGAATCGCCCTCGAGGGCAAAGGTGGAGCCGGGCATGTGTTGCACGGCGGCTTCGAGGCTGGCGAATGTCTGCAAGGGGTGGAAGGAGGCGATCATGGCACCCATGTCGCGGGCGGGTTGGAGTACGCTGCTGGGCAACGCGCCGCTGCAATGCACCACGCCCTGCCCTTCCCGCCAGCCACCCGAGGCCGCTATCTCCTGGCAGAGGGGGCCAATCGAGTCGTCGGGCACGGTGAGGAACACAATGTTCGAGTGAGCGACGGTAGCGGCGCGGGAGGTAGCGGTACCCGGCTCCAGGCGAGCGGACATTGCCATGCGGCGGCTGCTGGACATAGAGCGCCCGGCCACTGCCCTGACGTTTACCCCACGAGCGTGTAGCAGGGAAGCCAGGGCCGTCCCTACCTTGCCCGCGCCTATGAAGCCGATAGGGCCTATGGGCGTAGAGGTTGTGGGAGATGTAGAAGGCGCGTCGTCCGGCTGCTGCCGCCGCGTGCCGGTCTGCTGCGTATCGTCAAGCGTTACGGCCATGAAAATACCCCATGCTAGCAACATCAGCACGGGGGCATGGGGACAAAGGCCACGCGGGCACGCATGCGCACGCGCAAAGCACAATATGGTAATTTGTCCGCCATCTCGGTCCCGTGCGGGATCCAAGTGGTCCAGGTCCATTATAGCACGCGGCGCAAGGGACGGGTCAGGGGTGTTACGTAATATCGATTGGTTGGCAGAGTTCCGGCAGAGTAGCCTGGGGACGCCCAGCGATTGAAATCGCGGGCTACATTCTGCAAAGTCCCCTTCGGGGACTGGCTTCATCCTGTAAGGTCCCGGCGGAGGTGAATGTATTGCTGTCGTAGTCCGCCGTTCGGCGGACTTTGCATGTGTAGCCCGCGAATTCATTCGCCGGGCGTCACCAAGCGACTATATCGGAACTCTGCTAGCCAGCAGTTATACGGTTATTAGGTAAAACTAACTACTGGCATGCCTCATGCACCTGGACTAAGGGCGCTACGTAATAGCTATCCCAAGAATAACAGAATGGAATATGAGCACATGGCTCCACATTGTCGTTTTGAACGCAGTGAGAAATCTCGTCCCTCAGCACCCAAGCAACCCATTTCTCTAACGTAGAGTCGCGTGAGTAAAGAGCCACACCTGCATGGAGGACGAGATTTCTCACTGCGTTCGAAATGACAAAGAAGGGGCCATCTGCTGATGTTCGGCAATGTTGTTTGTGAGATAGCTTCTAGTTCTACAAATCCTATTATGTGCCGAGGAGTCTGTCCATGCGAGGTAAAGCGTTACTAGGGGTGGGTGCGGGGATAGCGGCGGCTGCGGGGCTTGGGGCGTTCAACCGGAGCGTTACCCTGGCTCCAGAACAGGTGGAGCCTGCGCTGCCCTTCGAGCCTACCTACTGGAAGTGGCGATACGGCAACGTCGCGGTCTACCAGGCGGGCGACCCCTCGAACCCACCGCTGCTGCTGCTACACGGGCACAACGCCGCCGCTTCGGCCTTCGAGATGCGCTACCCCTTCGCGCTGCTCTCCGGCAGGTACAACGTCTACGCTCCAGATTTGCTGGGCTACGGCCTCTCCGACCGTCCCGACATCGAGTACACGTCGGAACTGTACATGGAGCTTGTCGAGGACATCCTGCGGGAGGTGGTGCAACGCCCGGCGACTGTGGTAGCCTCATCCCTCTCCGCCGCCCACGCGATTGAGGTGGCTTTCAGGCTGCCGGAGTGGATAACGTCGCTGGTCCTGTTCTGCCCCACGGGCCTGCGCAGGCTGACCTCGCAATCACCTCAAGGCAAGGCGATAGAGACCCTGTTCCGTTCGCCGTTGCTAGGCGAGGCGCTGTTCAACGGGCTTGTCTCCCGCCCCAGCCTGCGCTACTACCTGGAAAGGCAGAGCTATTTCGACCCCAACCTCGTAACAGACGAATTGGTGGAACGCTATTACAACACGGCCCACGCGCCCGGTGCCCGCTACGCTCCCGCGGCCTTCGTGGGCGGCACGCTCTACTGGGACGCGAACGAAGCCTGGACGCGGTTGGAGCAGCCCGTACTCGTAATCTGGGGCCGGGACGCGGCGTTCACCCCCTACTCCGACGCAGCCGTCTTCCTCGCCACCAACCCCGCCGCCCAGGTGCAGGAGATCAACCATGCCGGCATCCTCCCCCACGACGAGCAGCCGGAGCAGGTGGCAAACATCATCACGGAGTGGCTTGGGGGCCTGAAACGTGGTTCTGAAACGTGGTTCTGAAACGTGATGCGGTACACTGGGTATCGGTGCCGCAAGAGTGATGCACCATCCAGGGCCAGGGCTTTTGCCACTTTAGAATTACAGGACCAAAGCCCCACCCTGTCATCCTGAGCGCAGCGAAGGATCAGGTGGGTAGGCGAGAGTCTACAACGTTGGGGATGGTATTCGTGGGAGGACCAGTGTTCCTCTAATAGCAAGAGTCAAGAACGGGTCACTGATCCTTCGCTACGCTCAGGATGACAAGGGAGGCTTTGGTCCTTACATATCAGTCTGGAAAGTTCACGAACCAACAAGAGCAAGCCGCATCACATTTCACGTTTCACGTTTCAGAACCTGCTACCATGTACAAATTACTCAATCTCATAGACGTGGCCTTGCACGTTATCGGTTATACGGTCGCGGGGGTGTTCGTCGCTAATACCCGGCTCATGGGCTGGGAAGCCGGCAAGTACAAGCCAGTAATCGTTGTAGCGCACCTGCTGCTCTGGCCGCTGGTGGGTTTCGCAAGGTCGTTTGGGAGCGGCGGGTTCTGGGCCTTCCTCCGGTCGTTGCTCCTTCCCTTTTCGAGGGGGTGGTTGTCCCGCGCCCTGTTTGTGGGGCTTGGCACGCGCTACCTGGCGCAGGAGGTCTACAGGAGGACGCACCCCAGGACGCTACCGAGCGAGGTCTTGAGCGGGGAGGTGGAGGACGCCGACCTCACAAGCCACGTGCTTAGAGCCGGGCTGCCCGACAACCTGTACATGCGCCTGGTGCCTCCAGGTCTAAACCACGTTTTCCGCTTGCAGGTGTCCACCTATACTGTCAGCCTGAACAACTTACCCCCGCAGTTCGACGGCTTCAGCATAGTGCAGCTTTCGGACTTCCACCACGGCGGTTTCACCTCCGAGGAGTTCGTGCGCTGCGTGGTTGAAAAGACGTTGCGGCTTTCGCCCGACCTGGTTGTGCTGACCGGCGACACGCAGACGGAACAGCGGGACATCGAGGACATAGCCCGCCTGTTAGCCCCGCTTGGAGAGTGGTCGCGGCGGGAGCGAGGCGGCCTGGGTGTGCTGGCGGTGCTCGGCAACCACGACAGGTTCGATGAAAGCCCCGCCCACGTCACGGACGCCCTACGCCGGGCGGGCATCAGGGTGCTGCACAACGAGCACGTGGCCCTGGAGCGACAGGGCGAGAAGTTGTACGTGGCGGGCGTGGCCGATCCCTGGTCGCAGCGGGCAGACATGGACCTGGCCCTACACGGAATCCCGCCTGGTAGCTGCACTCTCCTGCTCTGCCACGTTCCCGATTACCTGGTGACCGCCTCGCGCTACCCCGTGGCCCTGATGCTCTCAGGCCACAACCACGGCGGCCAGATAAAGCTGCCTCTAATCGGCCCGGTGCTCGTCTCGTCCCGCTACAACCGCCGCTATGCCGAGGGCTTCCACAAGCTGAACGACACCCTCATGTACATCAGCAACGGTCTAGGCGGCTATCCACCCATCCGCTGGGGAGCCAGGCCGGAGATTGCCAGGATAGTAGTGAGGACGATGGACGATGGACGATGGACGATGGACGATGGACGATGGACGATAGGAGACGAAAACGCAAAGACGCAAAGAACGCTAAGGACGCGCCAAGATTAGGATTGTTGGATACTATCTAACCACTAACCACTAACCACTAACCACTCCTCTATCGTCCATCGTCCATCGTCCATCGTCCATCAAGGCTTCTGCATCGTCAGCGTCAGCATCTTCGATAATTGGGCGCGGGTGACTTCCAGGTCGGGCTTGAAGAAGCCGCTGGAGTAGCCGCTTATGACGCCCTTGCTGTAGGCCGTCTCGACGTAGCCGTAGGCCCAGGAGGTGTTGGGCACGTCCCAGAAGTGCTCCATGCCGGGCGCTGTGGGCTGCCAGCCTTTGGCGACCACCAGCATCTTGGCGGTCTGCGCCCGGGTGATGGGGGTGTTGGAGCGGAAAGTGCCGTCCGAATAGCCGCTGATAACGTCGCGCAGGTGGGCCGTCTCGATGTATTGGTAGTAGGGGCTGCCGGGATCCACGTCCGTGAAGCTGGCGAAGTACGGGTTGTACAGGTTCCAGCCCATGCCCAGCACCAGCATCTTGGTGAACTGGCCTCGCGTGGTGTTGTTGTTCGGGCGGAAGTGGCCGTCACCGTAGCCGCTGATAATGCCCCGGCAGAACAGGTGCGCGATATGGTCGTAGGCCCAGTAACCGGCGGGCACGTCGTAGAAGGCCATGCCGCAAGGGCCTGGGGGCGGAGGCGCGGCTGTCGGTGCGGGTACGGGGGTGTTGGTGGGCTGTGGCTGGCTACCCGAGAAGGGGCCTGCGCTCACCTGCGATAGCGGCGACGAGTCGCTGTAGCTGACCTGCTTGAAGGTGTAGAAGTTGGGGCTTGCGGCGGTAGCACCGTAGCGCATCATCGTCCCGTATTCGAGCGCGGTGGTGGAAATCCGTACCTCCCAGTCGAGGTGGGTGCCGGGGTCGGGATCGCACGAGCCGAAGGACGCCCCGTCGTTGCCCTGGTAGCCGAGTAGCTGCCCCGCCTGCACGGACTGGCCCGGCGACACAGCCAGGTACATGGCCCCGGTGTCGCTGTTACCCATGTGCGCGTAGAAAGTGTAGGTATACATGCCGTTGCCGCCCACGTTGTAGCCGTGGTCGATGGCTACCTGCGTGCCGTAGCCGTCGTTGATAAACTGCGCGAGCGCCACGGTGCCCGCAGCCGCCGCGTACACCGGGTACTGGCCCGCCACGCAGCCGCCCGACACGTCTATGCCGTGGTGGAAGGTGTAAGCCGCGTACTGTAGCGCGTTAGCCTGATCGTAGTAATAGCCGCTGCTCTCATACGTGATCGGCTCAACGAACAGGGTAGTGACCCAGCCCGTAGTCGGCATGCCCAGCCCGCCCGTCTGCGGTGCGGCCGGACCCTTACTGGCCGGAGGCTTGGGAGCCGCCTCCACGATACTCGCCGCCAGCAATCCCGACGCGACCCCCAGTAGCACCAGGCACACGACCATCATGGCGAAGCGCGCGGCCTTCCAGGTGCGGGGCGCGCTGTGCGCCAGGCTAATATTCAGATGGGGTGCGGGGAAGCGGTCCAAAGCGTTATTTCTCCACGGTGACGGTAGATGCCAGGTCGTCCAGGGTGGCAAGGATGGCCTGCCTGTCGGCTTCGGAGGTGCCAGGGCCGATGTAGGTCACGAAACCCGACACGGGGGTACCACCGGCGTCGTAGACCAGCACGGTATAGGTGCTCGCAGCCTTGTTGGTGTCGATAGGAGTATCCACCTGCGTCACCACGCGCATGTCCCCCGCGCTACGTGTCTTGCTCTGCGAAGGCTTGATGCTCGGTGCCACGCCCGCGACCTTCTGCCCGAACAGGAAATCGGTGCCTGCGCAGCCGGGTGGCAGGTGCGAGCCGAGGCCCTGGTTGGTGTTCTTGCTGTCGGGGCAGTAAGTGAGGTCCTCCGTCCAGGTGGGCGGGTAGCGGTAGTTAAGGGGGGTGCCGTCCGCGCCGGTGCGGCTGTGCTGCGTCCACACTTTGGGACCCGCCGCTGCCTGGCTCTCAGGGGTGGTGGGCGTAGGCCCGCCGCTAGCATTAGCCGGGCCGTCGGGCGGGAGCGGTGCCGTTGTGGCGGTCGGAGGCACAGGCGAAGGCGTCTGCGTCGGCTCGGTGACTGCGGGCAGGGTTTGTCCTTGCCGCTCGCCCTTGGACGACTGGGGCTGAGAGCCTGTGCCTCCCGCCGACCCGCAGCCCGAGAGAGCTACCGACGTGATGGCTATTAGAATGAAGTAGAGTGCGTGCCGTCTCAGTGCGTGCCGGGCTTCGGGTGCTTTGCGCATAATTTGCTCCGGTTTTAGGGGTGTGTCGTACAAGCATGACGAGTAAGGCCTCGCCCGGTTGCAGTGAGTGTAGCAAGGTGGTGCACATTATGGCAAGTTAATTCCCTGGTACTATCAGGTGACATAACGGGGTAGATAGTACTGTGGTGCCAGGGTATCGTAATTCCCGCCGTGCTCGCATGATGACGCCCGTCGAATAAATTCGAGGGCTACACCTTGCAAAGTCCCCTTCGGGGACTGATACATCTTGTTAGGTCTCTTCAGTTTCTCTAAGAAGAATCAGTCTGCCCTGCGGCAGACTTTGCAAGGTGTAGCCCTCGATTTTAATCGACGGGCGTCGTCCTTTGCAACCTGTAACATCTCTAACCTATCCCCTCTCCCTCCTGCCGAGAATGACTACACTCTAAATGACTACACTCTAACTGTAGTGATGCCTGCTGCCGGTTGCCTGCCACGGCCGCTTGCGGTATACTCACCCAACCAATCTCTAGCAACTAAGAAGGAGCTAAGAAGCTAAAATGGCGAGCATACTGGTGCATGTGACTACCGGCCCCGAAAACCCCACCCGCGCCGCGCTCGCCTTCCTGGTAGCCCGGAGCGCCATAGACGACGGGCATAGCGTCACGCTGTTCCTGGCGGGCGATGCCGTGCAGCTAATCAGAGACGCGGTACTGGACAACCTGGTTGGGCTGGGTACGGGTAAGTTGCGCGAGCACTACGAGGCCATTGTGGCCGGTGGCGGCAGGTTCTACCTCTCCGGCATGTCCTCCAAGGCCAGGGGCGTGGGCGAGGCAGACCTGGCAGGCAAACCCTGCGAGATGGCGATGCCCACCGTCCTGGTCCGCCTATCCCTGGAACACGACCGCATGTTCACCTATTGATGCCCAACACCGGACCCCAGCACCAACCATGAAGCAGCCCACAAAGGCTGCTTCTTTCTTCTGTGGATTCCGACGCTTTCGCCCCACAAAGCCGTATAATAAGACTCCAACCAAATTCGCATTTCGAAATTCCAATTTCAAAATCTCCCATGACTCTTTTCTGCTCCGCATGCGAACACTACTCCGCGCTTCCCCCTTACGCAGGGGGTGAGATGCCGTCGAGTGCCCTTTGCGAGCACTGCGGCGCTGCCCTGCCCCAGGAGCACGTCGAGTCGCGGCTGATGCAGGCGGACCTCGGGTTATGGCCCGCCGAATTGCTAGCACCGGAGGTCCCGTTTGCCGAGCCGGAAAGCGTCACGGTCACTCAGACCGTAGTTGAGACAACCGTCTCCATCGTGCCCAAGAAGCGGCACAACAAGCGCGGCGACGACTATTACTACCAACTCTACTTCGACTACACGGCCGCTGCCGAGACCACCACGGAAGACGCCGCTACCATCCAGGCCAACACCACCTACATCAACGGCAACGCAGCCCCGACCGGCGCTAACAACGGTAATGGCAATGGTCACGGCAACGGCCATCATGGGGAGGGAGAGAACGGCAACGGCAATGGTAACGGTTCGGGCGTGGACCTCGCGATTACCGAGACGGTGCCTTTTACGTTCTTCGGTGAAGGTGAGGGTAGTGGCTCCGCTGCCGCAAACGCCGAAGCTGAGTCTGCCAAGGTGACGTCGCCGGGCAACTACAACGACTTCGAGTACGAGCTAATAAACGACCCCTCGCGGCTGGCCCAGGTGGCCGAGCTACTGGCGCACGAAACGGTGCTGGGCGTCGACACCGAGACCACGGGCCTAGACCCGCACGTGTCCGAGTTGCTGCTCCTACAGGTGGCAACCGCCGATAAGGTCTACATCGTGGATTGCAGGCGAGTGGTGCCCATCGCCCTGAAGCCCCTCCTGGAGAACCCAAACGTCCTCAAGATAGCCCAGAACGCCAAGTTCGAGTACGAGATGCTTAAGCAGCAGTGCGGCATCACGCTCACGAACATGTACGACACGATGCTCGCGGAGCGCATATGTACCGCGGGCTTGGGCCGCGAGATTTCCCTCAAGCAGATAGCGGCGCGCTACGTGGGGGCGGTGCTCGACAAGTCGGTGCGCGAAGCGTTCTACAAGCTGGCGCACAACGGCGACGCGTACCTGGCCCCCGAGCAGTTGCACTACGCCGCCCGCGACGCCTTCATCATGATCCCCATCTGGCACTTACAGAAGAAGGAGCTTGAGCGGCACAAGCTGGAGGACGTAGCCAAGCTGGAGTTCCAGTGCATCGCGGCGGTGGGCGACCTGGAGCTTGCGGGCGTGCAAATCGACGTTGCCAAGTGGCGCAAGATCATCGAGGACGTGGCAGTGCAGCGCGAGAAGTCGGCGGTAGAGCTGAGCGAGATGCTCCAGCCCGCCACGATGCAGGCCACGATGTTCGGCATACCCTCCATCAACCTGAACTCGTCCACGCAGCTAATGGAGGTGTTCGGCAAGCTAGGCGTGGTCCTGCCGGACACGAGCGAAGCCACCCTGTCCAAGTTCAACCACCCCGCCGTCGCCAAGCTGCTAGAATACCGCTCGCACGAGAAGACGCTGTCGGCCTTTGGCGAGAACGTGCTGGGCCTCATCAACCCCAAGACGGGCCGCATCCACCCCGACTTCAACCAGCACGGCGCGGACACGGGTAGGTTTTCGTGCATTGCAGGGGAGACCCTTATCAGTACCACACACGGCCTGAAGAGGATGAATTCGGTCCAACCTGGCGATCTTGTGCAAACATCTTTCGGTCCGCGCGAAGTGCTGGCAGCATGGTCTAATGGTACCAGGGCATTGGTCAAAGTTACTCTATCGGATGGTAGAGAATTGCGCCTCACGCCGGACCATAGAGTGCTGACAGGAAATGGCAACACCTGGCAGGCCATCGAGGACTTGGCGGTAGGTGACAACATGTTCCTATCCCTTCGCGGGGCTGATCTTGATGAGCAAGCGCAAGCTCCAGCGATAGACATAGATCCAGGTACTTACTACTCCAAGAAGACGGCAAACGTCCCCAAGAACCTGTCTGTGCCTCTTTGCGAATTAGCTGGCTTGATAACAGCAGATGGAACCTTCGCCGAAAATCGAAGTCATAGGGCTATCCGGGGCAAGCGGGGCATTAGATTTACGGCCGCACACTACGACAGGATCCTGATTGATTTCGGGTGGGAGGACGACGAGTTAATAAATCTGGTCACGGAACACAGCAGGCTGCTCTTCGGGACTCCGTTCGTTGAACATCCACATAAGTCGGCGCGCAGGCTTCAACTGGCATCTACGCAGGTCAGTAACGCGCTAGCAAACCTGGGTCTCTCAGGCACGGCCCATACGAAGAAGGTGCCGGAAGCAATCCTTGCAGCACCAGCCTCGTTTCAGGCAGCTTACCTGAGAGGTCTATTCGAAGGTGACGGCTACATATCAGCAGCCGGTGATCATATAGGATTAGTTAGCGTCAACCGAGTGCTGCTAGAGAGCGCACAGACAATGCTCTCATTCCTCGGTTGTCACTCCTCAATACGCAAGCGCAAGGACACAACAGGGTTTAGTGGTTCGCCACGCTACGAACTGAGCGTTCCAGGTAGCGAGAACATAAGACGCTTTATGCGCGTGGTTGGCTTCATGTCGGCAAGAAAAAGCAACCGGGCTTCGGAGATTAGCCCAAGGTCCATAGGATCGGTCACCCCGATCAGGATATCGGGTGCCAAGCTTTATAGGGGAGCGATTTCGCAGGGGTTGGTAGTTGGGAGTCGAGAGACGGTCAAGCCGTTCATACCCTTGTACAAGGGTAACCGCCAGAGTAATGCAACCCTGGACCGACTCCTCAGAGAGTGGGGACCTTTGCCTGAACTGGAGCAGGCGCGTACTTACAGGGAACGAGACTTGTACTGCCTACAAATAGTAGCTATTGAGGCAGACGGTGTCGGGCCGGTGTATGACCTGACCGTTAGCGGCGTCAGCGAGTTCCTGGCTAATGGTGTGGTTGTCCACAACTGTACACGCCCGAATGTGCAGCAAATACCCGCCACCTCCGACTTCCGCAAGTGCTTTGTCGCGTCGGAGGGGTATAAGCTGATAACCTGTGACTACTCACAGGCGGAGCTAAGAATATTAGCAGAGCTATCGGGCGACCCCGGCTTCGTGGGCGCGTTCCAGTCGGGCGGCGACCTGCACTCCCTCACCGCCTCGCAGATGTTCAACGTGCCGCTAGAGCAGGTGCAGAAGTCGCAACGCTCGGCGGCCAAGGCGATCAACTTCGGCCTCGCATACGGCATGGGTCCGGGCGGCCTGGCCCCACGCCTCGGCGTGACGCTGGACGAGGCCAAAGAGCTAATCGCCCGCTACTTCAAAGCCTACCCCGGCGTGCAGCAATGGCTCGACAAAGCAGCCCGTGACGCCGTGCGCAACGGCTACTCGGTCACTATGCTGGGCCGCAAGCGTTTCTACAGCATGCCGGACGAAGGTCTCAAGAAGATCAACGAGGACGAGTGGCGCAAGCAGATAGCCGCGATAGAGCGTCAGGGTAAGAACTCGCCTATCCAGGGCTGCGTCAGCGGTGACACGCGCATATTCGAGGAGACTCGGGGCTACGCGCCCATAGCCAGTATGCGAGGCGAAGTAGTCTCGGTGTGGGACGGCAGCCGCTTCTCGCAGGCGGTGGTGGTGTACAGCGGCAAGAAGCAGCGCGTAAAGGTACACCTGTGGGACGGTAACTATATAGAGTGCAGCCCCGACCACAGGTTCCTGGTGCGCCCCACAACAGGGAACGACCTGTGGAGGACCCCCGTCGAGTTCAAGCCACAGCAGCGTATCGTACTGGGCGAGGCCGTACCTACCTGGGGCGGCCCGATAGACATACCCGCCCATAGCTGTAACGGTTCCTGGAACGCCAAAGATACAAGCCTGGGCCAGATCAGCGATCCGGCGGCCCTTGGCGAGTGGCTGGGCAGGCTGGCCTCGGACGGCACGGTGACATTCAGCACCGCTTCCCTCATGGTGGCTGAGCATGAAGAAGTCTTGCTCCCCAGGCTCCAGGCTATAAGTGCCGAGCTTGGGCATGTGGGACACAGTATTCGCTCCACCGAAAGCCGGCCCAAGCGTTTCCACAAGCTGACGGTGTCGTCCAGGGGACTGGCACAGCAGTTGCACGAGCTTGGCATCAAGGAGCGAGTGCCCGATTGCGCCTGGCAGGACAGCCGAGTACTCGCCGGTTACCTGCGCGGCTTGTTCGACGGCGATGGCACTGTCAACACGGACGGCGCTTTCCTGGTCTTTGGGCAACGCGACAAGCACCTGGCATGGGCGCGGGAGGTACAGCAGGCGCTGTTGCTCTTCGGGGTGCGCAGCCGCATCAACGTCTGTGCCGACCGCGTCAACGTCCGCATCGTCAAGAAGGATATGCCCCTGTTCTGCCGCAACATCGGCTTTATGAACCCGGCCAAGCAGGCGAAAGCGGCAGAGGTCGTAGCTTCTCCCCGGAACAAGACCTATGGGCGCGGGGTGCGCGTGAAGAGCGTTGAGTTCACCGACGAGTGGATAGACATGTACGACGTGGTGAACAGCGAAACCAGCCGGTTCATGGCGAACGGCCTGGTCGTGCACAATTGCAACGCTGATATGACCAAGCTTGCCTTGGTCTACCTGCGCAACGCCCTCCGCGACTGGGACGCCCGCACCGTCAACACCGTGCACGACGAAATCGTGGTGGAGGCCCGCGCCGACATAGCCGAGGACGTGCAGCACATCGTCGAGGACTGCATGGTCCGCGCCGCACACTACATCCTCAAAGTCGTGCCCATGGTGGCCGAAGCCTCGGTTGCCGATTACTGGAGCAAGTAACAACCCGCAGTAGAAATCCCGTGGATCTCTGAGGCCTCTGCTAAGGGGCCTCTTATCCGCGCTGTACCACTATTTGTCCGTGTTTTTGTAACACCCATTCGCCTAATCATTCCTTTATAATGAAGTCAGAAGGAATGGCCGGGTGTAAACGCTAACCCTACCTGTGTACCCTTCTTAAAGACACAACGGTGAAGAATTGGAGCCTTGCCTATGCAATACCGCAACGTCGTAGCTCTCTACGCTCGGCGCAAAATGCACGTTCACTCGATGACCAATTAACAAGTAAGTAACAAATGTTGGTAAACCACAAACCATCTAACTTTGAGGAGGCATATCATAATGTTTGGCGATAAGAAAAAGTGGATTACACTCGGCATGATAGCTATGCTGGCGCTCCCCACGCTGCCGGCAGCTACCCCCGCAAGCGCGCAGGCGCAGCGCTTCTTCCCCGAGACCGGCAAGACCGTCAAGGGCCGGTTCCTGGAGTACTGGAGCCAGAACGGCCAACTGGCCCAGCAGGGCTATCCCCTGACTGAGGAGATGCGCGAAGTCTCCGACACCGACGGCAGGACCTATACGGTGCAGTATTTCGAGCGCGCCGTGTTCGAGCACCACCCTGAAAACGCACGCCCCTACGACGTGTTGCTCCAACTGCTCGGCTCTTTCCTGTACAACCAGAAATATCGCGGCAACGCTCCCGGCCAGCAGCCCAACACCCAGCCAGGCTCGCGCCTCTTCACCGAGACCGGCAAGCGCGTCGGCGGCAGGTTCCTCGACTACTGGAACCGCAACGGCGGCCTCGCCCAGCAGGGTCTCCCCCTCTCCGAGGAATTCGATGAGGTGAGCGACCTCGACGGCAAGAGATATCGCGTGCAGTACTTCGAGCGCGCCGTGTTCGAATACCACCCGGAGAACCAGCCTGCGTTCCAGGTGCTCCTGTCGCAGCTAGGCACCTTCCGCCTACGGTCCAAGGGACAGGCCAATAATCCTCCCCCGCCGCCTCCGGCCCAGGGACGTCCGACGGCCTGCGGCAACCTGCCCGAGAACGTGAACGCAGCTACGGATAAGCCGCAGTATCGCGCCACCGAGCGCATCAGGCTCGCTGCCGGTGGGTTCACACACCTAGAGCCGGTATCGTACTGGTTCACCCTGCCGGACGGCAGCGTACTCGGCACGGCCAGCCCGGTCCCACTGGAGCCTAATGAGCAAGGCATCATCGGCCCGTACGAGATACCGACCGGTCCTGAGTTCGCAGCCGCCCGGGGCATCTGGGCGCTCACCTTCCAGGGTCAATTCAGCAAGAATACGGCAGTAGCCTGGTTCTGCATCACCCCATAAGCCGGCTACACAAACAAGATAGCTACGTGCAAGAGAGGGTGGGGAACAACTCCCCACCCTCTTCTCTTATGCTTGTAAAGGGCGGTGAGGCAGGACTGGATCGCCAGGAGAAATAAAGGATTGCTCCGCAGAGACGCAGAGGGCGTAGAGAACGCAGAGGCTACGCTGAGATTTGGTTGTTCGGGCAGCAGCATGGGCAGCATCATACGACACGATGCTGTCTTTGCAAAGAACACCCGCAGTTATTCTCTGCGTAATCTCTGCGCTCTCTGCGCTCTCTGCGTCTCTGCGGTGAATAAACAATCCTAATCTCTGCGCGTCCTTGGCGTCTCTGCGTCTTGGCGTTTCAGGCTCTCCTCTCCAGGCGTGCAAAAAACGGGCGAGATGGGTATACTATCGGCAAACCGTTAATCAGGGCTGGGTAGGGAGAAAGCGCCCGGTCTTTGGCACTCAACTTTTCGATGCCGAAAGGAACACAGAGATGGCCGACAACACCAAGACGAAGGGGCTGGAGGGGATTTCCGCAGGCAGCACCTCTATCAGTAACGTAGAGGGCACCGTGGGACGCCTCAGCTACCGGGGGTACACAATCCAGGACCTCGCCGCCAACTCCGATTTTGAGGAGATAATCTACCTGCTCATCAACGGTGAGTTGCCCACCGCCGCGCAACTCGAAGAAATCAGGACGACCATGTCGAGCCGGCGCGAGTTGCCCGCCGACGCTATGAACGTGCTGAGCGCCCTGGGCACCGCGGGCGAACCTATCGACGTGCTACGCACCGTGGTCTCAGCCCTGGCCCTCTACGACCCCGATGTGAACGACCTCAAGCGGGAGGCTGTCATAGACAAGGCGCTCACCCTGGCCGCCCGCATGCCCACCATCGTGGCCGCTTACGACCGACTCCGCGACGGCAAGGAACCTATCGCCCCGCGCCAGGACCTCGGCCATGCCGCCAACCTGCTCTACATGCTGCGAGGCGAAGCGCCCCCCGAAGAGGACTCCGCCGCCCTCAACACCTACTTTGTGCTGGCCGCCGAGCACAGCTTCAACGCCTCCACTTTCACCGCCAAGATCGTCACCTCCACCATATCCGACTACTACTCGGCCATCGTGGCGGCGCTCGGCGCGCTCAAGGGTATATCCCACGGCGGGGCCAACCAGAAGGCGATGGAGATGATGCTGGAAGTGGGCGACGTGGACAACGTGGACGCCTTCATCGACAACGCCCTGGCGACCAAGCGCCGCCTCATGGGCATGGGACACCGCATCTACAAGACCTACGACCCCCGCGCCTCTCAGTTGAACGAGCACGCGCGCGTGGTGGCCGAGCGCAGCGGCAACACCCGCTGGTACGAGATCGCCAAGCGCATCGACAATATCTCCAGGACCCACGAGTACTTCAGTGAGCGCAAGATATACCCCAACGTAGAGTTTTATTCCGCGCCGCTGCTCTACACCCTGGGCTTCAAGCCCGACATGATGCCCGCCCTGTTCGGTTGCAGCCGCATCAGTGGCTGGACCGCCCACATCATCGAGCAAATCACCGACAACCGCATCATCCGCCCCAACGCCGACTACGTCGGACCCGAAATCCGGGAGTACGTGCGGCCGGACGGAAGAAGCTGAACGGACGATACGAGTAACACGTAACGCGTAACACGTAAGGGTGCAATAAGCAACAAAGCGGCTCATAAGGCACAGAGTCTCTTGAGCCGCCTTACATGTTACGTGTTACGCGTTACGTGTTACGTGTTACGTGTTACCTGTTACCTGTTACTCCTACCGTCCACCCACCGGAGCTTGCCTTGCAGACAATCGACGCCTCTATCGCCTGGGCAGGGCCTAATATCGATGCCTTTACGCTCTTCGTAGAGCCGACCCCTTACATGTGGGCCGCCGAGCCTGTGAAGCCGGGCCACGGCCATATCTACCTCTACCAGGGCCTCGACAAGAAGCGGCAGCGGACTGGGCAGCTAGCGGGCGTGCACATCGTCGGCTTCCTCAACTTCGAGGCATGGTACGACCTGCCCGACCTGCCGGTGCTGTGGCAGCTTCCCGGTAGAGAGCCTGAGCCATTGGGTGACCTGCTTAGGGCGGAGCAGCAGCGGGTGCGGCAGGAAGTCGAACAAAACGCCCCTGCCCGAACCGGAAGCGGCTGCGTGTAGTGTAATAGTGTGAGTGCTGTGGGGAGTGCGTGGTTGCTCCCCTTTTTGTTACAAAGCACCAGGTGCATCTCTATGGGCGCAATCGCACCACCAACCGGCACCAGCGGTCAGTACTTCAGTAGCCCCGTGCGCGTCACCACAGGGGCCGTGGAGCTGCGGGACAGGTCTATTTCAATGGACCAGGTGGACCGTGCAAAGCTAATCAAGGTTTTACCGGGCAGACCGTCCTGGGAGGATTGGTTCATCGCGGGAGGCTTCTTCGGCTCACTATACGCTCTAGGGTCCCTACTAAATTCGGGGATCTGGCAGTCTGGACTCCAGGGCGAAGAGCTAGTGGAGCTTGGAGTACCCGCGCTCGTCATTGTGGCCGGTGCAGTCGTTCTACGGTGGTTGTATCTGAGGGCCTCGAAGGCGGAGGGGTGGCTCACCTATTACGTTGTGATACTGGACCTGAAGAAAAAGCCCGTGACGCTCGCCGCGTTCGGAGACGAACAACGTGCCCAGGAGCTAGTAAACGCGGTTGAGAATGCGAAGGCCGGTAAAGATTCCACCACGCACCAGGAGGCGGAAACCCTTTACCAGGCGGACAATACAGTCGCCATAAGCCATGAGGGTGTCACAATCAACAATGGTGCCCTTATCCCTGCCGGGCGTTTGCGTGTCGCTTACAAGGGGAAGATAGAGATATCACCGCCAGCCAGCATAACCAATATAAAGACCGCGTTCTTAAAGGCCGTGGGCGCTGGTGCCGCTTTGGCGCTTGTAACCACGTTAGCCAGGCCCTTCGCAGAAGTGATAGGGTTTTATTTAGCACTCGCATGCTGGAGCATTCTTGGTATAGGCTTGATAGCTGTCTTTATTCAATGGTTAAGAGACAAGGAGCGATTACAGTCCCTTGACGAAATATACGTGTGCATACTTCGGACCGACGACGATGAATTTAACGCGCTGTTGACCCCGGACAAACAGTATATTGAAGCAGTGATAGCAGCAATCAACAGCCTGGTACCCAGGCCCGATAAGAGAAACAGGCGGACAGTGTAGCCTTATGGCCGAAGAGATTGACTTGTGAATACCACACCAACCCCAGGCGCTGTCGCAACGTACTTCGGCACCACCCTGCGCGTCACCACCGCAGCCGTGGAACTGCGCGACCGCAGCTACAGGCTCGATAACGTGAAATCTGTGCGGGTGACGAGAGTGCGCTCCAACAGAGCCATGTTCGGATTGCTCTTCCCGTTTGCCGCGATTGTGCTTGGGACGATCTACTTCAGCCTCAGCATGGTATTTACCTCGGACATCTTCGCCCTGGGCACGGACTTAGGCAATGGCGCCGCGCTAATGTGCCTTGCCTTCAATCTGGCTCTTATCACGGGCCTGGTGCTATTCTACCGGGCGATAATGAAAGACTGTCACTACATCTACCTGGCGCGCCTGCAAAGAAAGCTGTGGTACACCGAGATCGCGGCGTCGCTCCGCCCCGAACCTGTAGACCGGGTGGTTGCAAGTGTCAACCAGGCGCTCGATATGATCCGCAACGGGGGAGCACCGGCAGAACCGGCGACCCTCTACTATGAGGAGCACAGCATCCGCATAGAGGACGGCAGCATAAACGTGGACGGGCAGGTGTATACAACGGGCAGCCTGACACATGCGTCCATAGACACTATTGGTACCCTTCCCTGGTTTGTGCTAGCCTTGAACTACATGTGGAGTTTCTTGTTTATCACTCTTTTCAATGTTCTGCTCCGCAATTTGCCCTCGGAGACCGCCCTGGTCCTGATGTTCGGCATAGTCGTTGGCATATGCCTTATCTTGCTTGCGGCGGCCAGGGTAATACAACGCGCGAGCAAAGATGCCGGTAAGGCTATAGGCAATGCGTACGAATGTAAGTTGCACACCGCTAACGAAACTATGGTGGCGTTCGCATCCACCGACGAGGAATACACCAGAGCCGCTGTCGATGCCGTAACCGCCGCGATCCGCAGGCAGGCCCCCTCCAGCAGGAGACGGTCAGGCACGTCCAGGCGGTCACAAAGAATCATCCCATGAACACGCCCACACCACCAATCGAGGGTACCAACCTCTTCCGCAGTCCGCTCCGCATAACGGCAGACGCGGTCGAATTGCGCGACATAGCGTACCCAATGTCGTCCATTAAGGCGGCTGAAGTACTTCCGGTGGTGACCAACAGGGGCGGTTGGGGGTTCGGTATCTTTGTCTTTGATATGTTCGGTAGCTTCCAGGTTGGGAACGTGGCTGTTGAACTCCGGGTCTGGGAAGGGCGACCCGCCGCTCAGGAGTGGGTTTTGCTTTTCACGGCGGCAAGTGCCTACCTACTGGTGGCCTACTTGCTGCGATGGCTATACAAGAGGAGCCAGAGAAACTGGCAGTACATCTATGCGGCAAGCCTCGACACCAATTACGGCATGACCATGGTTGCCGCTTCTCATGATGGAACCTACATTGCTCGGATAGTGGCTGACATCAACGCTGCTTTGGCCGCGCACAAGGAGGTTGTAAAGCCTCCTGCCCGGAAGGAAGACGGTTGGAAGACCTTCGACAGTGGACCAACGAGACAAGATCATAAATCGACGCACGCTCCTATCCTCTACGATAACTACTTTCGTATAAGCGACAGCTACGTTGAGGTTCCAGACTGGTCGGCTCCGCTGGCTGATGTGAGATACGCTGCAAAGTCAAAGCTGGAAGGGTGGCCCAGCTTTTCCGGCATTGATCCCAGGCGGCCTCTAGTTTTTCTGACGATGGGCGTGACACTTAAGATTGGATTTGAGCTGTGGCGTGACGTTACTATGATAGCAGTAGCAATCCTGGTGGCAATGCTCATCTTGCTTGCTCTATGGGGCAGACGTAAGAGCAAGGATGAGAAGGAGTTGCCGACCATGGACTATGTCTATATTGCCCTCCTGAGCGTGGCAGGTAAGGACGTGCCAGCCATTATCTCAACAGATCGCGGCTTCGTAGACAAGTTAGTATCCAGCATCAACGAGATAGTCCAGGAGCGTAGGACCCCAACCAGGAGACCCACAAGCACCAGGCCCACTACATGAACACCACAGTCCCCACAACCAACGGCACCCGCCTCTTCCGCAGCCCGCTGCACATTACGCCTGATGCTGTGGAGCTACGTGGCTGGCGATATCCGCTCTCCGATGTGAAGTCGGTGAAGGTCGTACCCATAGCCACCAACAAAGGTGCCTGGGAGTCTGGCATTCTACTCTTTGACTTTCTGGCTGCCTCAAGAATAGGTGACTTCGCCGTGGAGTCACGCCTGTGGGAACTGAAGGCGGACAACGACCAGTTAGCTATATTGCTCGGATCGATAGGAGCTTATTTGCTGGTTGCTTATTTGCTCCGTTACCTCTACAGACGGACCCAGAAGAATTGGCGCTACGTCTACGCAGTTGGCCTGGAGACCACGTACGGTCAGACCCTTGTTGCGGCGTCTCACGACCGCGTCTATACCGCGAATATCGTGGTGGCTATAAGTGCTGCTCTTGCTCAACATCAAGACCGCAAAGCCGCCGGGCTGCAACCCCCTGTCACTTACGATAACTACTTTCAAGTTGATGATACCTATCTACACGTTCCAGGTTCGTCGATACCGCTCTCGGATATCAAGTATGTTACTCGCACCAGCGTGGAAGACCAAAGCCCTATGACACGTTTGTTGTCACGCGCTCCAATTGGCCTCCTGGTGGCGAGTATTACCTTCAAAAGTATTCTTGAAATAGGCGATCCCTGGTTGAACGTCTTGGTCGTGGCATCCGTTGCCTTGTGTGTCATGCTCGTGCTGCTCGTACTGGCGAAGCAGCGGAAGGCAGACCTTCTTGATCGCGTGTACATAGCTAACGTAGGCACTTCAATAGACCTGGTTCCCGTGCTGGTTTCCGTCGACAAGGACTATGTAGAGCGGTTCGTGTCAGTTGTGAATGAGGCAGTCCGCAAGCGCGGACGGAAGCTATCCAGGCACAGCAAAGTTACGGCTAGAGGCTCAACATGAACACCACAGTCCCCACAACCAACGGCACCCGCCTCTTCCGCAGCCCCCTCCGCGTGACGAGCGAAGGGGTAGAGCTGCGCGACCGCACGTACCGGCTGCAAGAAATCAGGTCGGCGCAGGTGGTGAAAATCCGGGCCGACAGCCTGGGGTTGCGGCTGGGCGTCATGGCGTGCGCCTACTTCCTGGGTACCGCGCTAGTGCTGCTCGTGCGCTACTTCATACAGATTGCCGCCAACGGCGCGACCCTCTTCGAGCTACCTATAGGCTACACCAGGACCGCCACCGCCGACAGCGACAGCACCCTGGGCACGATGATATTTATGCTGGCGCTGGCGGGGCTTATGGGCCTTTTCGTGGCGTTTAGGCTGCGGTCCCTGGGCGGGCGCTACATGTACGCCGCCAACCTGCGCAGCCCTTTTTGGAGCACCATCATAGCCGCTTCACGCGACGAAGAGGCCATGAACCAGGTGGTATTGGCGGTACAACAGGCCCTGCGAGACAAGGCCGGCCAGCCGCAGCCCTCACCCACTGCCAACGCTACGCGGGAAGCTGCTGAGCCTCAGGTCTACTACGAGAACGAGAACACCGTCAGCATAGACGACACCTGGCTGGAACTGCCGGGCAAGAGCTACCCCGTGGCGAGCCTGCATTTCGCGGCGGCTTACCCTGTCATGGCGCAGTCGATACGCGACACTTTCACCAACTCGGGGCTGATAGGCCTGGCCTTCGGCGTGTTCAACGGAATGACCAGCGATCCACAATTGCGAGAGCTGCCCATGTTGCCGCTGGTGCTCTACCTGCTGGCGGGCGCGGCTATCTCAGTCTTCCTGTTCGTGGTCAACAGGCGCAAAGGCGGCCCGCTGGCTATAATACACGTGTGCTGGCTGCGCACCGCCTACGAAGACGCGGTCGCTTTCACCTCCATCGACCACGGCTACACCGCTCAGGTGGTCCGCGCCATCAATGAGACGGTGCACCGCCGCGACGGCAGGATGGGCACAATAGCGCGCATACCATCGAGGCCGTGACGAGTGATGAGTAACACGTAACGCGTAACCCGTAACGAGTAACACGGCACTAGTAAAGAAGACAGACAATCTCTTCAATAGCATTACGAGTTACGAGTTACGTGTTACTCGTCCACGACAAATTCGCAATTCGAAATCCCAATTTCCAAATCCAACATGCAAGTAATCACTACAATCGAGGAGCTTAGGGGCGTGCGGGCGGGGCTGCCGCAGGGGCAGACGCTTGGTTTCGTGCCTACGATGGGGTACTTGCACGCGGGGCATATCTCGCTGGTGGAGATGGCGCGGCGCGAGTGCGACCTGGTGGCGGTGAGCATTTTCGTCAACCCAACGCAGTTCGGTCCCAAGGAGGACTTCAGCCGCTACCCACGCGACACCGAGCGCGACCTGTCGATGCTGCGGGAGGCGGGCGCAAGTTGGGTATTCATGCCCGGAGTGGAGCAGATTTACCCGCCCGGCTTCTCCACTTACGTGCAGGTGCGAGAGGTCACTAAGAGGCTGGAGGGGGAGGTGCGCCCCGGCCACTTCGAGGGGGTAGCCACCGTCGTCGCCAAGCTGTTCAACCTCGTGCAGCCCCACCGCGCCTACTTCGGCCAGAAGGACGCCCAGCAAGTAGTGGTCATCAAGAAGATGGTCAGCGACCTGAACTTCCCGCTCGAAATCCGGGTAGGCGAGACGTTACGAGAGCCGGACGGCCTTGCCATGTCCTCCCGCAACGTCTACCTCAACCCCGAGGAGCGCCAGGCCGCCCTCGTCCTCTACCGCGCCCTCACCGCCGTCCGCGACCGCTGGGACCAGGGCGAAAGGCGGGGCACCCACCTCCGCAAAGCCATGTCCCGCGTCCTCGCCGCCGAACCCCTCGCCCGCCCCGACTACGTAAGCGTCACCGACCCCTCAACCCTGGAAGAACTGGACGACAGCGGAGAGGCCAAAGAAGCCCTGGCCTCACTAGCCGTGAGAATAGGCAGCACCAGGCTGATTGACAACGTGTTGCTGAAACGTGATGAGGCTCATGTATAAGGTACGTGAATGCAGCACAAGCTCTACTGCGGGACCATCCTTCCCCCTGTCATCCTGAGCGTAGCGAAGGATCCGGTGGGTAAGCGAGAGTCTTCAACGTACAGGATGGTGCGGGTATGAGGAATGGTGGTGCTGCAATAGGAAGAGTCAAACACGGGTCACTGATCCTTCGCTACGCTCAGGATGACAGGGTGGGGCTTTGGTCCCGCACAAGAAAACACCCAACTTAAGGTACACTGTATAGCAAGCCGCATCACGTTTCACGTTTCACGTTTCAGCACCCCCGGAGGGAACATGCTACTGGCAATCGACGCAGGCAACACCAACACCGTCTTCGGCCTGTACGATGGCGAAAAGCTGGTGGCCGACTTCCGCATGGAGACCCACCACCTGCGCATGCCCGACGAGTGGGCCGCCACGATCATAGCCCTGCTGGGGCACCGGGGCTACAGCCTCAACGACATCCAGGCCGCCATCTGCGCCAGTGTCGTCCCACCCGTGACCACCGCCCTGCGAGAGATGGCCCGCGACTACCTGCACACCGACCTCATGCTGGTGGAGCCGGGCATCAAGACCGGCGTGAAGGTCTGCGTGGACAACCCCCGCGAGGTGGGAGCCGACCGCATTGTGAACACCCTGGCGGCCCACGTGCGCTACGGCGGCCCCCTCATCGTGATAGATTTCGGCACCGCCACCACCTTCGACGTGGTATCGCCACAGGGCGAGTACCTGGGCGGAGCCATCTCCCCCGGCCTCGGCATAGCCTCCGAAGCCCTCTTCCGCTACACGGCCCAGCTACGCCGCATCGAGCTTGTGCCACCCAGGCACGCGGTCGGCAAGAACACGGTCCACGCCATGCAGTCGGGTGTCGTCTGGGGTTACATCAGCCTGGCCGAGGGGATGATACAGCGCCTCAAGGAGGACATGGGCGACCTCGGCGCGCAGATAAAGGTGATAGGAACGGGCGGCCTGGCTACCCTCATCGCCTCCCACACCGGTTGCATCGACATCGTAGACGCCAACCTCACCCTCGATGGCCTGCGCATGATCTACGAACTGAACCGAGAGGGTAATTAGGCCAACAGGTTAATTCACCGCAGAGACGCAGAGGACGCAGAGGATACGCTGAGCAAGTGAAGGTTTACGGAGGAAGCAGCGGCTGGCTCCTGCATCCGGTCACCCGGAACCGTACTCCCCTTCTGTCATCCTGAGCGTAGCGAAGGATCTCAAGAAGGTGAGTAGGGATGATGTTGGATGGGAGAACCATAGTGCTGAAGGTTCAACAGCCTTACAAGGGAAGCATCTTAGATCCTTCGCTACGCTCAGGATGACAGGGGGAGGCAGTATACTGTGCATCAAGATAGCATCGCAAACTCTATTGCTCTGTGTACCTCTGCGTCCTCTGCGTCTCTGCGGTTCAATAATCAGTAGGAGAATCGACAATGCCACGTCAGCACAACGGAGCAACCATATCTAAGGGAGCCGAAGCCACCGGAGCACGAGCCATCGGGGCCAGGGCCGTTGGCGCTTCCGCTTTCGGAGCATTTGCCATCGGGGCCTTTGCTATAGGCTTCTTAGCCATCTGGCGGCTCGTCATCCGCAACATGCGCGTAGGCAAGCTGGAGATTGGCGAGCTAGAGGTGGGCACGCTGAGGGTGCGCAAGCTGGAAATACTGGAGGACTGAGTTGCTGCGCGACAAGCGGGTAGTGCTGGGCGTCACCGGGGGCATCGCCGCCTACAAGGTGGCGGACCTGGCGTCCAAGCTGGTGCAGGCAGGGGCCGTCGTGGACGTCATCATGACGCAGGGCGCGCAACAGTTCGTCACGCCCCTCACCTTCCAGGCGCTCACCAAGCGTCCCGTGCGCACGGGCATCTATGCCGACTGGCTGGGCGAAGATACCGGCCACGTGGGATTGGCCCACAACGCCGACATCCTGGTGGTCGCCCCGGCCACGGCACATACGCTGGCCCGCCTCGCCCTCGGCCTGTCCGACGACATGCTGTGCGCCGTCTACCTCTCCACGCAAGCCCCGGTGCTGCTCGTACCCGCGATGGAGAGCGGCATGTTCCTGCACCCAGCCACGCAGGAGCACCTTGAGACGTTACGCCGCCGTGGTGCCACGGTCATGCAGCCTGGCGAGGGGCACCTTGCCTCGGGGGCCACCGGCGTAGGCAGGATGCCGGAAGTGCCGGAGATACTCGCCGCAATAAAGCGTACGCTCGGCAGAAATGGACCGCTGGCGGGCAAGAAGGTGGTCGTCACCGCCGGGGGCACGCAGGAGCCGCTCGACCCGGTGCGCTTCATAGGCAACGGCTCGTCCGGCAGGATGGGCTACGCTATCGCGGAAGAAGCCCTCAACGCGGGGGCGCAAGTGACCCTCATCACGGGCGCGGCCTCGGCCCAACCGCCCCATGGCGTCGAGTTGGTGAGCACGCGCACCACCCGCGAGATGCAGACAGCCGTAGAACAGGCGGTGCGGGACGCCGACATCCTGATTATGGCGGCGGCGGTGGCCGACTTCACCCCCAGGTACACGTCCAACCACAAGATCAAGAAGACCGATTCCGGGTTGACGGTAGAGCTTGAGCGCAACCCCGACATCCTCGCCGGACTTGCTACTATGGACCTCCCTCGCCTGGTGCGAGTGGGCTTCGCCGCCGAGACGGAAGACCTGCTAGATAACGCCCGCGCCAAGCTCCAAAAGAAAAAACTCGACCTCATAGTCGCCAACGAGGCCGTAGCCAGCATCGGCACCGAATCGAGCAGCATCACCTTCGTGCGCAAAGACGGCACCGCCCAGCAACTCCCCCACCTCCCAAAAGAGGCAAGCGCCCGCGCCATCATCGAGGAAGTGGTGCGCCTCCTACTGGAGCGAAGCTGATAGGAGACGGAACCGCCAAGACGCCAAGGACGCCAAGAACACGCCAAGAGAAATAGAGAATTGCACCGCAGAGACGCAGAGGACGCGGAGGTTACGCGGAGAATTGTGGAGGGTGTTCTTTGTAGGGGGAGCATGATACAGTACAATGCTCTCCTTACCCCATTCACCAGACAACCATTATCTCTGCGTAACCTCTGCGCTCTCTGCGTCTCTGCGGTGAACAAACAATAATCACCTTGGCGCTATTCTTGGCGTCTTTGGCGTCTTGGCGGTTCCGTCTCCTCGCAAATGCGTAACAAAGTGGGCAGGTCTGCGTTGGATTAAGCGCAGAGATTTTCTTATAATTGCCTGTGCCGATAGCGTGCACACAGGCCAGGGGAGCCGGAGAGACCACCTAGACATGCGTACCGAAGAGTTGCTGGAGCAGTGCTTACACGCCCTGACTACCGGACAGGAGCTACCTCCTGACGTTGCCCGGTACCTAGCGCACCACCCGGAGCAACAGGCCGAAGTCGAAGACCTGCTGTTCATAGCGCAACGTGTGAGCCGCAGACCCACAGTAGAGCTAGCCGAGTCCACCCGCAGGCGCATGGATAACCGCCTGGCAGACCGGCTCGGCATGGACCCCTCAGCCCTCCGCACCCCGGCCCTCCATGAGGGTGTCACACCCACCCACGAAACCGGCGAAATGCTCCCCTACAGCAGCACGGCGGGCCGCAAGAAGCTGCGCCTGTCTATGGGCCGCGTGGCCCTTGCGAAACTGCGCGACTATAACACTCAACCGCACCGCGACCCCACCTCGGAAGCCCGCATCCGCGAGGTATTCCGCGACCTCACCCCCGAAGATGTCCGGCGCTACATCGGCGTGCGCGGCGAAGACTACCTCTACTACCGCCAGCGCCTCCCCGGCTGGAGGCCCGTGCTCGCCTTCATTGCCCTGGTCCTACGCGGCTTCAAACGGCTGGAGAAGCTCGTCACCGTCAGTAACAACTAGACGATGGACGATGGACCATGGACGATAGGCGGCCAGTGGAGGCCACTAAGCTATACTAATGCGGTTGACATTTTCCCCATATAGAAGATAATTGAGCCAGGCACACGATCTAGGGACTATACAATAGCCCCGCCCATCCATGCCCCTGCCTTTCATCGTCCATCGTCCATCGTCTATCGTCCGCCTATGAGCTTCGCCTTTACAGTAGACGACCTGCCCCGCATCTTCGTCATGGTAATAATCGCCGCCGTGCTCGGCTACCTGTCCGACTTGCTGGCCGGTGGGAGGGTGCCGCTCGGCTTCGTCGGCTCCACCCTGTTCGGGCTGCTCGGCGCATGGCTGGCCGCCGACGTGCTCCGCCCCCGCATCCCCTTCAACCTCCCCGAAGAGCCTGTATTCGACGGCGTAACGCTCGTCACCGCAGGCATAGGGGCCTTCGTGCTCTCCCTCCTATGGTGCACCCTCACCTCCTGGCTGGCCCGCCGGTGGAGATAGGGTTCTGAAACGTGAAACGTGAAACGTGATGAGTAACGCGTAACTCGTGACACGTGACTCGTAACTCGTAACTCGTAATCTACGGAGTAGGGCGGGGTAAGCAGCAGCGGAGCTACTACGCACTATTTGACGCCCTCCCACCCTTCTGTTAAGATGGCCTCAACAGCTACACACTGAGCTATTACGCGTTACGTGTTACGCGTTACGCGTTACTCATCACGTTTCACGCTTCAGAAACCCCGCCTATGTCCTCACTTCCCGGCCAGGCACCAATATCGCCGCCTCCTAGCGAGAGGGTGGGGCTGTTCGGCATGCGGGTGCGGCTCGGCTCGTTGGAAGTATCATTCCTACAGGTGTGCGTGCTCGCTGCCATCGTCTTTTACTCGCTGGCGATACCGGGCGACCTCGACTACAAGCTGGACGCGCTCGGCTTTGGCGTGTGCCACCAGATAGGCACCCACTCTTTCTTCGTGGACGAGCACCAATTGCCCCTGTGCGCCCGCTGCTCCGGTATCTACCTGGCCGCGCTGGCCTCACTCGGCCTCCTGCTTGTCATCAGGCGGAGGGCCGCGCGCCTGCCGGCGGGCAGCATGATCGCCATCCTGGCCGTCTTCTTCGGCGCGATGATCGTTGACGGCATCAATTCGACCCTCCAGAACTTCGGCGGCAACGTGTGGGATAGCACCAACCTGGTGCGCCTCATCACGGGCAGCCTGGCGGGCACGGCAATCACCTTTTTCCTCTACCCGGTGTTCAATATGAGCGTCTGGAGCAGGGACGTGCGCAAGCGCGAGAGCGTGCTGGAAAACCCCCTGGAGCTTGCGGGCTACATGGTGCTGGTGGGCATCGTGGTGGCCCTGGTGCTCGATGGCGGCGACTGGCTCTTCTACCCGCTATCATTCCTCAGTATAATAGGCATGCTGGCTATGCTGACTATGGCTAACACCATGCTGGTGCTCATCATGACCCGCCGCGAAGGTAAGGCCCGTACCTTCTCTGAGGCGCTGACGCCCCTGCTCGTGGCTTTCCTGCTCAGCCTGATAGAGATTACGCTATTATCATGGGGCCGGGCGTCACTCGCGCCCTACATGACGAACAGCGGCGGAATGCCCCTGGTGCCGGGCCTGCCGTGACCGGTGCATAGCACCCCGGTAGCTACGCTACGGCTTACGTTCCCGTAGCCCGAATACAACCTGAGCCTTAGGAGGAAAATAGCTTATGAACAACGACCCCAACCAGCCGGGTAGCACGCCCAACCGCCCCACAGACAACACACCGGGTTCGCAGGGAACGCCAGGAGCATCAGGAGCACCCGGAGAAACACCCCCAAGCGGCCAGCCAACGGAGCGGGTAACGCCGCCCAGCTTCCAGCCCCCACCCCGTCCCGCGCCTGCGCTCGATCCATCGCAGCTAACCATGCCGCAACCCCAGACCACCATCTACTCGCCACAACCGGGACCTGGGGTGGGTGGGGCGGGCGCTGCCCCCAACCCTCAACAGCCGTACGGGGGAGAGCAAGCCAGGGCGCAGCAGCAGGGTTATCCCGCTCCGGGCCAGTACCCACAGGGGCAGCCGCCGCCGGGGCAGTACCCGCCGGGCCAGCCGCCGCAGGGGCAATATCCTCCCCAGGGCCAGTACCCCCCGCAGTACCCGCCGCAGGGTTCTCCACCCCCCGGACAATACCCGCCGGGCCAGTACCCCCCGCAGTACCAGCAGGGGAACGTGCCGCCCGGCCAGCCGCCCTACCCGCCACCCTACCCGCAACAGGGGCAACCCCTCCCTAAGAAGGGCGGCGTGCCGGTAATAGTGTGGGTGCTCGGCGGCCTGGTCGTATTTGTCTTGCTGATCTGCGGCATCGCCTCGTTCCTCGCCGCCCAGGCGGTCAATACAGCCACCCGCTCCATGGGCGATGTTTTCGGCACCGTGGAGGCGAGCGTCGGGGGCATACCCTCCTGGCTGTTCTACAGCGATCTCAGCACAGGCGACTACGATAGCGCGCGCGACTACCTGTCTGACGATCTGAAGCGGGAATACAGCGCCGCCAGGTTGCAGGAGGAGTGGGAGCGACTGGTGGATGAAGCCGGGGGCATCAGCGTCGGCGATTACGTGATGATAGGAAACAACAGTGACGAGTGGCTGCAAGAACTGGAAGGTCAAGAAAACGGCCAGCTTTATGAGATACAGGTGACGGTGAAGACCATCGGAAACGAATACCTGATTACCGATGCCAAGCCGTCGCTGATACCGGAACCGTAATCGGCGCGAGCAAACGTCCATATGGGCCAGAACTCCAACCGGGAGCCGGGCCGCACACCTCAACCAGAGGGCGCGCAACCCGGCTCCCCGTCCCTCGACGGCGAACCGCAAGGGCCTGAGCAGCCCGCGCGACCCGAAACTCCCAGGGAACGGGCAGGCTACGACGTGTGGCCGCCCGAGCACGTCCAGGCCCCAGCCTCGACTGCATATTCGCAGCAAACCCCAACCGAAGGCGCAAGCACTGTGCAGTTGGGACAGCCTGAACAGCCCCTGCCGGGCGCTCCGCCCTATCCACCCCCTACGAAGACCAGGCGGCAATCCTTGCCCACGTGGGCCTGGGTGCTTGCGGGACTGGGACTCCTTTCCTGCCTGGTCTGCGCGGGTATCGGAGTGCTCGGCGGCAACCTCGTGGGTTGGTTCGTCCAGGAGATAACCGAACCTGTGGCGGTGGCAACTGAGTATTCCCTTGAGTTGCAGGCGCATGATTTCGAGCAGGCGCACTCGCACTTCTCGACCGAGTTGGCAGGCCGCTACTCACAGGAGGAGTTGGAGGCGGACTGGCTGGCGCTAGAGGAGCGGGGAGAGATAACAGGCTCCACGTACGAGAGCGTCCGGGTGGAGAACAACGAGGCGACAGTAGGGTGGGTGCTAACGGCTGGCAGGGCCAGGTACGAGACCACGCTGACGCTGCGGAAAACCGGCGATGTCTGGAAGATTACGGGCGGCGACCCTGGGCCGGTGCCCGCGCCCTGAACTTCTAGGGTGGAGCGTAACAGATAGCGGGTCTCCGGCGTAATATACATAGGTCACGCAAACTGCCGCGCATCCAGCCTCATCTAGTGGCCGGGGTGTTCGGCACGCCCCTCTTAGTTGGCGGTCGTGCTCACTTACCCGTTGGTACGGAATCTGGTAAAGTAGAGGGCATCATGGATGTATTCACCCTCGTCTTGTCGGGCTTCGGGCTGGCAGCGCCCGCCGGGCTGAACGCCTGGCTGCCGCTCCTCATTACCGGCCTGGCCGCCAAGTTCAACCTGTTCGGCCTCACCCTCAACGCCCCCTTCGACCTCCTCACCGAGACCTGGGTGCTGGTCATCATCGGCGTGCTGCTCACGATTGAGATATTCGCTGACAAGATACCCGCCGTAGACACCATCAATGACATCATCCACACCTTCATCCGCCCCACAGCCGGGGGCATCCTGTTCGCGGCCCATAGCGGCGCGCTTGGCGGCATGGACCCGACCCTGAGCTTCATCCTGGGGATGCTATCGGCGGGTAGCGTGCACGCGGTCAAGGCCACCTCACGCCCCATCATCACGGCCACAACGGGTGGTATAGCCAACCCCCTGGTCAGCCTGGTGGAGGACATAGTAGCCGTTGGAGCCACAATACTGGCCCTGGCCGCGCCCGTAGTGGCCGCCGTGCTCATGGGGTCTATACTGGCGCTGGCGGTGTGGGTGGTCTGGAAGTGGCGGCAGCGTAGGAAGAGGCGGCGGGCGGCGCAGATTTAACCGGTAGCTCAGTTCGTACATACTTGCGCCGATCTCTATATTTGGAGGAACCTTCTTAGGGTAACTAGTTCTCGTAAGATAACAGCGCGAAGGCTAAGACGATTGTATTATTTTATACAATGCGCTAGTATTTAACTGTCAAGCTTTCTACGAACAACATTTATAAAGGAATCCTTCAATGCCGCAACTCAACAGCCAACCATCTGGAAACGCAGTAGTAAGTGGGCTAGATAGTTGGAAGAGGTGGATAATCATTGTTGTATGTCTTGGCTTGGCGACAATAAGACTGATTTTCCCGAGTGTAGTTGTTGATGCAAATACCATCTGGCTAATTGGAATAGCAGCTACAGTTTTGATACTACCTGAGTTACTCCGACTCTTACCCAACTTCAAGAAGCTCAAGGTAGGAGCACTTGAATTAGAGATGGCAGAAGAACAAGTAGCCGAGCAGGTCAGTGAGTTTGCTGAGGCAACACAAGAGGCTGTAGAAGTAGTTGCGGAAGAACCACCTCCTGATGAACCTGAAACTCTAAATGAAGGAATCCAGGAGATCCTGGATGAAACAAAAACAGATCCAAGGGCAGCATTACTACGGTTGTCTGCAAAGCTTGAGACGGTGGTGCGGAGGCGATTGCAGGAAGCCAAGATTGATCTACCTAGTCGCTACGTTGCGTTGCCAAGGGCAGTACAGACAGGAATAGACGCAGGATTGTTTCCTGCAGTTGTGCTGCCAGCGGTTCAGAGATTCTGGGATTTGCGGAGTTACTTAGCACATGATGAGGCTCTTGATGTACCTACATCGACGGTAATCTCATTGGTCTCCAGTGGCAACGAATTACTTAATATTCTCTCGTCTGAGAATATGCTCTCGTCTGAGAAGCCAACCAAACCTTTCACGCCTCAGAAAGCATATCGTATACCTATTCTGAAAGCACTGGACCAACTGGGTGGTAGCGCACCCGTAGAAAACGTACTTCAGCGTGTGTATGAAATAATGGGATCACAGTTGACAGAGGCGGATAAAGAAATTTTGAAATCTAAGCCTGAGAAACCACGATGGCGTATCATGGCACGTTGGGCACGATTCCATATGATAAAGGAGGGGCTCCTAAGAAAAGATTCACCATATGGCTATTGGGAAATCACGGATCTTGGCAGGCAATACTTAGTCAGAAATGCAGATTCACCTCCAACTCCAGGCCAATAGAGTATCCGTAATGCGTTCCTATGTAAGAGTCGCAATGTTCTAACTGATATGACGCATATATAACTCCCAGGTCTCCCGCGCCGCACGCTCCCACGAAAACCGCCGCGCCTGCCGCAACCCTCTCTCCACCAGCCGCGCCGCTTCCTCCTGGTCCAGCAGCACCCGCTCAAGCCCCTCCGCCCAGCCCTCTACGTCCTGTGGATCGACCAGTATGGCCCCGTCACCTGCCACCTCGGCCAGCGACCCGGCGTTGGAGGACACCACAGGCACGCCGCACTGCATCGCTTCCAGCACCGGCAGCCCGAACCCCTCGTACAGCGACGGCATAGCGAAGGCCAGCGCCCCCTGGTACAGGCTCACCAGGGCCGCGTCGTCCACACCACCTAGCAGGTGTACGTGCTCGCGCAGCCTTAGCTCGTCTATCTTTGCATGCACCTGCTCGAACAACCAGCCTTCGCGCCCGGCAATCACCAGCGCGGGGGCGGGCGATACGCGTTTGCCGTCGAGCAGTTTGCGGTAGGCTTCCAGCAGGGTTGGGAGATTCTTGCGCGGCTCAATGGTGCCCACGAAGAGGATATAGCCCCTCCCGTCGGCGGGGAGGCCGAACGCACGGGCGGCAATCTCCTGGGCCTGCCGGAAGTCGGTGGGTGGCTTGAACTGCTCCCCCGCCGCGCCCGGTATGACCGCCACCTTCCCCGGCTCCACGCCCAGCAGCGATACAATATCGTCACGGGCCGAGTTGGAGAGGGCTATCAGGGCGTCGGCGTCCTGGGCGGCGCGGTGCACCTGGCCGTAATAACGCTTGCTCTCGCCGGTGAGCAGCGTCAATTCGGGGAACTTGAGGAAGGCCAGGTCCTGTATGTTGGCGACGGCGCGCATCGTCCGGTAGCGTGGCGGCACGAAGTCGGGCGAATGGATGATTTGTGGCCGGGGCCGCAGCTTTAGCAGTTCCAAGCCGAGCGCGGGCTGCTCCAAGCGGTTGTGGGGTGGCGTCCACATGGGCACGCGCCGGAAGCGCCGGTCCCGTACAATGCGCTCCCTGTGCCCTCGCATCTGGAGCACCTGCACGCGGGCACCCTGCCCCAACTCAGGCAAGTGGGACATAGCTCGCAGCAGGCTGACGCTATACTGCCCGATGCCCGCACGGCGATAGTGCACCATACGGGCATCGAAAGCTACCCTCAAATCCGCAATTGGAGTTCCCAATTTGAAGATCTATTCGCTCAGGAAGTCGGGGTTGTTCACGCCGCTGCCGGTGTAGACCCACTCAAGCTCTATGTCCACCGACTCGCTCGGCGGCAGCTTGAAGAGCCACTGGAGCAGCACGCAGTTGCCCTGGTAGGTGCGCTCGAAGCCCGCCTCCGAGCCTGACACGGTGTGGATGGGGAAGCGCCAGAAGGTAGCCTCCACGTTGGAGCGCAAGGTCATTTCGATGCCGAGCCAGGAGTTGCCCACTGCAAGCTCCCGCACGTTGCGCAACTCGCCTATCGACTCCAGCGAAGTGTCCTCCAACTCCGCGCCCTCCACCCTGTAGTAAGCCGAAGGGTTCTGCCCGCCTCCCAGCAGGTTGAGGTTCCACTCCGAGGCGAACACGCCCGTAAGGTCCTCGTCGCTCAGGTTCTGTATGGTGTAGAGCACGCGGAAATCGGACGAGCCTGGCCGCAATGACAATCGCTTGCTGACACGCACCGGCCTCTCGCCGCGTTCCGTATTGATGAAGCCGTCGCGCTCCAAAACGACGTGTAGTATGTGGAGGCCGCCTTCCTGTAGCTCCGCGTTGTAGGCCGCGTCCACGAAGTCGCCTTCCTCGTTGTACTGCCCCGACATGAAGCCTTCCAACGTGGTGCCGGGGCCGAGAAAGTGGTCGCGCATGCAGGCACGCCGGTACTTATCGTAGCTGAGGTAGCGGTCTAGGTTCGCCTCACGCACCCGCACCGCGTCGTGGGGCGACTCCACCTCTTCCTCACCTGTGGCGTCAGAGCTAGCGGGCTTAGCAGCCTGCTCCTTCTCCTTCTCCTTAGCGCTCGGCGGCAGGAAGCGGCGTTTCTCTTCGTACTCCTTCAGCGTGGCGTGATATGCCTCCTCCCGGCGGGTGAGCGTGGAAGCCAGGTTGTAGAAGTGCCTGCGCAGGTTCCACTCGAAGATGGTACCGCCGTCCGCCAAGTCGATGTAGAGGTCGAGCGCGTTGCCCTCCACGAGTAGCTCCTGCATCGAGTCGCGGTCGAAGTCGGTGATCTCATGGCTCATCCATGCCTGGTGGCCGTAGATACCGCGTTCGGCAGTCTGCTGCGCCCGGATGAGGTGGCCGTAGATGCGGGCGCGGATGTCGGTCATGTAGACGCCGCCGAACAGGCCGTGCCAGTAAGTGTCGTTGCTCTGGCCGCGCCAAAGGTCTTCCTGGCCGAAGTCGCCGTACTGCGCCAGGTCGTCGCCACGCTCGGTAGCCAGCCAGCGGCCCTGCTGTATCTTGTCGTGCACGCGCAGCATCTTCTTGTGCTGCGAGTTGATTTCTTCGTACTTGGTCAGGAAGGTGCGCCAGAACCCGCCCCGCATGAACCGGGCATAGGGCGGCTCCTCCTTCAACTCCCCGATTTCGTGCATAAGCTGGTTCAGCCCGTGCGACTCCTTCGCGGGTAGCGCCCACTCCATCATCTCGCTGTAGGAGGCGGTCGGCAGGTACACGCGGCCCACCGCGGAGAAGTTGCGGACGTGGTCGCCCAGCGTGATGCAGTGCAGCCACGACGCGTTCTCCTCCAGCGCCGAGAAGAAGTCGTCCACCCAGCCGTTATCTCCGTTGGTGCCCCAGCAGTGCTCGAAGGTCTCCGGCCACGCGCCGAACTTCTCGCCGTCGTCGCCTATCACCAGTATCTTGCCGGGTGTGGGCTGGGCCTCCTCGCGCAGGAAGTTTATCGTCTCCTCCACCGGCTGCCAGGGGATGTTGTAGCGCAGCATCTTGGACGTGCCGAAGACGTTCACCACGTCGCCGTTGTTCTCGGTCACGAAATAGCCGGTCACATCCTCGTCACTGAGGCCCACCATCTTGAAGTGCACGTCGTCCACAATAGTCCAGGCGATGTTGCCCCGGCTCAGGTAGGTGGGCAGGGTAGGCTCCCACACGCGCTCGGCCAGCCACATCCCCGTCGGGTTGTAGCCGAAGTCGTCCAGCACCGCGCGGTTGAGCTTGAGTATCTGCGACACCTTGTCGTCGTCGGGTATGGAGGGCAAAATCGGCTCATAGTAGCCGCCCGACAGCACCTCCACCTGCCCGCGCTCCACCAGGGCGCGCACCCGCTGGATGTACTCCGGCTTGCGCTGCCTGAGCCAGTCGAGCAGCGACCCCGTATAGTGCAGGCACACGCGCACTCTCGGGTGACGCTCCAGCGCCGCCACCTGGCGCTCGTAAGACTTCTCGTAAATCTCCTCGAACACGTTGTCCGACTGGCCTATCGGCTGGTGGTTGTGCAGCACCATGCCAAACGATATGTGCTTCTTATCAGCCATTTTGCTCCTCGTGCCTCGCTTCAGGTTCAAGTATCACCATGGGTATATGCCGGTCCGTCATCTTGCGGTACTCAGCGTAATTGCGGCCCTTCTCCGTAAGGTCCTCCCAGAGCCGCGCCTGTTCCCCCTCGGTTGCCACCCTGGCGGCCACCGGGAACACCTTGCGCTTTACCTGCACGGTCGCATGGGGATTACTCTGCAAGTTCAAGAACCATGCCGGGTAGCTGTCACGCCCCGAATTGGAGGCCGCAACCACGTAGGCGTACCCATAGCGTAGGTAGTTGAGAGGCTGGGTGCGCTGCTGCCCGCTCTTGCGCCCGGTAGTGGTCAGTAGCAGCACCGGCAGTTCGCGTACCTTCCCGCCAAGCCTCCCGCCCGTCCTGCGATAGATCGCCACATGCCGCTCAGCCGTCCCCTTGGTAAGGCGGACGGACACTTGCACGGTGACCCAGTCGAGCAAACGCGTTAGTGGGTTGAGCTTAGCCAACTCTATATCACCCCTGGTAATAAACAGCACCTAAAGCAAGGCTATTCCAGCTTACGCGACCAAGCCCCTTCTTTGTCATTCTGAGCGTAGCGAAGAATCAGCGGCCCGCGCTTGACCTTTGGATCCGTCGTGAGCAATAACCCCCCTGTCATTTCGAGCGGAGTGAGAAATCTCGTCCTTCACCCGGATGTTTCCTCTTTCTTACGGTCCTGTAATGCTGAAGAAAGGTGATATTTGGGTGGTGTGGGACGAGATTTCTCACTCCGCTCGAAATGACAGAAGGTGACTCTGGGTGCCGTGCTTGTAACTGCCAAGAATGGGCGGCTGATTCTTCGCTACGCTCAGAATGACAAAAGGGAGGTTGGTCGTGTCATTCGGCAGCCTACCACAATGACACAGCTTTGACAGTACACGGAGCATACAGCGTACCGCAATTATAATGCCGCAAGACCCTGTGGCCGGAGGAAAAGCATCCCTGTGGGACACTAACCACTAAGCACTAAGCACTAACCACTAACCACTAACCACTAAGCCGGGCTGCTGACGTAGATGAGCCGGGCCATCGCCGTGCTCACCACCTGCTCGTTGTCGGGCGTGCCCCCCGGTGCGGCGATGCGCAGGGAGACGGGGCCGTCGAAAGGCTCACGGCGCGTTATCGTGACGGTGGCCTGGGGGAGCAGGCCCAGTGAGGCCATGTAGCGCAGCACCTCCGGGTCGTCATCGGGAATGTGGCGCACTACGCCGGGGGTGTGGGGCGGCAACTCGCTGAGGGGTATCAACTCGCGCACGGGCATCTCGCCCAACGTGCTCGGTATCGGGTCGCCGTGCGGGTCGAAGTCGGGATAGCCCAGGGCCATGTCGATGCGCTCTTCCAGGTAGGGCGAGATGGCGTGCTCCAGCCGCTCGGCCTCGGCATGCAGCCGTTCGAGAGGCACCCCCAGCTTCTCGTGCAGGTATAGCTCGATCAGCCTGTGCCGCCGTATCACCCGCAACGCGAGCGCCAGCCCCTGGTCTGTCAGGTAGACCCCTTTGTACGGCGTGTACTGGGCCAGCCCCTGCTCGGAGAGCTGCTGGAGCATGGACGTTACGGAGGCCGCGCGCACCCCCACGCGCTCGGCGATAGCGTTGGTGGTGGCCGCCGAGCCGTCCTGCTGCAACCTGTATATAGCCTTCAGGTAGTCCTCAATCGCGTGGCTTACCATGACTCTCCATCGCGGTGCGCGGGTCCGGGCACATTCTAACACGCGGCCCGCACCGGAACAACTCTGCTTTAGATTAACCTAAATATACCGGAGAATAGGGACGTTGCACTCTTGACAACGGCTGTGTTTTCGTGTATCTTGAACATATATTTAGTCTAATCTAAAAACCTGTTTCAGTATACCACAATCCACCAAGCCATACAACCACGTATACCAGGAGAACTATCAAAGATGCGAAAAATAAGTACCCTACTCGCGGCCCTGGTGTTGGTAATCACGCTGGCCGCGTGCGACACCGGCGGAGGCGCGAGCACCGGCGACATCTCGCAGCGCAAGATCAAGGTGACCACCACTGTCGGCATGATCAAGGACATCGTGCTCAACGTCGGCGGGGAGCGGGTTGAAGTAGTGGGGCTGATGGGCCCCGGCGTGGACCCCCACCTCTACAAGCCGAGCGCCAGCGACGTGCAGAAGCTGGACGACGCCGACATTATCTTCTACGGCGGCCTGGAGCTTGAGGGCCGCATGACCGACACTTTCGTGCGCATCGCCCGCTCCGGCAAGCCTACGGTGGCGGTGAGCGAGGGCATAGACCCCTCGAAGTTGCGCGAGCCGCCGGAGTTCCAGGGCAAGTACGACCCCCACATCTGGTTCGACGTGCTCCTCTGGCAAGAGGCGGTGAAGGCGGTCAACACCGAGCTAGCCAAACTCGACCCCGGCTCGAAGGACCTCTACCAGCGCAACACCGACGCCTACCTGAAGCAACTGGACGACCTGCACAACTACGTGAAGGAGCAAATCGCCAGCATACCCGAACAGTCCCGCGTGCTGATAACGGCCCACGACGCCTTCGGCTACTTCGGCCAGCAGTACGGCATGGAAGTCAAAGGCTTGCAGGGCACCAGCACCGCCACCGAAGCAGGTGTGGGCGACGTGCAGGGCCTTACCAACCTCATAGTCGAGCGCCAGATAAAAGCCATCTTCGTAGAGTCATCGGTGCCCCAGGCCACGATTGAAGCGGTACAACAGGCCGCCAAGTCGAAGGGCTGGAACGTCAACATCGGCGGCACCCTCTTCTCCGACGCAATGGGCAACGAAGGCACCCCCGAAGGCACCTACGTCGGCATGGTGCGGCATAACGTGGATACGATTGTGAAGGCGTTGAAGTGAGGAGTAGCACGTAACACGTAACACGTAAAGTTAGAATGCCGAAGGTATGTCCCCGTTACGAGTTACGTGTTATTCCTCCGTACTTATGAGAGGCTCAATAAATGCAGAACGTCATGCAAGCAACAAACATACTGGAGAAGTCAGCAATGTCCGCAACGGCGGCTGAGATACCCGTTTCGATCAACGACCTTACCGTGGCTTACCGGGAGAAGCCGGTGCTGCGCGATATAGACCTGACGATACCGCCAGGCAGGCTGGCGGTGATTATGGGGCCGAACGGCGCGGGCAAATCGACGCTCATCAAGGCGGTGCTGGACCTGGTGCCCGCGGCAGCTGGGCAGTCGCTCATTTTCGGCAAGCCCTACCGCGAGCAGCGCAAGCTGGTGGGCTACGTGCCGCAGCGGGGCAGCGTGGACTGGGACTTCCCTACCACGGCCCTCGACGTGGTGATGATGGGCACGTACGGCAAGCTGGGGTGGCTGAAGCGGCCCGGCAAGACCGAGCGCGACTGGGCTCTGCACTGCCTCGAACAGATAGGCATGGCCGACTACGCAAACCGCCAGATAAGCCAGCTTTCCGGCGGGCAGCAGCAGCGCGTCTTCCTCGCCCGCGCCCTCGCCCAGGACGCCAAGCTCTACTTCATGGACGAGCCGTTCGTGGGTGTGGACGCCACCACCGAGCGCGCCATCGTCACCCTGTTGCAGCAGCTACGCGAGCAGGGCAAGACGGTGGTGTGCGTGCACCACGACCTGGAGTCAGCCCCAGACTACTTCGACTGGCTGGTGCTGCTCAACGTGCGCCTGATAGCCACCGGGCCGCTTGCCACCACCTTCACCGAGGAGAACCTGGTCAAGACCTATGGCGGGCGCATGCACGCGCTCAGGGTGCAGACCGCCGCCCAGCAAGCTCAACAGGTCGCAGGCTAGGAAGCGCATATGCTCGACCTGCTACGCGACCTGATATTTGATTACACACTGCGCAACGTGGCCCTCGGTTCCGCGCTGCTTGGCATAGTCAGCGGCGTGCTGGGCACCTTCGCCGTGCTGCGAAGGCAGGGATTGCTGGGCGATGCCCTGGCCCACGCCGCCCTCCCCGGCATCTGCGTGGCCTTCATGCTCACTGGCTCCAAGGCACCCCTGGTGCTCCTGTTGGGCGCTGCCGTGGCGGGTTGGCTGGGCACGTTGCTCCTGCTGTACGTGGTGCGCGAGACCCGCATCAGCGAGGACGCGGCCCTGGGCGTGGTGTTGAGCGTCTTCTTCGGTGTGGGCATCATGCTGCTCACCTTCATCTCGCGCAGCAACAACGCCAATCAGGCAGGGCTTGACAAGTTCCTGTTCGGGCAGGCGGCCACCCTCGTGTGGGACAACGTGCTGACGATGCTCGTGCTGGGGGCGGTGGCTCTCTTCGTGGTGGGGCTGCTGTTCAAAGAGTTCAAGCTGCTCACCTTCGACGCGGACTTCGCCGCCAGCCTCGGCTTCCCCACCAACCGCCTCAGCCTCCTGCTTACATCGCTCATCGTGATAGCGGTGGTAATAGGCCTGCAAACGGTGGGCGTGGTGCTCATGGCGGCCATGCTGATAGGCCCCGCCGTAGCCGCCCGCCAGTGGACCAACCGCCTGGGCGTCATGGTTGGGGTGAGCGCGCTAATCGGCGCGCTATCGGGCGTGATTGGTGCCCTCATCAGCGTCAGCGACGTGGGCCTGCCTACCGGCCCGATGATTATCCTGAGCCTCACCGCGATAGTGGCCCTCTCCCTCCTCTTCGCCCCCGAGCGCGGTATCGTCTGGGACCGCCTGCGGCAGATACGGAACAGGCGACAGTTGAGGGAAGAAGGAGCGGGCGGTTAAATTAGTAATTACTAATTACGAATTACTAATTACGATGATGTTCTTGCAATTCGTAATTAGTAATTACTAATTAGTAATTACTAATTCCAGGTGGAGATATGAGTTCGAGCACGATAATACTCCTAACAGGCATATTAGTCGCCGTAGCGTGCGCCATGTTGGGCACGTTCCTGGTGTTGCGCAAGATGGCGATGATGGCCGATGCGATCAGCCACGCTATCCTGCCGGGGTTGGTGCTGTCTTACTTCCTGGCGAACGGGCCTAACCTGCTGGCGGGCTTCTTCGGGGCGGCGCTGGCGGCGGTAATCACGGTCAGCCTGGTGGAGGCGCTGCAAAAGACCCGGCGCGTAGGCGGCGAGTCGGCTATAGGGCTGGTCTTCCCGGCCATGTTCGCGCTGGGCACTTTCCTGGTGTCCCGCTTCTTCTCCGACGTGCACCTCGACACCGACGCGGTGCTCTACGGCAACATCGAGTTCGCCGCGCAGGACGTGCTCCTCATAGGCGACACCAGCTTCGGCCCGCAGTCGCTGTGGGTGATGGCCTTCCTGTGCGTGATGAACGGCCTCTTCATCAGCCTTTTCTACAAAGAGTTGAAGCTAGCCACCTTCGATGCCGGGCTCGCCGCCACGCTCGGTTTCTCTCCGTTCCTCCTGCACTACGCGCTCATGACCGTCACCTCAGTAACGGCGGTGGGGGCATTCACGGCGGTGGGCGCGGTGCTGGTGGTGGCCCTGATGATAGTGCCCGCCACCACGGCCTACTTGCTGACCGACAAGCTGACGGTGATGATCGGACTGTCCATCGGCATCGGCGCGGCTTCGGCTGTGAGCGGCTATTACCTGGCGGTGGCGCTCGACTCCTCGGTAGCCGGGGCGATGGCCTCCATGACGGGCGTGTTCTTCGGGCTGGCGCTGCTGTTCTCACCCGGCCAGGGCATAGTGGCGAGAGTGCGCAGGCTGTCGGAGCAGCGGGCGCAATTCGCCGCCGAGACGCTGATAGTGCACCTGTTCAACCACGAGAACACCCCGCAGGCCGAAGCCGAAAGCTCGGTGGAGCACCTGCACGACGAGCTACTCTGGTCCTCTGAGGCAGCCCAGCGCGCCATACGGCGTGCTTCTTCCCTGGGCCTCATCAGGCGCGAAGCCAACCAGCTCAGCCTGACCCCACAGGGCCGCGACCTGGCCCGTGATTTGGCTGCGGAAGCGGCTTAGGCGCGGGAGTGGGGCTGGCGACCCGAGGCAATCAAGTGTTGTCGTGCGCCCGGTACGGACAACATATTGACCCGCACGGAAATAGCCTGTATAATCCGCTTTGCCCAGGACCATTCGTGGCTAATACCCACGGATGTTTACTGTTGCGTGCCGTTTGCCGTAATCCGGCCCAGTTTCCCGTCGAGATAACACCCCCACAAGCGCTTAGGAGATGAATAATGTCCGACCCGTCACTGGTAAAGCTCCCGTACGCGGCCATGGCATACGTGGCTAACAACGACACGAAAGAGTTGCTAGTCTCCACTTCCGAAGACGGGGAGAACTGGTCTGCCGGTCATAGCACCGGCCAATTCATCAGCGGCACCCCGGTACTTGCCGCCTTCGAGAACCAACTCTTCCTGCTGTTTCACCCAAAGCACAACCCGAAGATCCTGATGTACTGTATGGCCCGAAATACCATAAACTGGTCGCCCGGTCATGCCATGAACTGGTCGCCCGCTCATCTGGTTCCGTCGAGGGCGAGTGAAGATGGCAGCCTGGCTGGCGTGCAAAGTCCCGCACTTGTTGCATTCAAAGGCCCGGAGCCTGGCGACCAACTGCACCTGTCCTATGCTGCCGAGTACGATTTGATACAGTGCCGCACTGTAAGGGTGGCTTCGAGAGATAGGCAGGAGTTCGACTTCCTACATCCCTATACGATAACGATAGAGGACAAGACCAAGAAGGATGGGATATCACATCGATTCAGTCACGGACGCCGGGCAGTTGCGGTTCTCGATGACAAACTGATCATGGCCTTCGTCAGGAATAACGACGACGACACTCTGTCGTACGCCACTTCGGCAGATGTGCATAGTATGAGCACCTGGCAATCTCCCCACAACATCGCACGAGAGGTCTCAGACCCGGCAATCGTGGTGCTGAATAACAGAAAGTTGGTAAATAACAGGTGGGAACGGTATCGTACACCTGTTGTGGCCTGGCGCTATAACAATGGGGGCAACGAGCTGGGGGTTGCTACTATGGGGGATGATGGCAAGGTGCGTGACTTTGGGAACATGAGCGATTTGAGCAGGTACGGCCCGGCACTCACAACTCTAGACTTTGTACTCATCCTTGCCTTCGTAGCTGCCGATCAAAGCAACGACCTGTTAGTCTGCACTTCGCTAGATGGGGTGAAGTGGTCGCCTCACCGGCGCACCGGCCTCAGCAGCAGCACGACCCCTGCGCTGGCGACATCTTACTTCATACACTCAAATCCAAATAGGAGATGAAGCGGTCGCCCGCCCAACGCACCGGCCACAGCAGCAAGATGGCCCCGGCCCTGGCGACGTTTTACCCCAGGTCCAGCTAGAGCCTTACTTCCGCACCACAACCTTCCCCTGCTTGACCACCATCCACACCATCGACAGGGACGTTATATCCGCGATAGGGTCGGCACCTTCGTCCAGCACCAGCAGGTCGGCCCACTTACCGGCCTGCACCGTGCCGGTCTCCTCCGACAGCCCCAGCGCCTTTGCCGAACCGAGCGTGGCCGCCCGTATCGCGCCCAGGTTGTTCAGGCCGTGCTCGGTCATCAGGCGCAACTCGGTAACGAGGTCGTGCGAGGGGTTGAAGGGGGTGCCCCCGTCGTTGCCCGCCGCTACGGTCACGCCCGCCGACACCGCCCACTCGAACGACCTGGAATGCGTTTGCAGGACCCGCCGCGACTTCTCCAGGGCGTAGGCGGGAATGCCCTTCTCTTCGCCCGCCTCGACAATCTGGTATGGGGCCGCCAGCGTCGGCACGAACACCACCCCGCGCTCCACCATCATCTCTATCGCCTCATCGTCGAGGAAGATGCCGTGCTCCACCGTGTCTACGCCCGCCCGTAGCGCCGCCTTGATGCCTTCGGTGCCCTGCGCGTGGGTGGCGATCAGCTTGCCTACTTTGTGGGCTTCCTCCACCGCCGCGCGTATCTCCTCCTCGCCCAGTTGTTGCGCGCCCGGCTCCACTCCGGGTGTGAGCACGCCGCCCGTAGCCATGATCTTTAGGCAATCGGCCCCATTCTTGAGGTTCTCGCGGGCACCCTTGCGCACCGCGTCCGGGCCGTCAACCTCCATGCCTATAAGCCAACCGTGCCCGCCCGTCATGGTGAGCACCTTGCCCGCGCACAGCAGGCGGGGCCCCGGCCAGTCACCGACGGCGAAAGCGTCCCGCAGGGCCATCTCGAGGTACTCGTAGCCGCCCAGGTCCCGCGCCGTGGTGATGCCCGCTTCAAGCATCTGCTGGCACCTCTTGAGGGAGTGGAGCAAGAGCGTGGGGAGCTTGGTGTTCTGGGTATAAGCGAACGGGTCGGCACCGGCGTTCATGGTGACGTGGACGTGGGCGTTGATGAGGCCCGGCAGCACGGTGCGCCCGCCAACGTCGATCACCTCTACTCCTTCCGCTCCTTCTGCACCCGCCTCCCCCGTTTGCTCTCCACCGGCCCGCACCGCCTCTATGCGCCCGCCGCGCACGGTGATGGCTACGTTGTCCCTCGGCTGAGACCCAGTTCCGTCAATCAGCCGTGCGTTGGTAATGATAAGGTCGTTCATCGACAATTCCCCTCGCAATAAGATGAGTAAGACCTGATAACAAGAAGAATGCCCCGGACCTGCCAAGTTCGGGGCATTCTCCTCGTGGCGCGGTTAGATGGGCAAACAGTCCCTACTCAACACCCGACTAGCGCGAAGGAACCGTATATGGGCAGCGCAAGTGCTTTAACTCCGGCTGCTGAACATCGAGGTGGGGAGAGGGATCTGTAGTCCGGCAGGTGAAATTTGATTTACGGATGCCTTCCCGGTATACTTTAAGTGGCCCCAGTAATCTGACGAGGCCGACGGACCTATTGTGGGTCCCGGTTTTTTGTGCGCTCAATCGACAGAATGACGGAGATGACATCCATGCCCCGCGCCTACAGTATCCCAATCATAGTCCTGTCATTACTACTTACATTCGGCTTCTTGCTAGCTGCTCCCTTTGCTCAAGCCAGCCTTCTCGCGCCTGCGACGAGGGTCGTTATGGCTGATGTCATAGGCGGTGGCAGTACTGTGACGGCTACACATACGCCTACCAGCACTAACACCTCGACCGCTACCGGTACGGCCACGGTTACCGCCAGCCCTAGTACCACCGCGACCAGCACCAGCACCAGCACCAGCACCGCCACACCTGCGGGAATGTGCGGGGAGGCATGGAGGCTCCAGAATACAGGTGACGGCACTGTAGCGGGCGGTGTTCAAAGAGGCGTGGATGCTATATCGCCTTACGATGCATGGTCGGTGGGTTCCGTCGGATCCGGCATTACCGCCCCGTCGTACGCACGCCACTGGAATGGCGTAAATTGGACGGTGGTGCCTGTGCCAACACCCCAGGGGGCGAGTGGCACCTACCTGTACGGTGTAGATGCTGTATCGTCAAGCGACGTCTGGGCTGTAGGTAGCTATGCGGCACAGGGCATCAAGGCCTTCATTGTCCATTGGAACGGCAGCTCCTGGAACGTTAAACCTGTGCAACATAACACCAGCACAACGAGCCTCTATGGGGTAGTCGCTATTTCCAGCAACAACGCTTGGGCAGTTGGCAGCAGCTACCCAATGCCTCTTATCGTGCATTGGGACGGCAATGCCTGGAACACGATTTATAACGTTCCCACTCCCGACCAGAACGGCCATAGCAGTCTCAATGGGATAGATGCTAGAAGCGCGTCCGATGTGTGGGCTGTGGGGCAGTACCTCGATTCTGCCTCGAACCAATATAAGACGCTCACCATGCATTATGATGGCACTTCCTGGTCAATCAAGCCCAGCCCGAACCAGGGTGCGTATCACAACCAATTGCAGGCAGTGTCGATTGATGCCTCGGGCAACGTGTGGGCCGTAGGCTTCTATAACACTTCCTCAACCTACGACCCTTCAAGCGCGCAGGCTCTCGTTATGCGTTGGGATGGCAGCAACTGGATCATCCAGAACGGTGCAACCATCGGCCTGAACAGCAGTAGCAGTGACCTGCACGCGGTGGAAGCTGTCGGGCCTAACGACGTGTGGGCAGCCGGCGAATACAGGTCGGTATCGGGGGGCATGCCTAAAGCCTTTGTAAGCCACTATGACGGCAACGGCTGGAGCATTGCGGCTTTACCCGATATGTCGTACGCAGATAGCCGCCTGTATGACCTGGCTCAAGTTCCGGGAAGCCCCTCGGACCTCTGGGCTGTAGGTAGCGCCGGAGGCTATTCCCTTGCTCTGCGCCACAATGACCCGTGTGCTGTGGCAACGCCCACGAGCACACAAACCAGCACCCAGACTCCAACTGCTTCAGCGACTAACTCTGCTACCGCCACTCCTACTATTACTCCCACCTCCACCAATACGCCCACCAGCACCGTTACAGGCACACCCACAAGTACACCCACAAGTACACCCACAGGTGTCCCAAGCTCTACACGTACGGCCGTGCCACCGGCTACGGCTTGCCCTATCCAGTTCGTGGACGTGCCTGCCTCCGGCTCAGGCTCTACTTTCCACAGCTTCATCAAGTGCCTGGCTTGCAGGGCTATTGTCTCCGGCTATCCTTGCGGCGGGCCTGGAGAGCCGTGCCCAGGTGCTTACTTCAGGCCGGGCGTGAACGTCACAAGGGGCCAGATTTCCAAGATGGTAGCCCTGGCCGCCGACCTGAGCGGTCCAACAGGGGGCCAGTTGTTCGAGGACGTACCTACCAACAGCACCTTCTACGACCCCATCCAGCAACTCGCTTCCAGGGGTTATATAGGTGGGTATCCATGCGGCACCACGCCTGCTGAGCTTTGTCAAGAGGGCAACCGCCCTTACTTCCGCCCTGGACTGAACACCACCAGGGGCCAACTCTCCAAGATAGTGAGTGAGACCGCCCGATTCGATGAAGCATCAGGTTCCAAGAAGTTCGCTGACGTACCCACTGACAGTCCCTTCTTCGTCTGGATAAATAGGTTGGCTAACAGGGGAGTAATTTCCGGCTATGGATGTGGAGGAGCGGGTGAGCCGTGTGATGCTGGGAATCTGCCCTACTTCAGGCCCGGAGAAAACGTGACGAGGGGACAAACAGCTAAGATAGTGGCTAACACCTTTTTCCCCAACTGCCAGACACCAAGCAGGCAGTAAACATACCGAGCGAGTAGGTCGGAGAAGGGTCAAACGGGAACCTGACTCTTCTTAGTCCCCTCGTAATGAGATAAGTATGGCCCGATAACGAGAAGAATGCCCCGGACTTTGCAGGTCCGGGGCATTCTTCAACACCTGGATAGTTTTACTTCGTGTCGCAGTTTGGGAAGAAGGTGTTAGCCACTATCTTGGCCGCTTGCCCTCTCGTCACACTGCTGTTGGGCCTGAAGTAGGGCAGATTGCCCCCACCGCACGGTTCCCCGGCGGCCCCGCAAGCGTACCCGCTGATGTAGCCCCTCGAAGACAGCCGCTCGATGAAGCTGTAGAACGCGCTATTTGTTGGCACATCCTCGAAGCTCTGCTTCGCCGGGGTCTCGTTGAAGCCCGCGGCGTTAGCCACGATCTTCGATAGCTGACCGCGTGTGGCGTTGGCTCCCGGCCTGAAGTAGGGCAGGTTGCCCGCGCCACAAGGTTCACCAGAACCGCCGCAAGGATACCCGCTCATGAACACCCGCCCAGGCATGGACAGCCTGTAGATAAAGGCGTAGAAGGGGCTGTCCGGCGTCACGTCCTGGAAGAGCTGCGCGGCGGGCGTGTCGGTGAAACCGGCGGCGTTCGACACGATCTTGGCGATCTGGCCCCTGGTGATCAGGTTGCCGGGACCGAAAGTGCCGTCAGAGTAGCCGCCCAGGATGCCCCGGCAGGCCAGGCACCGCACGAACCCGTAGAAGGCGCTGCCCTCAGGCACGTCGGGGAACTGCAACTGGCATTCACCCGCCCCACCCTGCGGAGTGGCCGTGGCTGGCACCCGAGTAGCCGTGGCTGGCACCTGCGTGGCGGTGCTGGTACTGCCCGGCACGGACTGGGTAGCGGTGCGAGTGGCGCTAGGTAGTGCCTGCGTGGCTGTGGCGGTCGAAGTGCTGACGCCGGGCACCTGCTGAGTAGGTGTGCGGGTGGCGCTGGCTAACGGCTGCACTGTGTTGCTTGCGGTGGAAGTGGCAATGGCCGTGGAAGTGCGCGTGCTGGTGGCGCTGGCTACCGCCTGCATCGTGTTGGTTGCAGTAGGGATAGATGTAGAGGTAGAGGAGGCAATGGCCGTGGCGGTGCTTGTGCTGGTGCGAGTGGCCGTAGCGGTGGCGGTGCTTGTGCTGGTGCGAGTGGCCGTAGCGGTGGCCGTCCGGGTTGCCGTAGACGTTGAGGTAGGCGTCACGCAGGGATCGGAGTAGTGCATTGTAAGAGTGTTGCCGGTTGTACCCCTTGTATAATGGCCGACGGCCCAGGCCTCCCCCGGCGCTATGGCATCCACCCCGTACAAAGCGTCGTGTTCATTGGTGGGGTCCTGGATAGTCACAAGGCTCCACGAAGTGCCGTTCCACCGCTGAACCATAGACCGCTGGTACGGGTCGTGCCCGGCCACCGTCCAGTAGCTGCCCACCAGCCAGGCTTCGTTGGGGGATACCCCAGCGATGCTCCGTATGCTTATGGCGTATCCAGGGGGGTAGGGGCTGGCAACGGGTCTCCAGACGCTCCCATCCCAATGGAGGATTAGAACTAGCTCGTTATGCTCGTCGTAAGCGACACCGGCGGCCCACACGTCGTTTGACGAGACCGCGTCCACGGCGTAGAGCATACCCTCGGTACCCGGCATGCTGAAGCTAGTGGTGCTCCACTCGATGCCATTCCAGTGCAGGATAATGGGCAAGGAATCGCCGTCTTCCTCGAATTGATAACGACCCACTGCCCAGATGTCGTTTGCCGATACCGCCGAGATCTCTCTCAGGTAGTTGCTACCCGTGCCGAGGCTGGGGCTGGCAACCCGCGCCCATTGGCTGCCGTCCCAATGCATGATGAACGTCTGCGTACGCTGGTTTTCGTGAACGGTACCCGCCACCCACACATTATCAGGGGCGAGGGCCTCAACTGAATAGAGATTGGGAACAAGGTTAGCCAGGGCCGGGGGCAGGTGGACCTGGCTCCACTGGCTGCCGTTCCACTTCATGAGAAAGGGGGTGCCCAGGCCGGATTGCCCACCAACCACCCACACGTTGTCCGAGGCCGAAGCGCTGATGCTGCGCGGGAATATCTGCCGGAAGTTCATAGCGGGTGCCTGTGCTGTGCTCCATGCGTGGCCGTCCCAGTGCAGGATGTGCAACCGCTCGCCCCACCGGCTGCTGCCGGACTCTCCAATTGCCCAGATATCGTTAGGCGATATGATTGCCACATCATCCATATAGACCTGGTTGTCGCCTTGCACGTTGGGGCTGGAGACGGTCCGCCAATATGGGCCGCAGGAGGGAAAGGCTGTGCTGGTGGCGGTAGGAGTGCTGGTGTTCGTGGGCGTAGCGGTGCGGGTGGGTGTGCTGGTGGAGGTGCTGGTGGGGCAGGACGCCTGGGAGAATGTGAGCACGGTGCCGCCGGTAATTGTGCCGCCGCTGGCGCACTGGTAACCGGTGTAGAGGGTGCCGTCCTTCTGCACGCCGACTACGGCCTCGCTACTCTGTACGCTGGTGCCGTAAACAGCGTCGAACTTAGTCTGCCCCTCGTACAAGCGGACCTCAAAAGTATAATTGGCGCTACAGATATTCTCATCAATAACTGTGCATGCCTTCCACTGGACCACAAATATCCGGTTGGGCACGCTACCAAGAACCGTCGTGTATATACCGCGCCCGGTGCCCGATGTGCTCAAGTCCTGCGCGAGAGGGAAGATCGAATAGGTAGTTCCGGCTACCGGCAAGCAACTGCCTACAAAGTCGGCAGACAGGTTGCCGAACGAGAGTACGCCGTTGCTATTGGCCTTGACCGTGGTGAAGGTCTGATCGTACAGTTGCACGCCGAACGGTAGGGCGATGTTCACCGAGCAATTGTCGCACTGCGAATTGTCAACGCGGGTGGTGCCGCTCGTCACGGTCCCACCCGTAGAACTGGCGACCGTGTAGTTGCTGTTGACGCCGCAGCTATCACCAGCCACCGAGGCCTGGCCGCGAGCGTTACCGGCCTGCGATTGCGCCCCCTGGCTGCCAACTGGGGCTGTAGCTGTAGCTACCGGTTGCCCCGTACCCTTCTCCGTCGCCGGACTCGCCAGCGCCGAAGACGTAGACCAAAAGGCCATAGCGAGTATGATAAGCATACCCGCGGCCGAGACCAACCACCTTGTCTGTATACTTCCCCTGCTTTTCATTGCTTGTTTCTCCTATATCCGGGTTTTTATTGGTGCCCGTTTGACTATGATTGTCGCCGCCGAGATTTGTAATATGCCGGTTTTATATCCCGCCCGGTGATGTTCTTATGCCCTGTATGTTCCATATGTCCGGTGCTCTCATTCTATGAAATAGGCCCGACCGGGTGAATAGATTGGAGTTACACGTATTAGACAAGAAACGCTACAAAAAGGGTGACAACGCAGGAGATGTGTATCACTTCTAAGAGCAAGCCAAAATTGAGGAGGCAGCACAAGAAAAAGGACCAGGGTACGACATCACGTACCCTGGTCCTTTTTTTAGAATAGCCTACTAAACCTTGGCGCGTCCTTAGCGTCCTTAGCGTCCTTAGCGTCCTTAGCGTCTTGGCGGTTCCGTCTCCTACCGCTAGCTAGCTCAACTGCTCCAACGCTTCAAACGCCAGCCGCCTGCTCTCCGGGGCTTTCACGGGCGTCTGCGCGTCCACGATCTTGCCCTCCCGGTCAATCACGTACTGGCCCCGCACCACGTTCTTCCTGACGCTGCCGTCCTCCCTCGTCTTGGTGCCGAGGCTGTTCCACGCCTCCGACACCTCGAACTCAGTGTCCGCCAGCAGCGTGAAAGGCAGGTTGAGCGCCTCACGGAACTTCTTGTGGCTCTCAACGCTGTCGGGGCTGATGCCTATCACCACAGCGTCCTTTTGCCGGAGGTCGTCGTAAGAGTCGCGGAAGGCGCAGGCTTGCAGCTCGCAGCCGCTGGTGAAATCGGCGGGGTAGAAATAGAGCACTACGTTCTTGCCGCGAAAGTCGGACAGCTTTACAGGCTCGCCCGCATCGCTCATCAACTCAAAATCGGGGGCAGTTTCGCCAACAGAAGGCATATCGTCATCTCCTAGTATCGTGTGATAAGCACACTATACCGCATCCGCCCCGCAGAGTCATTCCCCAGCCAGGCTAGTAGCCATCACACCGCAGCAACACGGTTACTCTTCCGGGTACCCTGCCCCCCCTTTGTCATCCTGAGCGCAGCGAAGGATCAGTAGCCCGTGTTTGACTCTCCCTATTGCAGCAAATGGTTCCTCTAGCCTCCATCATCCTCAACGTTGAAAGCTCTACCATGCCCACCTGATTCTTCGCTGCGCTCAGAATGACAAAGGGGGGTTTTGGGTACAGGGAACGGCGAGCAATACCAGCCCTGCCGGAGCGAAGGCACGTCTCTTCTTGGTACAATTAGACGACAGTATTCGCCTGCGCATTGATAATCAGCCCCGTGCTGAACAGAGCCTCCTAGAAGGAACGCTACACCCGTTGTTCGGTAGACGCCTCTTTCCCGCCATAGCCGCGCTGCTAGCTCTCCTGCCCGTGCTCACGGTGGCCGCTACCCCGCAGTACGCTTCCATGTCTGCGGCAAGCGCGGAGGGCTGGAGCGCGCCGGTAAACATCTCCGCGGGCAGGGAATACGACAACACGCCTTCCATCGCCGCCTCTCCCAACGGAGCGGCCAGCATCATCTGGATGCGCAGCCAGGGTGCCAATCCGAACGCCAACCTGCTGCTGCAAGCCCGCAATTCCTCCGTCGGTGGCAAGTTCGAGGTAGAGCAGCTACACGAGAGTACGCCGCAGAAGTCGAGCGGCGGGGCCATCGTCAAGCTGGACGCGCTGGGCCGCAAGCACATCGTCTGGTGGCAGTACGAAGCGCGCGCCGTGTGCGACTATTACGTGCGCATCGAAGCGGACGGCCGCACCTCCATAAAAGAGCAGGTGCCCGGCACGTGCGGCCATAACTACAAGAACGTGGCCCTCGCAATCGGCCCCGACAACAACGCCCACATGCTCTTCGGCCAGAACCTGCAAAGCCTCTTCTACTGGGTGCGCGCCGACTCCGGTTGGCCCGTGCGGGCCGAGAGGATCGGCGGCACCACCACGCCCGAAGCCCCCACCCTCGGCGTGACCACGCAGGGAGTGGTGATAGCCGCGTGGAAGGACAAGGCTCCCGGCGGCTTCGGTGACATACTGACGGGCGTGCGGCAGGCCCCCGGCAGGTGGCAGGTAGAGAACGTATCGCACACGCTGACGCCCGGCTGCGAAGGCAACTCCATTACCGATGAACCGGCGCTGGCCCGCGACCCCTCAGGCGGCATGCGCCTCGTATGGGAGGACGAGCGTTGCGACCCGCGCAACCCCGAACCGACCTTGCGAGAACCATACTACCGCGAATGGGTGCCCGCGACCGGCTGGAACGCCCTGCCCCCGGTGCTCGTGCACCGCACCCCCGGTAACGCCTTTGGCATTGCTATAGTGGTGGATGCCGCAGGCACCGCCCATATAGTTTGGGCCACCGTGCTACGCGAGCGCTTCACCCTCTATTACGCCAGCGGGCGCGGCGACCGCTTCACCGAGCCGGTCACGCCGTTTGACGGCTGGTCGCGTGGTGAGGCCATCAAGGACATGTCGCTGGCCTACAGCCCCGGCTACCTGCACCTGGCCTTCGGCAGCCCTCGCGACGACCCCGAAAAGGACAACTATTACAGCTACTTGCAGGTCGCCGCGCCGCCCCCTCCGACGCCCACGCCAGCGCCCGCTCCCAGGCTGCCCGCGTCCGGCGAGAAGGTGCCCGGCAACGGCAGCTACACCTTCCCCGAGACCGGCTACACGGTCTCGGGCATCTTCCTCGACTACTGGAACAGGCACGGGCAGCTGCGGCAGCAAGGCTACCCTATCTCCCCCGCCGTACGCGAGACCTCGCCCCTCGACGGCAAGTCGTACCTCATGCAGTACTTTGAGCGCGCGGTGTTCGAGTACCACCCGGAGAACCCCCCTGTGAGCCAGGTGCTCCTTTCGCAACTTGGCACTTTCACCTACCGCAAGAAGTACCCCAACGGAGCGCCCAACCAGCGCCCCAACATGGACGCCGTGGCCCCCTTCCCTGAGACGGGCAAGCGGGTAGGCGGTACGTTCTTGCAGTACTGGCAGCAAAATGGCGGCCTGGCCCAGCAGGGCTTCCCCATCTCCGACGAGTTCACCGAGATCAGCGAGACCGACGGCAAGCCTTACACAATGCAATACTTCGAGCGCGCCGTGTTTGAGTGGCACCCCGGCAACCCGGCACCTAACAACGTCTTGCTGTCGCTGCTGGGGGTATTCCGGCTCAGGCAGCAGTACGGCGGGGGATAAGCCACATCGTGGCATCTGGCGGGTGTAATGCCCCACGCTAGCCTCTAACAGGCATATTTATTGCTTCCGCACACGCAACTAGACAGGGAGACGACAGGTGACGAGAAAGAAGTTCTCAAGGCGGGAAGTGCTTGGTCTGGCGGGCCTCGGAGCGGTGGGCCTGGGACTTGGCGCGCTGGGGATAGCCCGCATAGCCCCACAAGGTGCTGGGGAGAAAGCGAGAGAAGGCGACATGCTCACCGTAGTTACGTTTGGCGACTCTATTCTCGATTGCGGCCATTACAACCAGTACGGCGTGCACCCCGGCCAGCTAATCGTGCGCAACGACGACAGGCTCTACCCCGAATTCAAGGGCAAAGACCTGGCTTCACACGGCGAGGCACGGCTGGAGCACAGGGCGGTGGACGGCGCGAGGGTAGGTGGGTTACCGTCGCAGGCGCGCGGCCTCCGCGTGGAGGGTCCCGCCGTCGCTATGATAACCATCGGCGGCAACGACCTGCTGGGGGGCCTGGTCACCGACAGGGGGCCGGGCGTCCGCCAGTTTGAGCAGGCGCTTGAAGCGTTCCTCCGGCAGCTACCCATCCGCCCCGTGCTCGTAGGTAACGTCTACGACCCCAGCTTCGGTGACGACAACCAGAACTTCATCGGCGTGGACCCGAAGATAGCCCGCGAGAACCACCGCCGCGTGAACTCCATACTGGCCCAGATGGGTGAAAAGTACGGCGCGCTGGTGGACCTGCACGCCCACTTCCTGAAGGGCGACCCCTCCTGGTTCACCCACACCATAGAGCCAAGCCTCATAGGAGCCTCCGAAGTCCGCCGCGCCTTCCTCCCCCACATCCTGAAGTAGAGCTACCAGATATCATACCGCTGGTGGGCCACGCGCCTATTCCAACACGGAGAACCCTGTTCCCCCTATCATCCTGAGCGTAGCGAAGGATCTCAGATGCCTCCCGTGCCCGGCAATCCCAACTCATGGCACTCGCGTTACATTAGCGACAGGGTCCTGTAAATCGAAGAGCCAGGCTACAGCACCTTCCTGAGATCCTTCGCTACGCTCAGGATGACAGATGGGGCTTGGTCCTTCAAGGTGGAGCATTGCGGTTATATGAGGGCGTGATGCATCGTGCCCCTACCGCATGCTGGCTAGCACGATTCCTGCTCAGTAACATCATGCTGAATAAATAGCTCACCCAAACGGAGACACTACAATGAAAGGCACCATTATAGCGACGGCGCTGGCGGCGGGTGCGGGCGCGGCGTTCGCGGCGAACGTTACGAAGAAGGGCAGCGGGTACACCTTCATGGACAAGTCGGTGGTCATCACGGGCGGGTCGCGAGGGCTGGGCCTCATCATGGCCCGGCTGCTGGCCGACGAAGGCGCTCGCGTGACCATCCTGGCCCGCAACCAGGAGGAACTCGACCGCGCCGCCGAGGACATCGCGCAGGGCGGGGCTGACGTGCTCGCCTTCCGCTGCGACGTGACGGACCGGCAGGAGGTCGAGAACACCCTGCGCCGGGTGATAGAGCATCGCGGGCGCATCGACGTGCTCATCAACAACGCCGGCATCATCCAGGTCGGCCCGGTGGAGCACATGCAGCTACAGGACTTCGAGGACGCGATGAAGGTGCACATGTGGGGGCCGCTCTACGCGATGCAGGCGGTCGTGCCGCACATGAAGCGCGAGGGCGGAGGCCGCATCGTCAACATCTCCTCGATAGGAGGCAAGATCGCCGTGCCCCACCTGCTGCCCTACGTCGCCAGCAAGTTCGCCCTGGTGGGCCTGTCTGACGGCATGCGGGCCGAGCTTGCCAAGGACAACATCCAGGTGACGACCGTGGCCCCCGGCCTGATGCGCACCGGCTCCCCCTACAACGCGCTCTTCAAGGGCGACCGGGAGAAGGAGTTCGGCCTATTCATGCTCCTGGGCACCCTTCCCCTCAGCGCCATGAGCGCGCAACGTGCCGCCCGGCAAATAATCGAGGCGTGCCGCAACGGCAACCCCGACCTCACGACCACCATACAGGCCCGCCTGATGATAGTCGCCAGCACCCTCTTCCCCGGCCTGTTCGCCAAGAGCCTGCAACTCGCCGTGCGCCTGCTGCCCGGCCCGCAGGGCGAGCAGGGCGACGACGCCCGCAGCGGCTGGGAGAGCCAGTCCGGCTTCACCCGCTCGCCCATCATGGCCCCCACTCACCGCGCCGCCGAGCAAAACAACGAGCGGAACAGCTATTATGCGGCGGCGAATGGGGATAGAGCGGACGTTGAGGCGTAAGGAAGTGCTCGCAACCTCACCTCCGATTTTAAGGAGTGTTCATGGGAGGTGAGGCTGACGTGTATGGGCCAACACTCAGCAGATGAATTAGCTGCTTAGTCGGCATGAGACGCCCGTCGATTGAAATCGAGGGCTACACCTTGCAAAGTCTGCCCTGCGGCAGACTGGTCTTCTCTGAGCATCTAACAAGACCTAGAAGCTATGGCAAAGACAACACTGTCGAACATCAGCACATGACCTCACATTGTCATTTCGAACGCAGTGAGAAATCTCGTCCCTGAGCACCCAAATACCACCTTCCTATTAGTCACTCTGTACCATAAGAAAGCAGTAACATCCCGGTAAAGGACGAGATTTCTCACTGCGTTCGAAATGACAATGTGAGGTCATGTGCTTGTATTCCGCACTGTCATTGTTGATATAGCTTCTAATAAGATGTCGCAGTCCCGCAGGGACTTTGCAAGGTGTAGCCCTCGATTTCAATCGACGGGCGTCTTATGCCATCTAAGCTGCCAACACAGTCTGCGTCTGCCTACTTCTCTATCAACTCTAAAATAGTGCTAACCACCACCTGCCACTCCTCGGTGTCAGGGTTTATCACCTCGAAATGCCCCGTGCCCTGCAAGGTGACTAACTCGGTGTCGTCGCCACGCTGCCGGGCGGCTTGCACGTACCGCTCGCTGATCTCGTAGGGCACGTTGTCGTCGTCGGTACCGTGGATGAGGCTCATGGGCACGCCGGTAGGCAGCAGCTCTATGGGTGAGGCTGTGGCGTACCGCCCCGGCACCGCTTCAGGTGAGCCACCGAGAAAGTCCTCCACTACCCCGCTGCTCAACTTCAACTCCCACCCCCTGCGCAGGTCAACCACCCCGGCCAGGGGCACCGCCGCCTTCACCGGCAGCGGGTTCTCCACATAAAGGGGGTCGTCATAGGGGATGCGGTGCCGTGAAGCTACCCAGGCCGACAGGTGTCCGCCTGCCGAGTGCCCCGCCACCACAACCCGGTCCAGGTCGAGGTTGTACTGTGGGGCCAGCACCCGCAGGTAGTCCACCGCCGCACCTACGTCCTGGAATGTGCCCGGCCACCCGCCACCCTGGTGCCCTATGCGCCGGTACTCGATGCTCCATGTAGCAAACCCGGCCTCCGACAGCGCATGGGCGGCGTGTCCCGCGTGCGTCAAATCGTACTGAGAGCGCCAGAAACCGCCGTGTATGAAGGCGACTACTGGCAATTTGGAATTTGGAAATTCGAATTGCGAATTTGTGGGAAGATACAGGTCACCGAAGTGAAACTCACCGGGGCCATAGGGGATACGGTGCTGGGCCGGGACCGGGGTCTGGGAGAAAATGTCGCGTACCACGGTTGGAACCTCGTTGCGAGTTGAAGGTCCGGTTGAGGGTCTGAAGGCGAGAGCTAAAGAACCAACCAGAACGAGAAGAATCAATAGCAGCGACCAAGTTCGCCTTCTGATTGGCTTCCCCCGCCTACCCTCGTCCTCCATCGTCTATCGTCCATCGTCCATCGTCACCAGACAATATCATCCCGCACCAACGGCATCGTCATACAACGCGGCCCGCCTCTCGCCCTCGAAAGCTCCAGGCCGCTGATCTTTATAGCGTACTTGCGCTCCGGGTGCTGCCGTATCTCGTCCACCAGGGGCTGGTTGACCACCCAGTTGCGCTCGGCACCAGGCGCGACGTTCCACTTGACGATCTCGTCCTCCGAGATGATGCGGTAGCCCGCCGCCTCCATCGCCCGGTAGGTCTGCTCGTTGCGCTCGTAGCCCAATATGAGGCCGGGGCGCAGGCAGAACGAGTTGGCCCCGTCGGTCCACTGCTCGCGCTCCTGGTAGAGTCGGCTGTTGCCCCCGCAGAAGACCGGGTTGAGCGGCCTGCCAAGCTCCTCCTCCAGGCAGTCCACCAGCGACTTCCTCACCTGCTGTAACTGCGTCGTGCCGTCCCGCCCGACCTTGATGCGCACGATGCCCACCTGCTCGCCGCCACCCGGCATGATGAGCGGCGGGTAGACCAGCAGGTCCTCGTGCGACATCATGGTAAATATCGTGTCCAGGTGCATGGTCGAGCGCTGCTTGGGCATAATCACGGCGTAGATCGTCTCCACCCGCGAGTTGTCCCTTGCGAACCCCCTGGCGAGGGCGTCCACACCCTCCGGCGAAGTGCGCTCCGACACGCCCACCAGCACCAGGTCGGGCCGTATCACCAGCACGTCGCCACCCTCTATCGTAGCCGCTTCGTCCAGCGGCGAGGGGTTGGCGAGCGACATCGGGGTGAGCTTGTCGAACCAGACCGGCGGGCGAGAGCCGTTACCCCCTCCCGCCTTGGGGTGCAGCATGTAGATATAGCGCAGCAGCAGCGACTCGCGTCTACGGGCGGACTTCGCCATGTGTCCCACGACAAGGCCGTCGTTCACCACGGCGCAGGGGTCTCGCATGAATAGCAGGTTCGGTATGGGGGCAAGCTGGTACGGCAATTCCGACAGGAACGAGGTCAGCGCCGTCTCGCGGTGGGGATCGGGCTTGCCTTCGATGAGCCAGCGGGCAAGCGTGTCGGGGTCGGCGGACAGCATGTCGTTGCAGAACTGCTCGGCGTCAACGTGCGGCCCAAGCTCCATCTGGCAGATAGCCTGCACGAGGGCGTTGCGGGTCTGCTCGTCCTGCAAGATGTCGCGCAGCATATCCGCCGATTCGAGCACCTCTTCCGGCGGCACGATCACCGAGATAAGCCGCTTGAACGCCTCGTGCTCGTGCTTGGCAAGCTCGTGGTAGAGGATGTCGTCAAAAAGCAGGTCGTGCCGCAGGGCAGGGGTCATCTGGCGCACCTCCTGTCCCGGAGCGTGCACCACCACCCTGCGCAGCCTGCCGATTTCGGATGTGACGTTTAGCATTACTAAGCTACTTCAACAGGACCGTAGTGCAATACCATCAACTGATCGATACGAAGAGGCGCGGTAGCATACATGCGTCCAGCATCATCGCTAAACTCAACTTCATACATGCCATTAGCTAGAGACTCAAGGACTGTACCAACCTGCCCGCGTCTCAGATTGAGTTGAGGGAGGTCCTCGATCAATGCAACTACGTCACCTAAACGTAGCTGGGCTTTAGCTGGTACACTCGAGAGACGCCTGGATTTGTGTATGTACAACATCAAGAATACCCAAGAGAGCAAGAAAATTATGCCCACGGCACTTGCTAACATAAGGGTAAGCCCTACTCGTGTAGGCTCCCGTCCGATGAAGGCGAAGGCATAGCCAAGGCATGCTACCTTTATCATTAGCAACAACAAAGTTACGATGGCCCACGCCGCAATCAGCCATCGTTCCTTACGAGGCAGCGAGAGCATATCGAACCTTGTGTCAGCAGCTTGCCAAAAGCCGATCATTAGTCCCTCACCAGCGGCAGCATCAGCGAGTGCGGCCCGCCCGGTTGCCGTGCGGTGCTTATACCGGAACCCGGCTCCCAGGTCATGCGAAGGCCGGTTTCCGGTGCATAATCAGGAACGTCCATCGTTATCTTCGCCATTGTTTCCCGCTATCGTTGTATTGGGCGAGTGTCTTCCTCTAACCTCTTGTTAGCCTTCTCGTCTGCTTCTACGTACTCCTGGCCTCAAGCGACGTTTGATCCGGCGCTTTGTCTCAATGTTGCTGCCACACCACGGGCAGAACATTATATGAACCAGTGCACCAGTGCCGTGTCCCATACCATCATGCACTATAAGGTAATAATCGTCACTAGCATCACTATACATCACCAAGTTGTCTGGGCAGTCAAAGGGATTCGGGTGCTGGTCACATCGATACATAACATGCTCTCGCATTGAGTTGCAGCAATGGACCTTCTTGCTTGTACCCATTCTATTTGGCACCTACCATCAGTCCCTCACCAGCGGCAGCATCAACGAGTGCGGTCCGCCGTGCCCCCGCGACAACTCAGACCCCTTTATCTTCAGCACCCACTTGCCGGGATCGTCCAGGCTCAAGCGCGTGGCCCCGGTCTGTACGTCGTTGATGTCAACCACCCGGTAGCCACGTTTGGCGAGTTCCTCCACCGTTTGCTCCGACGAGCGGTAGATAATCACCTTGCCGGGGGCCACCGCCAGCAGGTTCGAGGCGCTGAACCACTGCTCGCGCTGCTGGTCTACCGGGTTGTCGCCACCGCACGGGATGGGCGTCAGGTCCAGCCCGTCCGCCCGCAGGCTCTTGAAGAAGTCGGCGGAGCGCGTGGGGCGCACCGGCTCCTTGCCTAGCTCCGCCCGCACCACGTCCACCGAGGCGGGGCCGTAGGGCTCGAACACCGGCGGGTAGACCACGCACTCGTCCTCGCTAATCATGCCGAACACCGAGTCGAGGTGATTGAACCCGGCGGGCAGGCGCAGCACGTACAGCACCATGCGACGATTGTGGGAGGCGGCATGCTCGCGCCAGGCGTCGGAGAGCCGCTGCACCGCGTCCATTGTGGTGCGCTCGCTCACCCCGAGTACGATCAGGTCCTCCCGAAGCTGCATCACGTTGCCGCACTCCAATAGCAGCTTGGGCGAGGACGCCAGGGGCCACGCCGGGTCGCTGATGCGCGTGTCGGCCCAGGTCCAGCGCGTGGTGCCCTGGAAGCGCGGGTGGTGACGCTGCACGAAGTCGAGCAGGAGCGGCTCGCGGGCGCGTCCGGGCGCTGCCATGCGGGACAGCAAGAACCGCTTGCCGACCACAGTGCCCACGTCGCGCATGAACATCAGGTTGGGTAGGGGCGTCAGAAAGAACAGCCGCCCCTCGGTGAAGTCGCGTAATGCGTCCTTGTCGGCGTCCATCAGGCGCTGCTGGCTGTGGGTCTGCGGGCCGGGCCTCTCGGAGGGGGAAGCGCCCGCCACACCCGATTCGATACCCTGCACAAGCTCTTCGGCCAGCGCGTGGAAGTCGCCCTGGGTGCACCAGCCGTCGAGTCTGCGCTCCAGGTAATCGGAGGATTCGAGGTCCATCGCGCTGAGGGGAGCGGTGTTGCGGGTACGCGTGAGCACCGGGGAGACAAACGACGATACAGAACCGGGAGCGCCCGACATCGGGTCGCCCTCCGGGTCCTGGGTGTACTGCGGCCACCCCCTGCCCCGGAACCAGCGCACCATCACCTCAAGCTGCCCGATGCGCTGCTCGACCGGCGGCCTGCCCGATTCCATTGAGCATACCTGGCTCAGCAAGGCGTCACGCTGCTCGGGAGGCGCTACCGACAGCGCCTCGTGCAACATCTCCTCGAAGTAGTGGACCTTCACGCCCAATTGGTCGCGGAGGAGGTCAGTGAGCCAGTCGTGCTCCTGGCGGGCGTGCTCGTTGTAGATGAGGTCGTCAAACAGGAAGTAATCGCGGGTGGAAGGGGTCATCCGCACCAGCTCCTGGCCGGGGCGGTGGACGATTACCTCTCGGAGGCGGCCAAATTCTGAGGTGATTTGCAGCATCGCAACCTTACCAGCCACATCATCGTGGCAGTATTACAATCTCAATCAGCCGGTACTACCGGATACGGGTGAGGGTACGGGTGTCGTGTAAATAGGGGCCGGGAACCTGCTCTCTATACCCTGCGGGTTCTGTTCCCATTCTGTATGTTGTGCAGGACGATGCACGGTGGATGGTTGCCAACGTGGTCCCCTGACGGCGTCCGTTGGATAGTTGGCTACAGCGTGCAAGGCCGACGCCCGGCGATTGAAATCGCGGGCTACACCTTGCTAAGTCCGCCGAAAGGCGGACTGCTTTAGCCACATTTCTACCCCATTAGAACCCTTTAGCACCTACCTAGTCCCCGAAGGGGGACTTCACAAGGTGTAGCCTGCGATTTCAATCGCCGGGCGTCGGCCTTGCACGCTGCACCTTTTTTCACTTCCATACGGCGGGCGTCGGCTTGCACGCTGCACCTTTTCCACTTCCATACGCGGGGCGTTGGCCTTGCAATTTGCTGCCTGCACGAGACCAATCGCCGGGCGTCGGACCTTCGCCTATTGTAGCCTATGCAACACCGTGCGTAACGCCCCGCCCACACCATCTTACATCATCTCTGGCGCTTCAATACCCAACAACCCCAACGCGTTCGCAATTGTCTGCTTAGCCGCCGCCGTCAACGCCAAGCGTGCCGCCACCTTCTCCTCGCTACCGGCGCGTAGCACGGGGCAGTTGTGATAGAAGTTGTTGAAAGCGTCGGCTAGGTCGAAGCAGTACATGGCGATAATTACAGGCTTGTACGCCTCGGCGGCACGCGCTACCTCCTCCGGGAACCTGGCGATAAGCTCCAGCAGCGATGTTTCCTGTAGCTCCAACTCTCTGAGGCTGTAGTGCGTGCCCGGCTTGGGCAGCAACCCGGCGAGGGCCTTCTCCAGCACGCGGGTGGCGCGGGCGTGCGAGTACTGCACGTAGGTGGCCGACTGGCTTTCGGGGTTGAGGGCCTGCTCCCACACGAAGGTGATTACCTTGTTGTTGTCCTTGTCCAGCATGCCCATCTTGAGCGCGCCGTAGGCCACCGCCCGCGCTATGGCGTCCCGCTGGTCGTCGCTGAGGTCGCGGGACTGTTCCTCTTCCCTGGCGTCCACCACCCTGCGGGCGCGGGCAAGGGCCTCCGCCTCCAGGTCCTCGTATGGCGGTGCTCCACCCTTGCGCGATGAGATGGCCCCCTCCGGCGTGTTGACGAACTCGTAGGAAAGTTGGAACGACTTGTCGGCTTGCTTGAAGCCCCAAAGCTCCAGCACGCGGAACACCTGCTGGAAGTAGAGCGACTGGCGGCTGTCGATCACGTAGATCGAGCGGTCCACGTGCCAATCATCGAACTTACGGCGGGCAAGTTCCAGGTCCTTCGTGGCATACAGAGAGGTGCCGTCCGAGCGCAGCACCACCAGCACGCGCCACGCGTCCCTTGGCTCCCGCGTGCCGTCCTTGTTGGTCTTCCAGAGGTCTTTAGCGTACTTCTGCGACAGTGCGGGGTGGGCGCGTAGCTGGTCGTCCACGCGCACGATGACCGGGCCTTCGGGGCGCAGGTCCTCGGCTATGCCTCGTTCGATGAGGTCTTTGACAACGTCCTTGCCCGGCTCCTCCACCTCGCTCTCGAAGAACCAGACGTGGAAGTCCACGCCCAGGTCGCCAAAGATGCGCCTGAACATCTCCAGGCTCCACTCGCGGGTGGTGTTCCAGAGTTGCACAAGCTCCGGCTCCTGCGCCTCCCAGGTGGCGAACATCTGCCGGATTTCCTCGCGCCAGCCCGGCACGTCGTCCCACCACTGGCGGTGATCATCAAGCCGCTCGTATTCGGCGCGCAAGCCGCTCAGAGGGTCCGAAGCCAGGGGTACGTTGGTTTCGATGGTAGTATTCTCGCCCTCAGCCACATCCCCCATGCTATCCATCAGGAACGCAGGCATCACAGGCTCGGTGGGTTGCGCGTAGGCTTCGTCGCGGTTGGTGCTGTCCAGGGTAGAGGTCTGCCCGATGAGCAGCGGGCCAAGGGCGTCCCACAGGTTGAGCACGATGTGGTCGCGTTCGGCCAGCACCAGTTTCCAATCGGGGCCTTCGCGGGCGGTGAGGGTCTCGGCTATCTGGTTGGCGTAAGGGCCGTTTTCAAGGTCGTTCTCGGCAAGGGCGCGCAACACCATGGTGAGTTGCCCGGCAATCGCGGGGTCGGCCTTCGCGGCATCAGCGATGAGGCCCGTGACGTTGTTGCGGTACTCCAACCGGGCGGTGGCTTCGACGTACAGCTTTTCGAGCCACTGGCCCCGGTTCGTCTCCGGCTCCTGGCCCTTATAGAAGCGTTGGTAGGCCCATAACGCCCTGATGACGTGCATGCCAATGTCGCCCAAATATGTGGCGCTCACGGCATCGAACCCGGCGCACTTCAGTATGTTGTAGATGGTAGCCCCCAGCACCACGTTGCGCAAATGGCCGACGTGCATTGCCTTGTGGGTGTTGAGGTTGGCGTACTCCACCATTACCCGCTCGCCCCTATCGGGCCAGCAGCCGTATTCGCCGCCCTGCGACAGCACCTGGCTGATTATGCGGTTGGCGTACCAGTCCCTATCAATGTAGAAGTTGATATAGGCGTTCACCACCTCCACGCGCTCGACGGCGGGAAGAGAAGGCAGCGCCTCCCGAATCCGTTGGGCGTGTTCCTGCGGATTGCCCTCAGCCCCTAGCTTACGCATCTGGAAAGCCACCGTGGAGCCGAAGCCCCAGGCACCCTCCAACGGTACCGGCTTGAGCGACAGGTCCAGCCCCGACGCATCGTAACCGAGGCTGCGAACGGCCTCACGCAACGCCTCGATGATGGAAGCCTGCAAATCGCCGGAAGGGGAAGCATGCATAAGTTCTGAGTTCTGAGTGTTGAGTTTTGAGTTATCTATAGTTTGCATCGTCTCGTCTTTGGATGGGATATGGACGAATTATAAACGTCAGGCGGCTGAGGGACAAGGCGACGTGCCTGAGGCACCACCGATGTCTGAGCCGGACACCAGAACCAAGCCTCGACCCTGTCATTCTGAACGCAGTGAAGAATCAGGTGAGTAGGGATAGTGTTGAATTGAGGTGACCAAGCCTCACCCTGTCATTCTGAACGCAGTGAAGAATCTCGTCCTCCATGCAGGTGTTGCCCTTTTCTTACGGAGCGTACTGGTTCCTAAGCGTGTACTGTAGAAAGGTGGTATTTGGGTGGTGAGGGACGAGATTCTTCACTGCGTTCAGAATGACAAAGGGGGGCTTGGTCACCGTAATGCAACAGCATTCCTACCCACCCGATTCTTCGCTGCGTTCAGAATGACAAGGTGGGGCTTGGTTGCTGTAATTGTTCCATGTTCCCAGACTGCGCCTTCCTCGCGTTAATGACACGCCCCCAATAAGCTGCCTGGTAACACAAAGGGGGCGAAACACCGCCCCCACCTGCTGAAGCTATTAGGTTCGGCTTGCTCGTAGACCGGCTACTAGTTCTTCGACCGCTCTATCTCCAGCAACACCCCATCCAGGCCGCGCCAGAGCGCACCGGCCATGCTCTCGCAAGCCTCACGCGCCACCGCGAACTCCGCCTCCGACAGGCTCTCCATCTGCTCGGCCAGCCAGCGCGGTTCGTCTTCGTCTTCCTTGTGAATGTCGAAGTAGACCTCGGCTGAGGCGGACAGGTTGTAGTGCTTGCGCAGGCCTTCCAGCTTGCTGTGGGCGGTGGCGGGCTGCTGGTGCTCGAAGGCGTAAAGCGCGCCCAAAGCTTGCGGCCTGTTGCTGAAGTTAGCATGGGCCAACTCCACCAGCTCAGTTATCTCCGGCAAGCGGCTGCCTGCGGGGCGTGGAGCGTTCAGGTCGGTGGCGAAGTCGGTCCACAGGACGGCGTGCTCGCGCTCTTCCTCGGCGGTGTCCGAGTCGCCTACCGCTTCCCAGCCAGTGGCGATGGTGTCTATGAACTCTCCGTACTGGGTGGCGTAGACTGCCAGGTCGCCTTTGCTAAGTGTGCCCATGTTCCAGGCCTGGTAGAAGGGGTGCTTCAGCAGGCACTTGTTGTCAATTATCTCGTCCAGGACTTGCTTTCTCACGTCGGTCTCCTATCGTCAAATGAACTGCTCGACCAAACTGCCTGGGAGCACAAGGCACGGCGTAACGGGTCCATGCTACACGGGCAGCCACGCGCATGATTGTAGCTTATCGCTAACAGCTTTGCAACTACCGGCAAGTCACCGCGCGCCTGTAACCCCCGGTTTAGAGGCCGCGTAGTATACTTGAGGCGAGCCTGACGACTATGCAAACAACCCTCACATCCGAATTGGTCTACTACGGTGATGGAGCTGTCTGGGTGACCAGCCAGCGGTTCGTGGTTGGCGAAAAGTCGTATGGGCTGCACGAGTTTGACAGCGTAGAAGTCGGCAAGGTACCGGGGGAACAATGGGCAGATATTGGTCAGGGCCGTTTCAACTGGGCCTGGCTAGTTATCCCTTTGTGGTTATTAGCCGTACCTTTCAGGATTGGTCCAAACCCGCTCCCTCTCGCACTCGCCGTACTGACTACCCTATTCATCATAGCTGCCATGTGGCGTTACAGGTCGAAAAAGCCCCAGGAGCCGGTGCTGAAGCCCCTACCCGTCTACGTTATCAAGGCCAGGGGCACCCGGCTGAGGCACATCGTATTCGCCTCCCTGGATGAGGAACATACCAACAGGCTGGCGGACCTCATCATGGAGGCAGCCGAAGCACACCGGCGTGGAGAATCGCCCCACAGAGTCATGAGCAGAGCGTCCTTCGAGCCGCCACGCGGGAACGCCCACCCCCTGAGCCTCGCAACTTACTTCATGGACGGCCTGGTCTGGGTGACTTCTGAGGTAGTGCACGTGGGCCGCCAAAGCTACCCACTACACACCATACGGGCAGTCTACGTGCACCAGGGCCGCATAGATTGGTACACGGCAGACGCGGCAGACGGCTACTTCGTCATCGCAAACATCCACGATACCCTCACACCCATCCTGGCTACAACCGACCCTGTATACGCCTACAAGGTACGAGATGCCATAAAGGCGGTTCTCAAAATAGTGGGACAAAACCACCTCAGAAGATCACTTTAGAAGCTATGGCAAGAAGAGCAGTGTTGGATACAGGCAGCAGAGTCCGACTTTGTCATTCTGAGCGTAGCGAAGAATCTCGTCCCTTCAGCACATGATAGCCCCTTTCCTACAGCAACAAAGTATCATAAGAAAGACGGAACATCCCGGTGGAGGACGAGATTCTTCACTGCGCTCAGAATGACAAAGTGGGGCTTGGTCCCGAAATTCAACGGCCTAACTACCCACCTGATTCTTCGCCGCGCTCAGAATGACAAGGGGTGGCTGATGTGCTCATCCCCGCTTCTTGTTGCCCAGGTAATTTCTAGCCAAAAATATAGAAGGTGCATAGCCAATCATGCACCTTCACACTCCCAAACAATCCAAATCTTGGCGCGTCCTTGGCGTCTTGGCGTCTTGGCGTCTTGGCGTTTCCGTCCTATTCCAGCACCTCAAGGTTCACGAGCGGCACCCGCAGCCGCTGTCCGGTGCCCAGTTGCACCTCGGCCACCGTGGTGAGCACCCCCGATTGGGAGGCGCGAGGGCCTAACGGCAGGCTGATTACCTGGGCAATCTGTCCGAGGTAGGCCTGAGCCAGCAGACGCACGTTCTTGCCGACCTCCACCTTAGGCCCGGTCTCCTCCAGCCAGCGGACCGCCGTGGTGCGCGCCAGCGGTATCACTATCTCAGGGCGAGATAAGCCGCCCCGCAACCGCGTGGTGCCATCAATCGCTATCTCCTGGCCGTCGTAGGCCGCCAGCATCTCGAAGGTGCGGGGCGACATTGGCACGGGGCCGAAGCCTTCCGTGATGATGAGCACGAAATCGGGCGGTACGGGCGAGGGGACCGCCGCAGAGGGAGGCGGGAAGTCCCAGCCGTTACCGCTCATGCTGGTAGCTCCCAGCCGCCACGCTTCTAGGCTGCTGTAGCCCAGGAAGCTGGCAAGCTGCGTGGCCCGTATGCTGCCCGTAATGAGGCCGCGCGCCCCAAGCTCGATCATCTTGCGCAGCGCCTCAACCGTGACCTCCGAGCCGCCCACGGCCACCGAGTAGGACACCCTGGCGTCTATTAGCTCCGGCGTGACAGGCTCATCGTTCCCGGCGACCAGCACCCTGAGCACACCATGCTGCTCTCCACCTACGCCGAAGATGCCCCGGATGAGGGTGGCGGGGGTCTCTATCACGGCCCCGTAGTAGGGTATCAACTCGGTCACGATGCCCTTCAGGTGGGCCTGCACCGACACAGTCTCGGAGGGCAGCGATATCAAGCCCACGCCGCTGCTGGCATCGTAGCCTGTGAATGTTCCGGTGATAGGCGACCGCGACACCCGCGAGCCAAGCCCGCCCTTCTGCGCCAGCACGGCCCCCTTCTCCACCGTCTGCCCGCTGCTCACCCGCAACCTCTTGGCGGCGGCGGCGGGCGACATGTCCAGCTCGGCGGCTATGCCCACCTGCACCGGCTCGGAGGAAAGGGTGCTCTGTGCGATCACATCGGACGGCTCGACCCTCTGCCCGGCCCGCACCGCCACCTCGCCAGGCACCGGCAACCGCCGCTCTCGCCTTACGAGGATGTTGGTGGCTATAGTGGGTTGGGGTATCGGGTAATACTGGCTCACCTGTGTCTCCCTTTGTCTTGTCTCAGGGCCGCGCTACCATCTCTCAAGCTTCAGATATTCCACGTCTCTAAAATGAGCATCACGAGTAACAAGGACCATGTTGTACTGAAGCGCGGCAGCCGCGATCCACATGTCGTTCTCTGGGATAGGACGCCCTTTCAGCCGCAGGCGGTTTCTCACTATGGCATACCTACGTGCCGTCTCAGCATCACAGGCAATCACGGTATTGTTGGCTGCGAATTTCTCTATACGATTACGGTTGGCGCGTCCTAAACCTGATTTCTCAGCGCCATAATATAGTTCGCCAAGCACAATGCTAGGAATGAATATTTCAGCTTCGGGAACGAGCCTGGCATCTACGGCAGGCTCCTGTGCAAAGTGCGCTATGACGATATTGGTATCCAGCAGGTACCTGACCAAGTGATTAACATCCTGAGGCGTCTGTTGTCTCGCAATCTTCCTCAATTGCCTCAGCAATGGCGGCTAAGTCCTCCTTAGGGATCAAGCCTGAGAACTTGCGGAACTCCGGCCCAGGTACACCTGGAGGAAGCTTTGAGACGACCGCGCGCATGTAATCCAACACTGCCTCTAGCTCTTCGAGGGTGAACCCGTCAAGCCTGCTGATAATCTCATCTTTCACATTGGTTTGAAGCATTTCAGCACCTCCTACCCGCACGTGATAACGAATGCTTCCTCCATTATAAGCCTTTGCGACGTACGCGGACTACGTCTCGGCCTCGCCCCCTGGCTCCAGGTCAACCTCTCCCTGAGCGTCCGGTGGAGGCACGATCTCCAGCCCTCTCGCGCCGGGGGCCTGGCCGGTGCCGCTCTCGGCTATCGCGTCCATCGCGGTGAGCCAGCTACGAATGAGGGTGCGGCGGACGGTGCCATCTTCCGGCAGGTCGAGCGGGCGGCCGCGTGCGTCTATCACCAGCCCCACCAGCCCACCCTTGACTTCCTGGCCCGGCTGGGTCTTGAGGGCCTTACCCGGCTCGCCGCTGCCCACCCGGAAGCCCGCGCCCGGCTTCACGGTGAGGGCTGCCCGCTGCCCCGGACGTAGGGGCACTACGCGTATGGTGCCGTAGGGTACTTCCACGTTTTCGGTGCCGCCCTGCTGCCGCTCCACGGTGACGTTCACCGCCACTTTGCTACCAGGGACTGCGGCGGGCGCTTTGCCGGTGCTTTCCTGCTGCCAGGCGTTGTGCACCACAATGGCCGTGCCCAGCCACACCAGGCAGTCGCGATCGAAGATGTACGCGGCGGCCGCTCCCTGGTGTCGGGCCAAATTGCCTACGGGCGGGATGAGCAGCGTGGTGTCGAGCGCCAGCTCCACCGATCCAAGCTCCACGGCGGCGGGCTGCAAAGCGTCCAGCAGGAGGAGGGCTGCCTGTCCGGGCCTGGGGGTGTGCGCCAGCAGGCCGCCTGTGCCCACCAGCAGGTCGTACCGGGGCGGGCGGCCGCCGTTGTAGCTCTGCAACGCCGCCGCGCCATGCACCAGGGCCTCTCGCGCCAATGCGTGCTCTATCATCAGGTCGCGGGGCGTCTGGGGCAGCGTCAGCGGGCGCGCGACTTTGTTGAGCGCCCATTCCCAGAGTTCATCTTCGCTCATCTCAAACGGCAGCCAGCGCAGCACGTTCGCCGCGCCGCGAGTGGCGAGCAGGTTGCTCAAGCCGAAAGCCAGCCCCATGTCGCCCATCACAGCCGAGTGGTCGGCCTGCGCGTTGGCAAGGAACAGCCCTGTGGAAGCGGCACCTACGTCCACCACCAGCGTCTCGCGCCCGTACTGCCTGTGGAGGTACTGCGCTATCAGCCGCTCGCACTCGGCGGTCGGCACGATAGGCCCCTCCACCCAGCGCGAGAGCACGTGATAGCCGGGTATCTGGGGCACGCGCCGCTCGGTGTATAGATCGGCTATTGCGGCGGCGGCGGGGCCGGGCAACTCCGTCTGGAGGTCGGGCCGCACGTTGGGTACGCTCTGCATCTCGGCTATCGGCACGAGTGCGTCGGTCACGCCCTGCAACGCCTCCTGGTTGCCCGCGAATATGAGCAACGGCATGCCTGGGGCCACCTGCCCCTTGCGCGCGGCAAGCTCGGCACGGCTGCCCTGCTCGCGGGCGGTCACCGCCACCACTTTCGCCAGCCTCACCAGCGGAGATACCGGCCCGCCATCCACCCCCCCCGACATAAGCACCACGTCGGGGGGCAGCGCCAGCAGCTTGTCGGTCTGCTCCTGCGACCAGGCTATAGCGGCGCTGTTGAGCACTGCTTCGTCCTCGTTGGGCAACTGGTGGAGGCCCTCGTCCAGCGTGATGCGGGACACGATGTTGGTGTAGGTGCTCATCGCCGCCTGCATCGCGCTGGAGGCCGAGATGTCGGCGCTCACGGCGGCCACCACCAACCGGAGGGCCGGGGCCGCGCTCGACGTGGCGATGAACAGGTCTATGCCGTTGCCGTCACGGCGCTGGGGCATGAGCAGGCGGGTGCCGTCGGTGAGCCTGCGACCGATAACCCCCTCAAGCTCCGAAAGCGCGTTGTACACCCCGGCGGTGACGTCGTTGTAAGGCGCTTCGGCGGTGGTCACGGCGGAGGCCCTGGCGATAAAACGGTACTCGTCGCCCACCACGTCGAACAAGGCTGCCCGCGTGTAGAGCGACCCAATATCGACCGCCAGCACCGCCCCCACCTGGGCGAGCATCGTGTCTTCGAGTAATCCTGAGTCTAGAGATTGTGGGTTTGACATGGGTTTGGGACTCGTAATGCGTAACGCGTAACGCGTAACGCGTAACTCGTGATTGGGTGATGTTTACGAGTTACGTGTTACGCGTTTACTCAATAGCCTATCAGGTCTACTACGGTGTATATCAACGCCAGCAGCCGGTCTATCAGGGCTGCGAAGAAGGTGGTGGATAGGGAGCCTAGCAGGGCACCGAAGGCCACCAGGAGCACCCAGCGTCCGATAGTGGCGAGCAGGCGCACCGGCTGCGAACGCTCCCCACCAGCCCGCGCCCCGAAGGCGAAGTAGGCCAGCGCACACACCACGCCTAGCAGGAGCACGATGTTGCCCGCCACCGCCAGGGGGTTGTTGAAGTCGAGCAGGCGCATAGTGTCGAGCGACTGGGGTACGATGGTGCCCGCCAGCGCGCCGCCCAGCGCCAGGGCCGAGCCTACCACCACGACCAGGTTCAGCCCGAACGAAGCGGGCCACGCGCCAGGGAAGGCGATACGCATCAGCAGCATCAGGCCGAGCGCCACCGGCACGACGGCCAGCCACCTGTCGGCGGGAGGGGCGTCAGCTGCGGGCTGGATGATGCGGGCCACCTGCGGCACCACCACCTGCGTCAGTATGACCAGTGTGACGTAGCCCACCGACACGCCCACCAGCAGGCTCTGAGCCACCCGCCAAAGAGGGTTGGCCCCTATCAAGTAGCTGAACACCATCAGCGTCAGCAGCCCTGCGACTATTGAGCCTATAAGGTTTAGGTCCATTGGCTAGTGGTTAGTGGTTAGTGGTTAGTGGTTAGTGGCTCTTCTCTAACCACTACCGTTACCTCCTGAAGATTCGCCTCGTTGCCATGTTTATAAAGGCGGCGACGATTACCAGAGCCACCAGCAGTTGGGCTACCGACTGGGCGTTGAGGCGGTCAGTGAGATCGTCTACGTTCATCTGGCCGGTGTTGCGGCCCGCCTGTAGTAGCTGGCGGTTGTACTGTAAGGCCCCGCCGGTGCCGCTCACCACCGCCTGGAGGCCCGTGCCACGCACCCGGTTGTAGCTGCGAGCTATGGGGTAGAGACTCTGCGGCACGGCAGCTATCAAGGGCACGTCCGTGCGCGCCCCCACCTGCTCGATCCAGTTGCGCAATTCCGCTTCGTCCGAAGCCAGGTCGATCACCAGTGCGAAGTCTCTAGCGCCCCGGATGTTGCCCTGTTGCAAGATCGGATACGAGTCGAGACGCTGTATCTGCTGGTAGTCGAGGGGCAGCACCGCCGTGAAGTCGTCCACCGCCGAGCGCAAGGCGGCTTCATTGCCGGGGATATAGCCCAGGATGAGATAGTCCGTGCCGTAGGTGTAGCCGTAGTTAGCCACAGTGTCCGCGAGCGCGTTCCTCACCACCTGCTGCGCGAAACCGGGGCCTTGTGGGGCCGTGCTGATCGTCACAAAGGGCAGTCGGCGCGACATCACGTGCCGCATGACCGCCTGCGACAGCACCGACATCTCGGCGGAGCGGGTAGCGTCCCAGTCGTAAACTACCAGCACCGGGGCATTGTCGGGCACCGACTCGATGGCGTTGTAGAACTGCGTCACGTCGGTGCTCGGAGCGAACGGTATATCCCCGAAGGGCGGGCGCACGAGCAATATCGCTAGCAACACGCCCAGTATCAGCAGGTAAATCAGACCGTCGGGCAGCAACCACCGCGAAAAGCCCCGGCGACTCGCGGGCCTGGCCTGTACCAGGGGGCCGGTCTGGCCGGTGGGCACCCTGCGCGGCACGTTGAGCGTCTCGGCCTGCAAGAGAGTAGCTAGCGTGTCCACCGCCCCGGCCCTAGGCGCACGCACGGGGATATTGCGGAACCCTCCCTCGGACGCGGGCATCGCCTCTAGCTGCGCGGCGTAGTCGGGTACCGTCGCATCAGCGTCCAGCGCGGCCTGGTCCTGCTCGTCCTTGCCTGACGTGACGGAGCGCAGCCAGGCGGGCACCTGCTCCTGGGGCGCGGGGGCCACCGGCTGGGCAGGCTCGTCCTCCGCGAGCGGTGGGGGCATGAACGGCTCTATGCCTTCGAGCGCGAAATCTTCATAGACTGGAGGGGCGGCCGGTTCCTGGGGCGTGGGGGTAGGGGCCGCTTGGAGCGTCTCCTGCACCGTCACCTCGCGCAGCCAGGGCGGGAGCTGGCTACCGGCTGCGGGGTTGGGCGGCCCGCTCGTACCCTGGTCGGGGTCGGGGTGCGCCCACGGCATAATGTGCGCAAGCTCCTCCGGCTCGTACTCCTGCTGCGGAGGGGGCGGCGTTACGGTAGGCTCCAGTATGCTCACCACCCAGTCAGGCGGCGGCTCGTTGGGGTCGGCGGGCGGCTGGGACGGCTCGCGCACGGGCATCTGGCGCACGTTGGGCGGCATCTGCTCGACACCTGGCTGCTGGGCTGCCGCCTCCTGCCCTGTCGGAGGCTGAGGCGCGGGTTCGGACGGAGGTTGTGCGGGTTGCGCGGGCTGCGAAGGCTGGTCGGGTTGTTGCGCCTGGCCCTGGCCGGGAGGTGGGGTCCTGCGCAGGTCGCTCGTCTCCTTCACCGAATGCTGCTGCACCGCCTGCAACCAGGGCAGGTCCACCCCCGCTGAGGGCGCATCGGGCTTGGCGGGCGTACCCTGTGTACCTTGTGTGCCCTGTGTACCTTCCGCACCTTGCCCGGCAGCGGCAGCGTCCTCAACGCGGGGCAGAGGCTGGCCGCACCTGGCGCAGAAGTGGCTGGTGCTGCGATTAGTAACCCCACAGGTTGGACAAACTACGTCTGGCATAGCGGATTTGGGATTTGGGAATTCGGATTGCGGATTTGTTCGGAGTCTTTCGTAAATCCGAAATCCGCATTCCGAAATCCCAAATCAATCAAGATATGGTCTGTCGAAGCCTAACAGTATTCTCAGGCTGGTGGCTATCGCGCCGAACGACACGCCCAGCAGTATGGCGCGAATGCCCGCCAGCGCCGGGTACTCCAGTATCCAGTCGCTTACCCCCACCATCACGTCGAGCGGGGCGATCTGGCTGATGGGGGCCTGGCCGATAATCACCAGCAGGGCCACACCCAGCAGCACCAGGGCCTCGGCGTTACGTAGGCGGGTGGAGCGGAAGAGCGCGGTCACCAGGAAGAAGGCTAGCAGGCTGAACACGGCTTGCCCCAGCGGCTGGTAGATCCACTGGAACACCCAGGCGACCGAAGCATCGCCCGGCCCGCCGCCATACAGCCCCATACCCACCACCACCAGCGCGCTGCCTACCAGCACGAGGCTATAGAGCCACCCCTCCTCGCGCCGGGCCACTCGCGTAAGATGCACCTTTATCAGGTTGCCCAGGCCCACCAGCAGGGCGAACCCTACCAGCACCGCCACCCACTGTGCCAGCGTCCCACCCATGTCCGCAATCGTGCCCTGCGTGAAAAAGCCCACGAGGCTAATCACCCCGGCAATGTACGCCAGGGCCAGGTTCAGTATGAGTATTGCGAGTGAGCCGAATCTGTTGGTCATTTTGGATTTTGGATTTTGGATTTTGGATTTTGGATTTAGAAGAGCCGTTCAGTCAATCTAAAATCCAAAACCCAAAATCCAAAATCGTCAGGGGTACAGTGTCAGTAGGTCGAACCAGTTCTGCCCTAGCACGTTCACCAGGATGAACCCGGCGACTATCAGCAAGATGATGAGCCAGCGGAGGCCGTCCTGGGCCAGCAGGGAGGCTATATGGCTGGTGCGGCGTTCCAGGTAGGCACCGGAGGCGAATATCTCCTCGCCCACGAGCGTGTGGTCGGCGGTGAGCGACATAAGGGCCAGGGCCTGCGGGTCGGAGGAGCCTGCGATCTGGTAGGCCCCAGTGCGCCGCTGCGCCTCGGTGATGAGCAGCACTTCCGGCCCAAACTGCCCCGACATCACCGCCTGCGACACCTTGCTGCGGTCCACTATGTCGGTGACGTGAGCGGCGTAGGCCAACGGGTCGTTGTGGGTCAGGAAGCGCGCCCCCGCGTTCTCGCTCTCCATCGACCAACCGGCCCGGCGGTAGCCCCGGCGCACCGCGTTATCGGTGAGGGCGTAGGCGATAGCGTCATTGGTGGTGGCCTGCACGGGAGCGCCCGTAATCGCGCCCACCCGCGACATCGACTCGACCAGGTTCATACCCGCCAGGGTGGCTGCCGTAGTGACGCCCCTGGACCCGACGCCGCCGGAGCCTGGGGAGGTGTGCATGGCGTGGCCGGTCTCAGCCGCGGTGGATAGTCCCACGCGCGTGGCGTCGTAGCCGGGTATGTGGCGCAGGGAGATAGTGCGCTTGCTCGCCCCACGCCTGCCCCACCCTGCGACCCACAGGAAGACCACGTAGAGCACCAGGAAGACCACCAGCACGCCCAGCATTATGTAAAGGGCGTCACCGTAAGCCGGGCCGACGTTGCTCAAGTCCATCAGCGCCGCCCTCCCCTCTCACGCGACTTGACCCCGGCGTCCAAACGCTCCAACAGGGCGTCCGTGCTGCCCTCTCGCTCCAGCATGCGGGCCACACCCTCCACGGAGAGCGGCCCCTTGCGAGCGCGAATGCCGAGCACGTCAGCGAACGGCTGGAACACCCACAGCAACTGCCCGCCGAGCCACGACAGCGGCTTCCCCACTTCCAACGCCAGGGTAGCGGGCACGCTCAAACCCGCCTGCTCAATAGCCCCCGCCACGGCATCCACGTCGGCACCAGCAGGCACCCTGGCACCGTCCTGTTCCCCACTGGGAGCAGGAGCATCCAGGTCCTTATTCTGCTGTGGCTGTATCCCGTGGCGTAAATTGTGGCGAATACCGTTCAGGAAAGACATGAGCCGGACCTCGGCGCGCTATGCGCATCGGATTTTGCCCATTATTGCACGCCCACGCACAAGGGTCAAGCGCGCGGCAGTGGGGAAGGGATGTGGATAAGGCGACAGTTGTGAGTTGTGAGTTATGAGTTTTGAGTTATTAGTGAAGAACTTCTGACAACTCACAACTCATAACTCATAACTCACAACTCGTTCAAGCTTCGTCCAGGAGTTCGGGGCCGAGGATACGGTCGGTGAGATAGGCTGCCAGCCGCGTGGCAATCGTGGTAAGCACCAGGGTCAGCACGCCCTTGAGTATTCGCCGCGTTACATCTTCGTCCATGGGGGTAGTACCTCCGTCTGTAGGTCTGTGGGACCAATTTACTAAGGTTGAGGGGCAGGGATGGAGGGACGAGGACGAACTATCGCCCCCGGTGCAAGGAGTTGCCCGCTGCATTTTACACCATGTAGGCGAAGGGGTGCGAATGCCTCAAAATGATGACGCACATCGAGATTGAGCAGCACAGAGCAGTGTCGAGCCATGGAGAGATGTCAATGAATCGAGACGTAAGCCAACTTGATTCTGTCGAGCCTGCTGACGCCAGTGCTCCGCAAGTTGCTAAGCATCCCCCATTGAAGTTTGCTACTCAGTTGTATGGCACGCTTCTTGAGTTATAAACAGGCGGCAGTACGTTTTACAAACACGAACACCATCAACCGGACACAAGATACTAGAGACGTACAAAAGGAGAACTAAAATGAGCGAAGGTTTCGGTGACAAAGTACAAGGCGGCGCCAAGGAGCTTGGCGGCAATATCCAAGAGGGCGTAGGGCGAGCTACCGGCGACCGCGAGATGCAGGCTGAAGGCACCGCCAACGAGGTAGAAGGCGCAGGCCAGCAGGCAGTCGGCAATGTCAAGGACGCTGCCGAGAACGTAGGCGACGCCATCAAGGGAGCTTTCCGAGGCAACGACTAAAGCCCCTGACCGCTGACAAGATTCGGTGCCTGAGAGCACCCGGCCAAAACAAGGAGGCTAGTACGCTTACGTACTGGCCTCCTGTGCTATATACTCTCTTGCCCTGTTGCCCCAATAAGAGCCAGCAGGTCGGATCCAAAGTGGGATACGGGGAACGCGCTCGCCTCTGTCATTCTGAACCCTTCGGCTGCGCTCAGGGTAAACTCCGTGAAGAATCAGGTGGGTAGGGATGCTGTTGAACTACCGTGACCAAACTCTGCCCTTGTCATTCTGAACGCAGTGAAGAATCAGGTGGGTAGGGATGCTGTTGAACTGCGGCCACTAAATTAGGCCCTGTCACTCCGAGCATAGCGAAGAATCTCGTCATACACCACCCAAATATCACCTTTCCTTCAGCCACACTCCCTCATAGAAAAAGGAAACATCCCGGTAGAGGACGAGATTCTTCGCTGCGCTCAGAATGACAAAGGGAGAGATGGTCCCAAAATTCAACGGCCTAACTACCCACCTGATTCTTCGCTGCGCTCAGAATGACAAGGGCGGGCTTTTGTCTCCCTACCCGGGTTTGCACCCGCCTGTGCCCGCCGGAGGTTGAGTAGCTTTAGCTAAAGTTGTATGATATTGAGACAGAAATCGGTCGTGCGCGTATATACGAGCATCGCAGCAAGGCCGGGCATTGGCACATCTATTGCCCATCGGTAGCAGAGCTAGATAAAGAGTGACAAAGGTAGAATATGGCAGCGACAAAACGTGACTACTACGAAATCCTGGGCGTGGCCCGCACTTCTACCACGGACGAGATAAAGAAGGCGTTCCGCAGCAAGGCCCGCCAGCTTCACCCCGACGTGAACAAGGAACCCGACGCCGAGGCCCGCTTCAAAGAGGTGAGCGAGGCGTACGAGGTGCTCATCGACACCGATAAGCGCGCGGCTTACGACCGCTTCGGGCACGATGCGGTCAGCGGCATGGGAGGCGCGGGCGCGGACCCCTTCGCGGGCTTCGGCGGCTTCTCCGATATCTTCGAGACGTTCTTCACAGCGGCAGCGGGCGGCATGGGCACCCAGACGGGACGCCGCCGGCAGCAGCGTGGCGCTCACCTGGCCTACCGCCTCACGATAGACTTCGAGGAGGCCGTTTTCGGCAGCGAAAAGGATATTGAGGTGCCGCGCCTGGCTACCTGCGGCCGCTGCGAGGGTAGCGGGGCCGAGCCGGGCACCTCTACCGAGACCTGCCCCAACTGCGGCGGTCGCGGCGAGATACGCAGGGCGCAGCAGAGCATCTTCGGTCAATTCGTGTCCGTGGTGCCTTGCGAGCGTTGCGGCGGCGAGGGGAAGGTGGTCGCGACCCCCTGCACCGAATGCAAGGGCGACGGTCGCGTGCAGGAGCGGCGCAAGCTGGCGGTGACCATACCGGCCGGCATAGATGACGGTTCGCAAATTCGGCTGTCAGGCGAAGGCGAGGCGGGACCGCGCGGCGCGCCTCCCGGCGACCTCTACATCGAGGTGAACGTCAGGCCCCACAAGCTGTTCAAGCGCGACGACAACCAGATACTGCTGGAGTTGAACCTGAACGTCGCGCAGGCAGCGTTGGGTGCCGAATTGCAGGTGCCCACTGTAGACGGCGAGATGGCTAGCCTCAAGGTACCGGCGGGCACGCAGCACGGCAAGGAGTTCCGCGTCAAGGGCTACGGCGTGCCCTATCTGCGTGGCTCCGGTCGCGGCGACATGCTGGTGCGCACCAACGTACACGTACCCACCAACCTGAACGACGAGCAGAAGCGCCTCCTGAAAGAGCTAGCCCGCACCTTCGGGGAAGGCGACGGCCAGCCCGGCACAGAAGGCCAGCAGGAGAAAGGCTTCTTCGGCAAGATCAGGGACGCGCTGAACGGCTGAAAGTTCTGAAACGTGAAACGTGAAACGTGAAACGTGAAACGTGAAACGTGAAACGTGAAACGTGAAACGTGAAACGTGAAACGTGAAACGTGAAACGTGAAACGTGAAACGTGAAACGTGAAACGTGAAACGTGATGCGGCTGGTGGTATTTGGTGCGTGAATAGACGCTGCCTCTGTTGCAGGACCATCTCCCCCTTTGTCATCCTGAGCGTAGCGAAGGATCAGGTGGGTAGGTGAGACTCTAGAACCTTGGGGATGATGTCGGCATTAGAAACATTGGTACTGCAACAGGGAGAGTCAAACACGGGCTACTGATCCTTCGCTACGCTCAGGATGACAGGGTGGGGCAGGATGCCGTAGTAGTGACTGTTAGTCATCCACGAACCCGCTTGAGCAAGCCGCATCACGTTTCACGTTTCAGCACCCTCTACATCCACCGGACCTACGCAGCTACATCTTGAGTCCGATGCTGCATGGAAGAGCGCGTGATACGATAGTTAGCGGCGGACCACAGCCGACCCTCAATTGCCGCCTGTTGCCTGTGGTCCGCCGTTCCTTTTAACCTCGAAAGGACGAGCCACCACTTTGGAGACACAGACCGCTTTTACAGGACGGCCCTATCGTGGCGAACCCGACCTGCCCCGCATTGCCGAGCTTATCAACTATATCGACCGCGTAGAAAAGCTCGACGAGAGCGTTTCTCCCGATGAGCTGCGGCAGTGGTTCTCGGCCCCCAGCATAGACCCGCAGAAGAATATCTACGCCTGGGAAGACGCAGACGGCAGGCTAGTAGCCCTGGCGCTGGTCATGACCCTGGCTCCTACCGAGACCTCAGCCGACGGGCGGCTGGTCTATTACATACACCCCGACGTGGCGCAGACCGGCCTCGCTGATGAGATAATAGCCTGGGCCGAAAGCAGGCTCCGAGAGCACGGGGCGGGGAGTGGCTTGCCGAGCATCCTGTACAGCGGCGCGCTGGAGAGTTACACGAGCAAGAGGGAGGCGTTGGAGCGTAACGGCTTTACCATCGCCCGCTACTTCTTCGTGATGCACCGGCCATTGGACGAGCCGCTGGAAGAACCGCAGCTCCCGGAAGGCTTCACACTCAGCAACGTGGCCGAGCACCCGAACATCGACCGCTACGTCGAGATGCACAACCTCGCCTTCATCGACCATTGGGGCTTCCACCCGATGCTGCCCGAACGCCGCGCCCACCTCCTCAAAGACCCCCAGTACAAGCCGGAGGGTGGCCTCTTAGCCATCGCCTCAGACGGCACGTTCGCCGCCTACGCCGACTGCTATATAGACGCGGGCCACAACGAGCGCGCGGGCAAGAGCGAAGGCTGGATCGGCACGCTGGGCACCCGCCGTGGCTATCGCAAAATGGGCCTGGGACGCGCTATGCTCCTGGCAGCGCTCCACTGGCTCAAGTCGCAGCGCCTCCAGACCGGCGTGCTCGACGTAGACGCCGAGAACCCCACCGGAGCCTTGCGCCTGTACGAATCAGTCGGCTTCCACACCGTCAAGACCGAGGTGGTGTACTGCAAGGAAGTTATGAGTTATGAGTTGTGAGTTATGAGTTGTGAGTGACGAGTAACGCGTCACACGTAAGGCGGCTCAATAAACGCTGTACGCTGTAAGCTGCTGTGTTGGTTATTGCACCCTTACGTGTTACGCGTTACGTGTTACGTGTCACTCTCCGCTCCCCCCTCCTGTGCTATAATGGACCCGCCGGGCGTAGCTCTTCACAGGAGGACGGGATTGAGAACTCTGCTGGTCCGTTGGGCGGTGATCGTCATCGCGGTGTTCCTCATAGCGTGGGGCCTGCCGCAGTTGGGCTTGATGAGGGAGCCGATCATCAGCTACGACGATTGGGTTACGCTGGCGATCTTCGCGGCGGTGCTGGCCCTCCTCAACACCTTCATCCGACCGCTCGTGGGCCTCCTCGCCCTCCCGATAAACTGCCTCACCTTTGGCCTCTTCAGCATAATCATCAACGCGGCCATGTTCGCCCTGGCCGCAGCCCTGGTGCCCGGTTTCCACGTGGCGGATTTCTGGGCGGCACTGCTGGGCGCTGTGGCGGTCAGCGTGGTGGGCGCGGTAGCGAACATGATTACCGGAACCCGCTAGCCCGTTAGCCTCTACCATGCTCCTCGACCACATCGTCATCCTAGTGGACGACCTGGACCTGGCGAGCCGCGACTACACCGACCTGGGCTTTTCAGTGGTAGTTGGCGGCAAGCACGCCGACGGCATCTCCCAGAACGCGCTCATCGCCTTTGAAGACGGCTCGTACCTGGAGCTGCTCAACTTCCTCTCGCCCCCACCAGAGGGGCACCTGTTCGCCAGAGGCACGCAGTCAGCGGAAGGTATCGTCTCGTACGCACTGCTCCCCGACGACATCGAAGCTGACATAGCCCGCGCCCGCCGACATGGCCCCCACATTCGCGGCCCGATACGAGGCGGGAGGCTGCGTCCTGACGGCCTGGAAATCGCCTGGCAGACCGGGCGCACCGACCACCCCGCGCTGCCGTTCCTCTGCGCCGACCTCACCGCCCGCGACCTGCGCGTGCCCCACGGCCCCGCCCAGAGGCACCCCAACGGCGTGACGGGCATAGCCGAGGTAGAAGTGCTGGTGGACGACCTGGACGAGGCAGCCCGGCTCTACGGCGCACTCCTGGGCGACACGGCGGAAGTCGCGCGAGAGTACGGCCAGCACGCGCAGGACGTAGTGCGTCTCAAGCTGGCGCGCACCACGCTGACCCTCCACCCGGCCCGCAACATGGCCGAACAACGCCGCCTGAAGTCGCACGGCCCCGGTGCCCACGCCCTCACCCTGCTGTCCACCCACGCGGGCGCTGACAGCTTCGACATCGAACGCACGCATGGAGTAGAGATTAGGCTGAAACAGAGTTCTGAAACGTGAAACGTGATGCGGTTTGTGATATATGGTACGTGAATAGCGAAAACTTCGCATCGCGGGACCAAAGCCTCCCCCTGTCATCCTGAGCGTAGCGAAGGATCAGGTGGTTAGGCGAGAGTCCTCAACGTTGTGGATGATGTAGGCATTTAGGAACCACGTGCTTCAATGCCAAGAGTCAAACGCGGGCTACTGATCCTTCGCTACGCTCAGGATGACAGGGGGGGGAACAGGGTTCCACGTAAGAAACAAAGTCGTATTCACGAACCATCAAGAGCAAGCCGCATCACGTTTCAGAACCACGTTTCAGCAACGGAGTGACCATGTCCACACCCTACCCGCGCAACCCCAACGACCCACAGGCTCTAGTGCCGTTCAGCGAACATCTGCTTGACGAAGCCGGTAGGGCGGCGGAGCGCAGCCCTCGCAGGCGCAGCATCATCCGGCTGCACGAGCACGACGATACGATGCAGCGCATGTTCAACGCCATACGCACCGATAGCTACGCCCGCCCGCACCGGCATAGCGACCCTGACAAGACGGAGGTGTTCATCGCCCTGCGCGGTATGTTGCTGGTGGTGCGCTTCTCCGACGACGGCTCGCCTGTCGAAGGTGTGCTCATCAGGGAGGAAGGGCCGGTGAGGGGCGTCGAGATACCCGCCGGGGCCTGGCACACCGTGGTGTCACTCGACAACAACACGGTAACGTTCGAGGCCCTGCACGGCCCCTATGACGCGAACAGCCACAAGAACTTCGCGCCGTGGGCACCCCCCGAAGACGACCGCAAAGCCGGACTGGCCTTCATCGCCACCCTTCGCGCCCACTTCGCCGCCACCATACCCGAAGTCGCCGCCCTCAACACCCTGGCCGAAGAAGACAAGGATGTGTTTTGAGTAACTCGTGACACGTAACACGTAACACGTAACTCGTGAGGATTGGTTGCGTGAATGTCACCCCGCCCCTGGTTCGGGACCATTCTCTCCCCTGTCATCCTGAGCGTAGCGAAGGATCAGGTCGGTAGATAAGAGTCCTCAACATGCAGGATGATGAGGGCAGTAGGAACACTGGTGCATAACACCTGGAGTCAAGAAGGGGTTACTGATCCTTCGCTACGCTCAGGATGACAGGGTGGGGCTTTGGTCCTGTAAGCCTAGAGGCCAGGCGGCCATACACTATTCTTACCCAATCACGCCAAATTATGCGCGAATGGAGCAACGATCTTGAACGAGCAGACAGACTTAACTGGCAAGATGGCCGAGCGGTTCAGAAAAATCGCTAAAGAGCAGTTCGAGGGCTATTCCCCCCTGTACGAGCGGCTGGCGCTGTCAATTGCCGAGGACCCAGAGGTGCTTGACTTGGTTGGTGGAGTGGAGCACGGCGAGCAGGTGGTGCCGTTGCTCTTGCTAGGCTCTGTGCACTACCTGCTGCTGAAGGGGGGCGAGCACCCCCTGGTCGCCTACTATCCCAGCGTGGTTGGCTACGACCGCGAGCCACAGCATGGCGACCCATATCCCGCTTTTCACGACTTCGTGTTGCAAAATCGCGGCGAGGTGGAGCGGCTGGTGCAGACCAGCATTGTGCAGACCAACGAGGTGCAACGTTGCGCCTGTCTGCTGCCGGTGTTCGGGCTGCTGTACAAAGAGGCGCTCAAGAGGCCGCTGGCTCTGGTGGAGGTGGGTACCAGCGCCGGACTGCACCTGCTGTGGGACAAGTACGGCTACAGCTACGGACCTGACCTGCAATTCGGTGACGCCAACTCGCCCGTGCAACTGAGCTGCGAGCTAAGGGGCAAGTTCCGGCCCCCCATGCCGGAGCCTTTCCCCCGCGTCGGCTACCGGCTGGGGGTAGACCTTGACCCGATTGACGTGCGCGACCCGGACCAGGTCTTGTGGCTACGCGCCATGATCTGGCCGGAGCACCAGGACCGGGCCGAGTTGTTGGAGCGGGCGGTCGGGATTGCCAGGGAAGACCCTCCCACCCTCCTGAAGGGCGACATGTTCGATCTGCTTCCCCAGGCCGTGCGGGACGCGCCCCGAGGCACGGCCATCTGCGTCTATCACAGCTACACCATTGTGCAGCTACCGCAAGTGGACCGCGACCGCCTCACCTCGTTGATAGGGGAACTGAGCCTCGACCGCCCCATCTACCGCATCTCGCAGGAGTGGCTCGGTGGCGAGACGGCGCAGATAAAGCTCATGCGCTACGCGGGCAACACCTACGAAGAGCAGCACCTGGCCGACTGCCACCCCCACGGCCACTGGCTCGAATGGAAGCGCGGTTAAAGCACAAGACGGGACGCATAACGCCCCATCTCGTGCGACCAGGAGGAAAGATAACTACAGAGCAGGAGGAACAACCCTGTAGCCACCCGTTGTCGGCCAATAACGAATTACTAATTACGCGTTACGTGTTACGTGTTGCTCTTCAATTAGTAATTAGTAATTCGTAATTAGTAATTACCTGTCCCGCCAGCTGTCTACCATGTACTTGACCGAGGCGATGTAGCCAGTGGGATCGTTGCGGTCGGCGGCTGGGGCGTACACGGGCACTATGGCGTCCACCGTGCGCAGGCCCCAGCCGTTGACGTAAAGGTCTTTGATGAGCAGGTACCAGTCTTCCATACCGGCTTCCCAGCTTGAGTAGCTGCGGTAGCCTTCGTAGCTCGCGTAGCCTTCGGTCCACCGGATATTGCCTAGCGACTTGCTGAAGCGGGCCACGCCTTTCGTGCCGCAGCCGCTTTCGTGCACGAAGAAGGCCAGCGCATACGCCGGGTTGATGCCGTGCTTAACCCCCAGGTCGTAGAGGGCCTGCCCCAGCCCCGCCGCGGGAGAGCCGTACTGCCTCAGCACCTTCTCTATCTGCTCGACGCTGATCGTGGGCGCGCCCATCACCTCGTACGAACCGGAGGGTGCCTGGGCTTGCGCGGGTGGTGCGGGCTGTTCCGCCGGGGCGGCCCCAGAGGTCGTGTCGATCACCGGCGCTGCATTCTGCACCCCCACCCCGGCGAGCGTGCCCGGCACCACGTCCCGGTAGCCGCTGAAGCGCAGGCCGGGCGACCCGTCTCGCGCCAGCACCGGCCCGGCCAGCATCAGCATCACTATCATAACTACCGCAAGCAGCGCCGCCAGCACCCCGTTGCGCACCTGCCTGCCCCTGACTACTCCGGGCGCGTACTCAGGCTCATACACCGGGTACGGCTCGTACTGCATGGGGAACAGGGTAGAGAAGTCGGGTTCCGGCTCGTACTCTACGTACTGTGCGTACTGGGGCTGAACGTAACGCTGCTCCTCCACAAGGGCCTGGCGAGCGCGTGGAGCCAGTACGTAAAGTAGTTCTTGCTCTCCCAACAGCCGGTACGGCCCGCTCTCCCTCTGCGTCTCCCCAAACAGTTCCTCTTCCACCGTGGCGTAAGCCACAGCCGCCGCCCGGCCCACTACTGCCCCTCCGGTGCCACGCCCTGCGCGTCGTTGACGGGCGCGGCGGTGCGGGCGGTGAGCGCCTTGAATATAGCGGCCTGCTCCTCGGGTGTTGCCATCTTGAAAGCCGCCCCATCGTTCAGGTAAAGAAGCTGCTCGCTCTTGACCGACACTACCAGGTCCGGCTTACCGTCTACGTTCACGTCCTGCACGTTCAGCAGCACCGGGGTCAGGTCCTCGCCCTGTCCGAACAGGTAAGGGCCTACGATAGCGGTGGCCTTCGTGCTGTCGCCGCCGGGGAGTTGCAGGATGGTGACGCGGCGGTTGAGGTTCATGGCGATGAAGTGGGAGGGAGAGCCTTCCGCCTCGCCGTGCCCTACGTATGCCTCCATCTGGGTGGTGCGCGGGCGGCCGTACTGGAAGTCGTCCAGCTTCACCTGCGTCCAGTTGACGGCGGCGCTCACCACCACGTACAGCGCCAGCACCGCGATCATCGCGCCTACAGCCATCGCCAGGGCCTTACCCTGCGCCTTGCTGAGGGACACGCCTTCCCTCGGTGTCCGCTCGGCCCGTTCGTTCTGCCGCTGCTGGGGGTGGGCCTGGGTCATGGGCACAGCCGCCAGTACTCGTTGCGACATCGTGTGGCCCGCCGCCGGGTTGTACTGGCGAGTGGGGGAAGCCTGGGGCCTCCGGTTGTTGGGCACCGCCTGAAGCTGCGGCCCCCGCGTGTAAACTTCCTCGTCGCTCAACGCGTCGAGCGGCAGCCAGTTGTTTTTACGAGGGCCAGGTAATCCCGCCGCCTCTTCCCAGCTTAGAGCTTCCGCGTTTGCTCCCCGTGTGCGTGTGTTTGCCATCTCTGTAGCCTCCAATCTGTCTCTGTAAAACTCTGTACTAACTCGGCTCTCGAAAATCTAAGGTGCGAAACTTGACAGTCTAGTTGTTCGAGGTGTAGGGTAGGGAAAGGAGCGCGCAGTGCGGTCGAAGCAGGCCGCCGATGAACGAGTCGGGATCGGCGATAGCGTCCGACTCCTGGCGGCTGGCGACGTACCACTCGTCCTCGTCGGGCATGTTGATCACCAGGAGGGCCGGGGTGTCGCGGCGAACGAGTCCGCGAGGTGCGGTGCGCTCGGCCCAGAGTGGTGCGCTGCTGATAGGGTGGTGCCGGTTGAAGTGGGATTTCAAAGTGTGCCTCCGGTATTTAGAACATTAGTTCTATATCTGACAGGCACATCATATTTTAGAACATAAGTTCCTGTCAAGGGAGTTTTCCACAGTCTTACGAGCAATATTCTGCACAGGAATCAAAGGCCACAACCATATATTGGGTGCGATTCACCTATCCGACGCTTATTTTGTGCCTATATAGCCCGAGGGATCGAACAGGCGCACCATATCGGGAAGTAGAACATACCTAGCAGCCGAAGTCTCAAAGCCCCTACAGGAGCCTCATGAAAAAGGTCGTCTTGTTCGACTTTCACAACACCCTGGCGACCTGCGATAGCTGGTTGGAACTGGAAATTAGAACATTGCCAGGCCTGGTCATGCTGCAACTCTCGCGCAACGGCAGCATAGAGGACGTGTCGCCCCGCATGCTGAACGAGGCGGAGAGGCTGTTCCGGGAGCTACGCCAGGGGGTGCGGGACAGCAGCGTCGAGTTGAGCGCGGTGGAAGGCGCGCGCCGGGTGCTTGAAGAGATGGGCATCAGGGTGCCCGGACCTGAGCTTGAGCACGCGGTCGAGACGCTGGAGTACGCCTGCCTGCCCGAGGTCGTCATGTTGGAGGGTGCGGACCGGGTGTTGGAGCGCCTGCGCAACGACGGCTACCAATTGGGGGTGGTATCGAGCGCGGGCTATCCACCGTTCGTGGAGTTGGCCCTGGAGAAGCTCGGCCTGCGCACCTTCTTCAGCGAGATCGTCACCAGCGCGGGGGAGGGCCTCTACAAGTCCAACCCCGAAATCTTCCGCCTCGCCACACGCCGCCTGGGAGCCGAGCCGCAAGAGGCCATCCACGTAGGCGACCACGCTATCTACGACGTGCAGACCGCCAAAGCGGCAGGGTTGTCCGCCATCTGGTTCACCGCCCAGGCCCGCACCACCGCCCGCCTCCACAGTCAGCCGTGGGACCAGTCCGCGCAGGCCGGGGCCACAGCCGACGCCGTGGTGGGCCACATGGACGAGCTATACGAGGCGGTAGTGGGGCTGGACGATAGACGATAGACGATAGGCCATGAACGGCTGTTGGTGCGGCACTAGGCGCGGTCAGGGGGCGGGTCCTTCAGCACGCAGGCAACCTCATTCGTTATGTGGCACTCTCCTGTTGGAAAGGTGAAACATCCCGGTAGAGAACGAGATTCTTGGCTAGGCTCAGAGTGACAGGGGCGGGGCAGGGTCCTGTAGTTTCTACCCATCATGTAGAGGGAGAGTACTGGGCACAAAGGGAAGGCCCCTGGCGATAAGTTGCCAGGGGCCTTCCCTTTGAGTTCAACTGTCGAATGCTACCATTATGGCCCGGTGGTATTGAAGCAGTGGGGGAAGAAGGTGTTAGCAGCTATCTTGGCAGCCTGCCCTCTCGTGACGGGGCTGTTGGGCCTGAAGTACGGTCTGCCTTCCTCTTCACATGGCTCCTCCGCTCCTCCGCACGAGTACCCTCCTACTATCCCCCTCACGAACAACCGCTCTACGTACACGTAGTATGAGGAAGGAGAGGTGCTAGGTGGTAGGTCCTCGAAGCTCTGTCCGCTCACCGCTTCATCAAAGCCTGCTGCGTTAGACACTATCTTGGACATCTGCCCCCTGGTAGCGTTGGCATTAGGTCTGAAGTACGGCCTGTTGCCGGCACCACATCGCTCCCCTGGACCTCCACAGGGGTACCCTCCCATCACTCCTTCGTTGGAGAGCCTGTTGATCCACTGGTAGAAGGTGTTGGAGGGTGGCACGTCCTCGTACTTCTGAGGTCCTGGGTCACCACTTGAACCTGAAGCACCTGAGGCACCTGCTACCACCTTGCTGATCTGTCCCCTGGTGATCTGGTTGGAAGGTCTGTAGTACGGATTACCAGAGGTGCCGCAAGGCTCAGGCTGGTTAGTCTCAGGGTTGGAGCCGCCGCAAGGATAGCCACTCACGATGCCTCTGCATGCCAGGCACTGCACGAATGGGTAGAACGAGGCTTCCTCTGTAGAAGGTGGCACGTCCGCGAACTCGATAGGGCATGCCGTCGCCGTTACCGTGGAGGTTGAGGTACGGGTAGCTGTGGAAGAAGAGCTTACGGCTATCGTCGTGGGAGTGGTCGTGCGGGTGACGGTGCCTGTAGCCGTGCGGGTGGCCGTCCCGGTAGTTGTGCCGGCAGGCGTACCCGTGCTCGTGCTGCTGGCACCGGGCGCTACGCTCGTTGCAGTGGCCGATTGGGTGGGCGTGAGCGTACCGGTGACTACACTCGTGGACGTGGCGGTCCGCGTCTGGGTAGCGGAAGGCGGTGTGCCGGTGGCTGTGGCTATAGGCGTGCCCGTCATGGTTGACGTGCCGGTGGCCGTGGCCGTGAAGGTGGTACCGCACGGTGCGTTGCTGGAGACGCGCAGGCCCCACGCGTTCAAATTACCGCTGGCGAACTCTGCGGTGTCAGTGACCGTCAGAGTCCACGTGCCGGTCGATGATTGCCCGTTGAAGGCTGACAATGGGTTCTCCGGTTTGTAGGTGCCCTGGTTCGGTGGCATAACGTCGCAAATAGGGCGTTGCGACTGGTCGCTGAGGGTAAAGCCAGTATTATCCGCTGTCCAGTCTGCATCGCCGCACACGTTACTGAAGAGTTCGACCACGGTGCCGGACGGGCTCTTAAGTGTAACTACCAGGTCATCAGGCCACGTGTGATTTATGTTGATGTTTATCACGTCCAGGTCCGCGATAGTCTGACCGTTCGTGATTACGAGGGTAGAAGTAACGGGAACAAAATCAACAATGATCTTGTTAGCCACGTCGCTGCTGTTATAGGAAACAACACACGCAGGCGTAGCCGTGGGCTCGACTGTGTTGGTGGGAGTGCGCGTGTTAGTAGGCGTGCGGGTATTGGTGGCGGTCGGAGGGGTGCCGGTCACCGTCGGCTCTGCCGAAGCCAGGGCAGCCTGAACGGCGTCGTCTATCTGCAACCTACCCCACCCGTAAATGTTATTAGGTCGCACGCCCCAGGCCGGGTCGAAGGAGGCGGTGCTGGTCAGGATGTACCAGGTCTCCTTGATTGTGAGGTCGGGGTTAGCTTGCTTGAGTATAGCCACCGCGCCTGCCGTAGCCGGCTGTGCCATGGAAGTGCCTATGGAGTAATCGTAGTCGGTATCGGAACCATTGTAAGACGAGCGTACATAGTCTTCCACCAGGCCCGGCCCCTCGTCGCCGCCGTATGCCATGATCTGGGGGTGCTGGCCCTGGTCGTAGCAAGAGGGACCTGTGCTACTGTAATAAGCCTTCTGTTCCAGCTTCGAGAGCGCACCGGTTTCGAAGGTCTCAGGGTAAGCGGCAGGTATGCGGTTGCCCTGCGGGAAGGCGTTACCCGCCGAGAAGGAAGGGAATATGCCGGCGTCGATCCACGCGTTCACTATCTCGCGGTAGTACTCACCGAGCAGGGGTTCGCCGCCGGGACAAGCAGGAACGCTCGGCCCGTGGCCCCAGGAGTTGCTTACCACCACCGGCCTCTTGTCGGGATCGGGGTTCTGCTTGCTCAGGTCCCACGGGGCGAGCATAAACTCGCCTGCCTCGATGATGTCACCATCCGATGCGCCGTCCGCGATGCCGTTGCTGGATATCCACTTTGCGCCGGGGGCCACTCCAATGCCGTTGTCAGGGTTCGAGCTTACCTCTACGCCCAGGACTGTGCCCATCGTGTGGGTACCATGCCCATCGCCATCATAAGGCGCAGGTTGACCTGCAACGGGGTCCCACCAGTTGTAATTATGGTCGGCGGTGGTGCCGTTCCAGCCCCGATACCGAGGCTTGAGAGCCTCGTGGGTCCACCGCGTTCCCGTGTCGATGCTGCCAACCACCACTCCAGTGCCGTCGTAACCCATTGCCCACGCCTCAGGAGCATTCACCCGGTCGACGTTCCACTCAACCACAGTAGGGTTGGCACCGCTCGGAGCCGCGACTCTAGTTATCGGCTCGTCCAGGGTAACCACCGGGAAGGGAACTACATAGCCGACCTCGGGGAGAGTCGCCAGGTTCTCGGCGGACGCCAGGTTGCCCACCACCTGGAAGGCGTTGATGATGTAGTAGCTCTTGAAGCGGTCTACGTTGTGGGCTGTCTGCTGAGACTGCAACGCTACCTTGACCTTTGGCTGGGTGGCGTTGGCGGTCTGCATCAGCCTGTCGAGCACGTAGCGGCCCTTGGCGTTCCAGTCTCGGATGTTGTTGGTCGTGTCGGCCTGCTCGCTGAGCACCACGAGGTAGCGGACTCTGCCGTCCGCGTCGGTCTTGAACTGGTCGCGCAACGTATTGGAAATCTTGGCGGCGGGGTTGGTTTGGGCCGCCGGGGGCTGCACTTTAGAGGTGGGTGCCGATGCGCCCGCGCTGGAGGCCCAGGCTACGAGAAACGACAGGCCAATCAGCAGCGCCAGCGCGTGTAACAGGTCCAGGGGCCTGCCCGCCCTCGAACCGCGCCGGGCACCAGGGAAAACCGGTACCATCTAATATGCTCCTTTCCATATCGCCCGATAGATAGGGGCACTCTAAAGGTGTCCGCGCACAGTCCGACGTGTGAGGCTTGAGTGTGCGGTGGCGGTTACGTGCAAGGCTCGTGCCCTGGTATGAACGCCCCGCACATATGTGGCCGGTTAAGCCAAAGGAGAGGGAGGCTGGTTGGGCCTCCCTCTCCTTTGTACGACTTTACGTTGCGAATCCCGTGCTTACAGGCTACCTTATGGTGTCTGGCAGTTGGGGAAGAAGGTGTTGGACACTATCTTCGCTGCCTGGCCCCTGGTCACCTGGCTATTCGGCCTGAAGTACGGCCGGGCTTCGTCCTCGCAAGGCTCATCGTCCCCTCCGCACGGGTAACCACCTATTACCCCGCGCACGTGGAGGCGCTCTACGTAGACGTAGTAGGACGACGGCGAGTTGCTGGGCGGCACGTCCTCGAAACTCTGCCCGCTCACAGGGTCGTTGTACCCTGCGGCGTTAGAGACTATCTTGGACATCTGCCCTCTCGTAGCGTTGGCACCCGGCCTGAAGTACGGCCTGTTGCCTTGCTGGCACGGCTCACCAGGTCCACCGCACGGATAGCCACCCATCACTCCGGCTGCGGACAGGCGGTTGATCCAGACGTAGAACGGGGAGCCTGGCTGCACGTCCTCGTAGATTTGCCCGCCGGGGTTGCCGCTGTTGCCCGACGCTTCAGACACCAGCTTGCTAATCTGGCCTCGCGTGATGCTGTTGGAAGGCCGGTAGTACGGGTTGTTGGAAGTGCCGCACGGCTCGGCCTGCTTCGTCTCAGGGTTGGTACCACCACACGGATAACCACCCACGATACCCTTGCACGCCAGGCAGCGCACGTATGGGTAGAACGAGCTTACGTCCGTGCTGGGAGGCACATCCTGGAACTGCACCGGGCAGGCTGTGGCGGTGACCGTAGCTGTGGCGGGCACGCACTGGCCCGTGTAGGTGATCACCACGTTGTCGATGGTCCAACCTTCCGCGCCCGTGGCCGCATCGGAAGCATGCACGAAGCGGAACTTCACGCTCTTGCCGTTGAGGCTGGACAGGTTTACCGCCACGCGGTTGAAGTTGGGGTAGCTGGGGCTGACGTTGGTCCATGCCTCGCGCAGGGCGTACGGGTTTTCGCTGCCTGGTAGGAGGGTGCCGTTGTAGCCACCCACGGTGATCATCTCCCCTGCGTCCGCCCAGGTAGCGCCGTTGTCGGTCGAGTACTCCAGCACGCCACCGTCGTATGACAACGTTGGGTCCTCGAAGGCGTACCGGTGGAAGAATTCCATCTGCGCGCCTGTGGCCGCAGGCAGAATGAGTATCGGGTTGGTCATTTCGAGGGCCTGGAGGGAGGGTGACGAGTTGTTGGCTACATGGGCGGCGTATCCACCGGTGTGGACAACCTCGCTCCAGACAACCCACTGATTGGTGCCGCCCTCCTCCGAGACGGTCTTAGAGGTGAAAGCCCCTAGCGTGCCGTTCTCGAAAGGCTCGTACAGTGGCCGCTCCACTCCGCAAGGGACCAGTGTGGCTGTGGCAAAGGGGGTAGGAGTGTTGGTGGGTGGCAACGGGGTGTAGGTAGCAGGTATCTGAGGTGTGCGCGTCTGCGCTGTGGCGGAAGCGGTAGCGGTGTTGGGCGGAGTGCCTGTAACGGTGGGGGTGGCGGTCTGCTCGAACGGCGCAGAGGGCAGCGGCCACACGTAAGCCCCACGGCTGCGGGTGAACGCCGCCAGTGTGGTGAAGCCCCGGTCTATGGAGAAGTCCCAGATCATGACGTTAGGCATGCCCTGGTTGAAGCGGTGCCACACTGGAGTGGCCGCATGGATGTCGTTGGTGTAGTACACACCCCAGTCCGTGCCCGCGAACACCTGCTGCGGGAAGTTGGGGTTCAGGGTGATAGCGTTCACCGGGATGTTGGGCAGGTTGCCCGTCTTGTCCAACCAGTTGAAGCTATTGCAGCTATTCGTGCAGCTAAACTGCAAGACGTGGCCCGGCTGATTGGGCGTGTTCTCGTTGAAGCCGCCTACCGCCGCGTAGCCTATCAGGTTTGTGCTGGTGCTGACCACGTTGGCATCGAGTACCACGTCCAGTATGGGACGGTTAGGCAGCACGGCATTGCCGCCGGTGAGGTTCTTCCAGGTAGAACTGATACCCTGGCCCGCGCCGAGGCCAAAGCCCACCCAGACGTTGCCGTCGTTGGTACCCGCTATGGCTATCTTGTCGGTCCTGAAGGCGAAGGCTAGCTGGTTGATGTGCGAGCGGTCTGCCAGGGTGTTCTTCGTCAGGTCAGGGCTGGTTGGATACCAGAGACCGCTGGGTGTAGAACCGTCCCGCAACCCGGTGAGGTTCTCCCACACGCGGTAGGTGCCGCCGATGAAGTGCTTGCAGCCTTCTCCCGGCGTCAGATCGCACTCGTCTCCGGGGCCTTTGGCGGCCGGCACGCCCTTGTAGATCTCGTACGGGAAGATGAAGCTCAAGCGCGGAGCGTCCACGTCAAAGTTGGTGGGCACGCAACCAGGCGCATTGGGAGCGGGGCTGATATTGAGACAATCGAGCACGTAAGGCCCGGTGTGCCCCGTATCAGAACGCCGCATCGCACCTACCTGAGCTTCCATGTAGACGCGCTGGCCGAACACAGGCTCTATGCGGGCGAACATACCGTCGCCGCCGATGCGCTGCTGCCACAGCTTGGGCGAGCCAGCGACGTTGGATGTGCCCTGCCAGGAGGACGAGCCGTTGTCCTGCGCGCCCGCCACCGCGAACGGGCTGTTCGAGGTTGCGAAGTTGGCGCTGATGTCGCCGCCGTAGAACTCGATGGTGCTCAGGCTGTTGTTCAGTTGGATGTAGACCGGCTGCTGAGTATTGGCGTTCTCTGTGAAGTAGACGCCGCCGTCGTTGCCGATTAGCTGCCTGCTGGAGGAACCGGGCAGGAAGGTAATCGCGTGCTGGTCTACGTGCACGGGGCGCGGCACCTGGATGGTGCTGTAGCCGCATGTGAGGTCGCGCACGGTATCGCCGCCATTGGTGGACTTCCAGACGTTGATGTTGTCGAAGAAGATCACCTCGGGGTTGTTGGGATCGACCACTATGTGCTGGTCGTACCAGTTCTGCGCCACGTCGCCGCACACGTTAAGCACGTCGCCTACGCAGTTACCGCCGCACGCGTTCTGAGCGTTTTCCAGGTCCTGGGCGGTAGTGCGCTGCTCCCAGGTCTCGCCACGGTCGGTGGAGCGCCAGATGCCAAGCATACCGCCCCGCTGCAAACCGCCATAGCCGGGCTTGATTGCCTGCACTTCTGCGTAGATATAGTCGGGGTTGCTGGGGGCAAAGGCCAGGTCGATACGGCCTAGCACGTTGCCGCCCAGGTGCACGGGAATGCCGGTGCCCGAGCCGGGAGGCCAGCCGTTGTCGGCGCGGCTCATATGACGCCAGTCTGTCGGACAGCCACTGGAGGGCCAGGTGGCCTTGTAGATGCTGTTAGCTCCGTTCTCCCCCAGGTTAGTCTGCACCGTGGTGCTATAACCTCTAGCGCCCACAGCTACAAACAGATCGGTGAGAGTGTTGGTACGGGTCATCGCCAGGAGGCCAGTAATATCCTGCCGCTGGTTGGGGAACGGGTCGGGCAAACATGGTCCAGCCCAGGTGTCGCCCTTGTCATACGAGAAGTACATACCGAGCTTGGTACCGACTGCCAGCCTGTTGTAATCGGTCGGGTGGACGGCCACCTTGCCTATGGAGTTGTACTGAGGGAATACACCGGCGGGCTGCTGGTAGCGTGGCTCGAACACATCGTAACCTTTTACCTGCCAGGTAGCGCCAAAGTCGGTGCTCTTGAGCAGTCCACCACTCCCGAAGGAGAACGTCCCAAACCGCAGGTCGCCCGTGCCTGCGTAGACGGTGTGGCCGTTCGGCTCTATCGCCAGGTCGCCTATAGCAAGCGTGGAGATATATGGGTCATCCATAGTGGCTGCCCATGTTGTGGCTGCACTACAGCAGTTGGTGGT
>JALZHI010000029.1 GCA_030913985.1 Chloroflexota bacterium | reverse complement strand
GCCATTACCGACGTGGACTTCCAGGGCTTCGAGCGTCAAAGGCGGCTCTCCGACCTCTACTATGTCACCATGACCCGCTACGAGGAAGACCTGGACGTGCACGTCGCCTTCCAGGCGATGGAAGTCAAGGTGCCCCTGGCCCGCGTGTTGAGCGACCTGGGCCTGCGGCAGTTCCACATAGCCGAGACCGAGAAGTACGCCCACGTGACTTTCTTCTTCAACGGCCGCACCGAGACGCCCTTTCCGGGCGAGGACCGCGTGCTGGTACCGTCGCCTAAAGTTGCGACTTACGACCTCCAGCCGGAAATGAGCGCCTACAGCATCGCGGAAGAGTTGGCTGCCCGCATCGCAAGTGGAGAGTACGACTTCATAGTAGCCAACTTCGCCAACGGCGACATGGTGGGCCACAGCGGCAAGCTGGACGCTACCATGCTGGCATGCGAGGCGGTAGACCGCTGCCTGGGGCAAGTTTACAGCGCGGTGCAGGACGCCGAGGGCGTGATGTTGATTACCGCAGACCACGGCAACGCCGAGCTAATGGTCGATCCCGACAACGGCGGCCCTCATACCTTTCACACCACGAACCCCGTGCCCTTCATCCTGGTCGCGCCCGAAGGCAGCCACTTGCGTCAGGCGCGACTTAGGCGTGGAGGCCGCCTGTGCGACCTGAGCCTCACTGTCCTTGACATAATGCAGATTGACGCGCCGGGTGATATGAACTGCCTGACGTTGATACAGCATTAGTCGAAAATGCGCTGAGAATGCCTGGAAGCTGTCTCAATGACAACGCTGTCGAACATCAGCACGAAAGCCGCGCCCTTGTCATTCTGAGCGCAGGGAAGAACGACAAGGGCGCGGCTTTCGTGCTCATATTCTATTCCGCCATTTTGCTGTCATTTTTCCGATGAGTTCTAATAGACGGTTTTGTTCGCAGAAACCAAAGATGCTCCTTACTATTTAGAAAGGAATTCTATTATGCAAGAAGAAGAGAAGAAGTCCGCCAAAAGCACCGCCGCGACGGGCAAGAAGTCCAAGGGATTCACCGCCGAGGAACGAGCCGCAATGAAGGAGCGCGCCAGAGAGCTGAAGGCGGAGGCAGAGAAAGCGGACGGGGAAAGCGCCGTGCTAGCGAAGATCGCCGAGATGCCGGAACCGGACCGTGTCATGGCAGAGCGGATTCATGCTATCATCAAAGCCAGTGCGCCGGACCTCATGCCAAAAACCTGGTACGGGATGCCTGCTTATGCCAGGGACGGCAAGATCGTCTGCTTCTTCACTAGCGCGCATAAGTTCAACACGAGGTACGCGACCCTCGGCTTTAACGATACGGCGAACCTCGATGAAGGGGCTATGTGGCCGACCTCCTTCGCGCTGAAGGAGTTGACTGCCGCCGAAGAGGAAAGGATCAGCGCGCTGCTCAAGAAGGCGGTGAGTTGAGGGCCTGCCGTCTGCGCGGCAGCCCGCTCGAGGACCCTAATCGCTATCAGGTTCGCGACTCATGAGAGGTTGAAGAACCTCTTGATGAGTGGGATGTATACCAAAATACCCATTCATCTCTTCGAGCCACTTGGAAAAGACGTTTGGTCAAGCGTACTAAGAACCTATTTCAAAACCTGGACGAGAACGGTTGTAGGGGCAGGCCTCTGTGCCTGCCCTTGCTGGAGATCAGCACTAGGGCAGGCACAGGGGCCTGCCCCTACAGTAGTCTTGAAATAACTTCTAAGAAGGCTGCGGCATAAGCTACAGCCCTCATGCTTCCTCTTCAACTTCCCATTACACGTAGCGCGCGCTTGGCTCAATGTCCATAGTAAGGTCGTGTTGCAACGCGTCCTCATAGCGATAGTGGGCAGCGGCGGCGATCATCGCGGCGTTGTCGGTGCACAGCACGATGGGCGGGTAGCGGAAGGGCATAGGCAGTCGCTCCTTCAGGCGCGACCGTAGCAGGCCGTTCGCCGCCACGCCGCCCGCGACCAGCACCTCCCGCGCGTTGTACTCAGCCGCCGCAGCCGCTGTCTTTTCGACTAGCGCATCCACCACGGCTGCCTGAAACGACGCGGCAAGGTCGGCTACCGGTAGCTCCCTCTCCACGATAGGCACGGCTGCCGCCGGCGACGTGTGGCCGTTAGCGCCCTCGGATTCCTGTTTCTGCCAGGGCGCGGGCTTGCTCGTAACTACTCCATATTCTTGCACCTTCCTGAGAAGGGCAGTCTTGAGGCCGCTGAACGAGAAGTCGTAGGTGCCCTTCAGCCAGGCACGCGGCAACTGGAAGCGATTGGGGTCGCCGCCCTCGGAGGCCCGCTGGATGGCAGGTCCGCCGGGGTAGCCGAGACCCAGGATGCGGGCCGCCTTGTCGAACGCTTCGCCCGCCGCGTCGTCTATGGTCTTGCCGAGCATCTGGTACTGCCCATGCCCGGTCATAAGCACCAGTTCGGAATGCCCGCCCGACACGATCAGGTTCAGCACCGGGAACTGCGGTTCGGGCGGGGTCTCACCCGCCGCCGATGCTGCCTCGGGAATGAGCCAGTTAGAGTAGATGTGGCCTTCCATGTGGTTCACGCCCAGCAGGGGCTTCCGCCGGGCGAACGCCAGCGCCTTGGCCGCGTTCACACCCACCAGGAGAGCGGGAGACAAGCCCGGCCCCTTCGTCACCGCGATGGCATCCACCTGGGACCAGTCCACGCTGCTCCGCTTCAGCGCCTCGTCCAGCACGGGCACAATCGTCACCACGTGCTGGCGTGAAGCAAGCTCAGGCACCACCCCACCGTACTTCTGGTGCAGGGGAATTTGTGAGGCGATTACATTCGCTAGTATGTGCCTGCCGTTGCGGACGACGGCCACGGAGGTCTCGTCGCAGGAGGTTTCAATTGCAAGGATGTTCATAGTCTCTGTGCTTATTGTAGCCGGGAGCGGTCCACGGGGTGGGCCGCCGGCAGGTCTGTGTAAAAGCTCGCCTTGAGGCGGGTCGCCAACTCTTCTCGCAGGCGTGCCATACGTTCCGCGAAGTGTGGGGAGGTTACCGGCTCGCTCCACATGATGTAGGCGTCCTCGCCGTTGTCGCTGTAATACCGCTTGCGGACCCCGGCAATCTCCAGTCCGTACTTGCGATATAGCGCCTGGGCGGGCAGGTTCGACACGCGTACCTCCAGGGTGACACGCGCGGCCTTCATTTCAGCCGCTATATCCACCAGCCCGAGGAAGAGTAGTTCGCCCGCGCCCTTGCCCCTGTGGTCGGGGTGGACCCCGATTGTGGTGACGTGCCCCTCGTCCACCATGAGCCAGAGGCCCGCGTACCCCACCACCGGAAATCGCCTGTGCCCGTCTTCTTCCTCGCCACCGGCGTGGCCGTTCTTGCGCCAGGGCAACAGTGAGGTCAGCCGAGAGAGGCCACCGCCTTGCTGCGTTTTACCCTGCGCAAAGGCTTCGCTGCCATTAGGATTTAGCTGGGCATGGGTCAGGTGAGTAAGGTCGTATGTCGTCGGCTCAGGTAGGCCCACCTCGCTTGCCTGCTCCGGCGTCAGGTAGCGCACCACGATGTAACGGTTCGTCTCGGGGGTCTTCAACTCGCGTTTGTACGCCGACACGGGCCAGGGCATAGTAAAGCAGACCCGCTCGATGGCGGCGACCTGGGCTATGTCGTCGTGGGTCATGTTCTCTAAGATGTAGGGCATACTATCTGTGCAACTGCTCCTCATCGAGCATGGGCTTCGACGCGCTCTGCCCTGTAAGTATACACGCTCTGCACATGGGGCAGGTCAAGCATCCATTTTAGGTTGCAAGTAGATGGCCTGCAAAGTAGCCGGGTCGTCGTCCTCGCCTCTCTCGGCGCGCTGGAGGGCAAGCTCCGCCAGGTACCCGGCCCGCCGCAGGCCCGCCGCTGCCGGGGCTACGGACGCGTCGTTGCCCATGATGCCGCTTATCTGGGCTGCCGCCGCCAGGTCTAGCTCCCCGCAGAAGAGGGTGGCGATACGTGCCTCTCTACCTGTCTCCGCGACCACAGCCGCGATCTCCGGTATGGTGTTGTTGGCGTAATCCGTGAGCCGCTGCCACCTCGCGCCCCGCGTGCGGTAGGCGGCCCACCCGTAGCGGCCCCTGCCGAGGGCGAGCACCGCGCACACCTGGGCGGCGGTGACGGCGGCCTGCGAGTAAGCCAACACGTCCAGGCTGGGCACGCCCCAGAGCTTGATACCTAGGGAGTAGGCCAGCGTCTTGGCGGTGCTGATGCCGATGCGCACCCCGCTGAACGACCCCGGTCCGGTCGCGACGGCTACCCCCGTCATGGTGCTTGTCTCGGCACCCACCAGCGACATCAAACGCTGCACGTTGGGGAGCAACTGAGTGGTTTGCTCTCGGCCCGAGCGCCAGGTCTGTTCCGCGATCACGCCCTCGCCCGGCAAATAGAGGGCGAGGCTGGCGTAGTCGGTCGAGGTGTCAATGGCGAGTATCATAGGGCGTGCGGATTGTACTTGTGCTGATGGAAAAGGGTCGAAGAAAGACGGCCTGACATGCTGGAATTACGCGCCATATGCGTCCTTCTTGAACTGCTCGACCAACTCGCGGTAGCGCGCGCCGAGCGCCCAGAAGCGGAGGGTGCGCTTGGTCTCGCTCAGGTGCCAGAACCGGACCATGAGGTACTCGTCGGGCAGCCAGGCAGCGGCCCCCAGCGGCCACTCAATCACTGTGACTCCGTCGCCGGACAGGTAGTCGTCTAGGCCGAGCGTGGCGACCTGCTCGTCTCCTTCCAGGCGGTAGAGGTCGATGTGGGACAGGTGCGCCCGCTCGCCGTCGTACTCGTTGATGAGGGTGAAGGTAGGTGAGTTGACGTACCGCGCGTCAATGCCGAGGCCCTGGGCTATGCCTTGTGTGAAGGTAGTCTTGCCCGAGCCGAAATCGCCTTCGAGGAGGAGCAGGTCGCCCGGTTGCAGGAACTTGCCCAGGTGCGCGCCGAGCCGCCGGGTCTGTTCGGCCCCGTGGCTTACGATATCGAGGTCTGCGACTGCTGGTAGCTCGCCCTTGATCAATGTTATCTCGCCCCCGCGTGCCTTGAACGTCTCTGCGCCCGCTTCTGGAGCACCCGCCGGTATACCGCCACCGTCTCGCGTGCCGAGCGGTCCCAACTGAAGCCGGACGCCTGCTCGATGGCCTTGGCGGAGAGTTCGGCCCGCAACTGCTCGTTAGACAACACCCGCTGCATCGCGCCGAGCCAGGCTGTTTCGTCGCCGGGGTCGAGCAGCAGGCCCCCGCCTCCCACCACCTCCGGCAATGCCGACGTGTTGGAAGCCAGCACCGGCGTGCCGCACGACATGGCTTCGAGGGCAGGCAGTCCAAACCCCTCGTATAAAGAAGGATAGGCGACCGCGGTGGCGACATTATACCACAAGGGTAGCTGCTCATCGGGCACGCGTCCCAGGAAGGTCACGCGGCCCGACTGGGTGAGGCCAACACGCTCGGCGGTGGCGAAAATCTCATCGTAATACCACCCCTTGCTGCCCCCAACGTACAGCTTCACGTCTTGCATTGTGGGGTCCTCCACCAGTGCCGCGAAAGCCCGAATCAGCATGGGGAGGTTCTTGCGCGGCTCAAGGGTGCCCACGTAGAGCATTATGCGCCCGGTGATACCCTGTTGCGCCCTGAAAGCCTCACGCTCGGCGGCGCTTACGGGCCTGAACTGCTCGCCGACGCCGTTATGCACGGTGGTCACTCTGCCGGGGGACACGCCCAGCAACGCGATAACGTCCTGCCGGGTGGACTCCGACACGGCGATGACGTGCGCGGCGTGGCGGGCCGACCAGCCGGTCATGGCGCTCAGGTAACGGCGCTTGGCAGGGTGGAAGCTCTCAGGCGAGCGGAGGAACACCAGGTCGTGAATCGTCACCACGGTGGGGCAGGGCGAAATCACGGGCCGCACGTTCACGGGGCAGTGCAGCAGGTCGAGCCTGTGCCGCAGGGCCGCGCCGGGGAGGACTAGCTGCTCCCAGGCGATACGTACGAGGGCGCGCTGCGTTGGGAAGCGACTGCTGGCTAGGGTGAGGTTCTCCGGCCGCCGGGCCTGCGCCGCCTCGGGCAAGACCTCGCTGCCGGTGAAGCCAGTGAACTGTAGGTCGGGCGCGACGGTTGGTAGCTGAAAGAGCAGTTCGTCTATGTACCGGCTAAGCCCCGCTTGGCGGTAGCTGCCGCTGAAGGAGAGCAGGTGTGCATTGATGCCGACGCGCATGCTGACATTATACCCGCGCGCGGCACGCACCTGCACTGAGCAAGGGTGGTCAATTAAATAGTTCTTGGCAGTTCTAGACCTTTGCTAACGCACGGCTATTTCAAAATTATTGGCACTGGGACATGTATTTCATAGTTATTCGCAGCAGTGACCTCCTAACCAGGCGAACTGCACTACTTCTCTCTGGCGACCCCCATGAACGGCTCTTGCCTGAAAAGAGGCTGATAGCTGGTGTACGCAGATAGTAGAAACAGACGCGCCACTCGCCTTGGCAGGCAGACAAGTCTACGCATTGGTGTCACGTTCCAGGAACAGACTCCTGATTGGAGGAATTTAGGTTCTGGAGAGCAGGGATGCGGTGCGCATGAAGCAGCACGCAGACGAGTTGCCTCAAACACAATGCTACTCATCTGAGCAGTTCACGGTGTTTGCAGGCTTGCTTCGGCCTGACACTGCTGAGGGTAGAGGAAGCAGCCATTTAGTGTCGCATGTAAGGAACAGACCTACATGATAGAGAGCATCAATGCCGGCCCATGCACCTATCTAGCGGACTCAAACTGCGTTCATACTGCTTCGCTCAGTAGATGCTCCCAAAAAGTGTTCGGCGCTTCGTCTGGTGCTACAACCGCGGGCGGCGCCGCTGAGTTGCCAGTTTTCGTGCTAACGGTAAAACCTCTTTCTACCATTGACCGGTCCTCTAGCTTCCAGGGGTTGACACATAATAGAAGTTGTAGTATATTCTAGTACTACTGCGCCATGCTCTTTGCTGGCGGTGTGACACCCAGCGGCATTCACGTAAGTGGCCGCATGAACTTAGTTGTTATTTTGAAGCGCAGTTTTACTAAAAGCTGTGTGGTTTAGCAAGTGCCCGATTATACAATCGGGCAGATTGAGCTATGAATTCTTCAGAAGGAATTGAGTATGGCAGTGCAGATATTACTTAAAGATGATCTGTATGTGTTGAATCACTGCGCTAAGTATCTAGCTCGGAATAACACAGATCCTCGCCACAACTTCGGCCAATTTGACCCAGATGACATACGATCCCGAATATGCGAATCCTGGCGATTTCCTATTGTCGATGTCTACAGTGACGGAGTGAACTTCGAGAGCACCTACGCACAGAACGAGGTGACGTTTGTTTATGCTAACGAAGGCTCAACCCCTCCCCAACAGGTCTCTGTGGTTGGCACCTTCAGCAACCTATATGAGCCGATCCCTCTGCGCCAAGTCGGCGACAGCAAGTACTTCACGGTAACTGTGCTCGTACCTAAGGGACAGATTCACACGTACAAGTTTATTCTGGATGGGGAAGCGATTGTCGATCCGATCAATCCCCAACGTGTAACGCTGGACAACGGAAAGGTTTGGTCCAGGTTCTTCACCTTCCTATGCACAACGCCGCTTACACTCGAACAATGGGAGCGGGACCTTTTAGCCAGGTTGACGGACCACGTGCTCCCTTTTAGAACGAAAGAGGCGCAGGACTTCCTGAATCGCTATTACTACAGTCTAGACCGCCAGACCAAGGACACACAATTTATCCACGCTTACCGACTTGATGAACCGGTGGGCGTGGTGAGCTTCATAGATAATCTCCTGGCTAGGGAGGAAAACTACCACCTGATAGATTACAAGATCTGTCTGCCTTTGATCATTGAGATACTCAGGAAACGCAACCCTTCTATCGAGCCGACGCTAATGCCAGCTGATATCTATGACGACCTGTACAAAGAAATGGCGACGGGCAATGTCAACGGCTGGGATTACAACCGCTACAACGACCCGCGCTATTTTCTACAGTTGCTGCGGCGTCATACCTACTCAGGCGCTTTTTCGCACCCACGGTACGGGGGGAACATAGGCGCGAGCGGGTGGGCATATCTCGAAGAGACGTTTCGAGATAAGGATGGAAAATCTGCTTTCGATTGGCGCAAGGCGCTAGAGGTGCCGCTGGGCAGCAATGCCGACTATCACGGTTGAGACTTGCCGCTTGATACTTGTTTGAGGAGACGCTATGCAAACGGAGTTCGACGTAGTTATTGTGGGCAGCGGCGCGGGTGGCGCGCCTATAGCATATACACTTGCAAAGGCCGGGAAGTCCGTATTGGTCCTGGAGAAAGGCCCGTTGTTCAAGCCACAGTACCAGGACCCGCTTGGCTTGAGCGACTTCAAACGCGATGAGGCATTCTCGACGGGGGCGGAGAAACGGATTCAGATCCCTGGAGTCGCCAACAATGGAGCTTCATACTATTCCAGCCACGTCGAGCCGGACCTCAACGACGAGCCGCACATCTATCGCCGCCCCGACGGCCAGGATGCGGCTACGATAGAGGGCTATACCGCCCAGGTAGTCGGTGGGGGAACTCAGCTTTACGGCAGCGTTTCTTTGCGCTTCAGCCCTCTAGACTTGCGTCTGAAGAGTTTCAACGAGGGCCGGACCGATCTGCGCTATGACCCCACTGGGGATATCAAGCGAGAGGCGAGGGATTGGCCTATCACCTATGACGAATTAGAGCCTTACTATTGCAAGGCAGAGACTATCATCGGCGTCAACGGGACCCAACAGGGGCAAGCTAAGCCGTTCAGTGAGGACTGCTACCAAAAACCGCTCACGCCAAACCCGATTAGCCAGTACATCGAGACCGGGATGGACGCCAAGGGCATGATGCGCTATCGCACCCCACTGGCCTTGATCACGGAGGATCACGAGCCGAGTGGGCGCAAGGCGCCGAGCGACCCTGAAACGGCGAAAACAGGCTACGTCAACCGCTATGGCGATCCGCTTGGTCTCAAGTCGAGTACCTGGGTGTCGCTGCTCGGGCCTATAAGCACGCTGCCCAACTTCGAACTTCGCCCCAACTGCGTGGTCACTCACATCGAGTGCGAGGGGAGCCTGGTGAATCGCGTTCACTACCGCGATCCAAGTGGAGTGTCTCAGGTCGTCGAGGGCAAGCTCGTTGTGATAGCCTGTTCTGCGATCGAGTCGGTGCGCCTGCTGAAGCTCTCTGCCCAGTTAAGCCCCGAATTCGACCAGCGGATCAACCAGAACGACCTGCTCGGCAAGTACTTCCTCACGCACTGCTTCGGGGGCGCGTCGGCCAACGTGCCGATGCCTAATCGCTTCGACAAGTCGATCAGCCTCGACAGCGACTGGGCGACCGATTTCTGCGCCACTGAAGACTTCCTACTCGACAGCCACTTGTGGGCGGGTGGCGCCATCTATAACAACACCTCCGACCGCGCCCTGCCGATGTCCCTGGCGCGCAACTACGGCAGCCAGGACCTGGATACCGTCTGGAAAGCATTCATGGATGCCACGCAGCTAACCGGAGATGCGTTGGTCACTTTCCTGGACAGGAACTTCGGGCGGGGACTCTCTGTGAGCTTCATGGCGAACCAGGTGCCTCTGAAAACGAACCGGATTGAGTTGCACCCGACCGTCAAAGACAAATGGGGTCGCCCCGCAGCTTACATCCTGAAACAGTGGCACTACCATGACATTGCGCTGATGAATACCTTCGCCGGCCAATGCGCCGATATACTAACACGCGCTGGAGTCACCGATGGACTTGGAGAAGGCGGTGTCTACATGGCCGAAAACGCCCTGGCTAGATGCGCCAACCATATCCTGGGAGGGGCGCGCTTCGGCACGGACCCTGAGGACTCCGTTCTCGATACGACATGCAGAGCGTGGCACTTCGATAACCTTTATCTCACGGATGGTTCGTTCATGCCTACTTCGGGTGGCGCGAACCCAACTTTGACCATACAGGCGAACTCTTTCCGCGTAGCAGATGAGTTGCTGAAAAGGATCTAAGATTATGGACCCACGTTTTGGGGATATCTTTACAACCCCGGAGAATAGCGTCTTCAAGGTAGTATTTTTCCCCGACCGCATCTACCATGCGGCCTATCTCAGCGCCTCCCGCAGCTCGCGCTATCGTTACAACGTCAGAGAAGTACGCAGTAAGCTGGACACCACCATCCTCAAGGGCGAGGTCTATATGGACGGCAAGTTTCTGTGCAACTTCATGAGGATCGAGTATCGCGCCAGCCGCCTGGTGGAGCTGGCCCGTGAGGAACAGCGCCGCGTGCAGGATGAAGTGCTCGCCTGGGTAAAGTTGATACCCGCCGACCAACAGAACATCGCCGAAGCCACTGTGAGGCTGCACTACTCACCCTGGATTGACGCGCACCAGGTGGAAATCTGGGAGACGCTCGAACCCCCAGCAAGCACCAATCACGATTTTGAGGTGCTAGATCAGATGGGCTGGCAGGGCCCGATCACCCGAGTAAAGGAGTTCGGACCGGCTCTGCGCGACATCAAGGCGCTCAAACAGATACAGCTGGCATTCAGGGAAAGCGACCGGGACTTACCTGCGGGCTACCAGATCAATGATCCCCAGTGGGACAACAACTACATGGCTTCCCACCAGGAGCCTCGGACGCAGGAACCTAGCTCGCCTCAAAACACGATCCAGGATAACAACTACCAGATCAATTTTCAGCGCGGCTGGTATTTTCAAGCGGAAGACATAGCCCCCGTGCGCTACGTCAATGCGATGATGGACCCTGATAATCCCGACCGCCGCGATGACAACGTTATTGAAATGCGCTGGCTCGTGCAGAGGGACCTGGGCAGCTCGGTCGTCTTCTTTCATGAAGTTACGATCCCCCCTGGGGAAGTGGAAGGAACGCACCGCCACATCGGCTCGGAGGAGCTTTACTATATCGTACAGGGTGAGGGTCTTGCTTACCTCGGCGCGAACGACGATCCAACCACCGCAAACTTTCCAACGGTGCAGCGGGAGATCTACGGCCTTGGCATGCACGACTGCAAGGAAGTACCGGTAAAGCCAGGGAGCGTGATCTACACGAAGAGCGGCGGCATTCACGGAATTCGCAACCCAGGCACCGAACCTCTCAAGTTTGTCGCTTTCCTGTACCACAGCGCGTAAGTGCGCTACCTATGTAGATCTGTCGAGCCTCACAGCCCATCGTAGCCGGAGTTGCATCTGCCTAGGCGCGATGGTCGCGTCGCATGCAATCTAGGATTGCCTTTGTCGGCAGCACGTGCCGTTTGCCTGAAGGAGTCACGAATGTTCGTCGTTCATAGCGATACAGTTGTCTCAGTTGATCCCAACACTAAACCAAATTACGACCAGGGTAACTCCCTGCTCAAGCTACTGCACATCATGCAAACGGTCCAACTGGCGGCAGAGCGCGAGCGATACTTAATGGACTACACCCAGTACCTCTTCCCCTTTGAGCACCTCGAATTGTACGGTCCGAGTGGGGCTAATTTCCAGGTGCTTGATCCTACGCAACAGGACGATAAGACGGACTTCCAAAAGCAAAACGTGCGTGATTTTTTTCTCGGAGACACGCAGATCATCAGAGGTTGGGTGAACGTAGGGGACTGGACGGGGGCTTTCCTGAGAGTTTCTTACCGCGGGGGAGTCGATTCGCGGCTCTCAGCGGCGGCGAATCATCAATTAGGGCAGAAGATTAAGCTGTGGATCAAGGTCGGTAACGCGACAATAGCCCAGCCAATTGACGTTCCTTATAACGAGCGCAGTGATAGGTACGAGGTGGAGTTCTGGGGCTATCCAGGGCTTGATCTGCGCAGCAAACTGGACAGCAAGGCCCAGGATGCTTTCGACCGAGGCGAGTTGCAGCGCAGCGACCTCGTGAATGGCGTGTTTTCAGACTTCACCCGTGATGGTCTGGATGACCGCTACATGGTGCAGGTGGCGCCTAACAGCACCATGCACCCGATCTTGCCCTTGTATATCGAGGTTGCGTGGAGCGATAGCACGGGGAGCGTCTGGGACTCGCAGAACGGGGCGAACTACCGTTTCGGGTTCAACATGATCCTGCGCGGCTGGGAGAATTTCCTTGGAGTGGGGATAAGCCCGAATCCGCATGGAGGTGTTGGTTTCCTGGAGTATCGCAACCTGCTCTCCAACTATGGCCGCTACGCAGGCAGCAACGAGCTTGGCCGCGCACTCGAGGCATGGAACTTTGACGCCTTCGGCAGCAAGTCGCATGCGCGGCCTAATGAGAACTTTTTTGCGGTTGATTACATGGATTCCCACCTGTTGAAGGCCAATTGTGGTATTGGGTTGCACCGCCATCGAGACAACCAGGAGATATTCTTGATGATGCAGGGGCGTGGATTCATGGTGGTGGGCGATTGGTGCAAGATGCCGCAGCGCGAGCGCTGTTTTGAAATTCGCACGTTGCGCCCGGGCCACTTCGCTATGCTAAAAGGTGGCAACCTCCATGGGTTGATGAACCCCAGCGATGCAGACATCTCTCTCTTTATGTGCGGCGGATACGACTGATGGCAGGGCCGCCAGACTGGGATGCTATCGCCGGCTCTCCTGGCCCTCTAGGGGTCACCTGGATAGAGGAGGAGTCTGCCTTTAATTTCGCGCTCTATTCCAGGTACGCCTCGACAGTCACACTACTTCTATTTTCGTCGCAAGATTTCGCCACCCCGGTTTTTCAGTTGAACCTCGACCCGCTGAAAAACAAGTCGGGACCCACCTGGCATTGCCGGATCCCGTTGGCGGCCACAAACAACGCCACGTATTACGGGTACATGGTAAACGGGCCGAGCGCCCCGGACCCAGGCGAACGTTTTGATCGTGAGAAGGTCTTGCTTGACCCTTACGCGATGGGTGTCTTGTTCCCGCCCAATTTCAGCCGAACGGCAGCCAGCCGTCCCGGATCGAATGCGGGCCGCGCGCCCCTAGGTGTGCTACGCGCAGACGCCGCGCCGTTCGAGTGGGGTGACGACCGGAGACCGCACCACACGTCCGACCTGATTATCTACGAGATGCACGTGAAGGGTTTTACCGCCAGGGACAACTCTGGGGTGAGCGCGGAGAAGCGGGGTACCTTTGCAGGTGTAGTGGAGAAGATACCGTACCTACAGGAGCTAGGTGTCACCGCGGTAGAGCTGATGCCGATTCATCAGTACGACCCCCTAGAGGGGAACTACTGGGGCTACATGACTTTGAACTTCTTCTCGCCCCACCAATCATACTCCGTCAATAGCGAGCCCGCAGAGGCATTCAACGAATTTCGCGACATGGTCAAGGCGCTACATAGCGCAGGTATCGAAGTCATTCTAGACGTCGTCTACAACCACACGACCGAGCTTGACGAAAGCGGCCCCAACTACAGCTATAGGGGAATAGCGAACAGCGCCTACTATCTGCTGGAGAAGGACATGCGCACCTACCGGGATGACGCGGGCACCGGCAACGTGTTGCGTTGCGCGCACCCGTACGTGCGCAAGTTAGTAGTGGATAGCCTCCGTTTCTGGGTCAAGGAAATGCACGTGGACGGGTTTCGCTTCGATCTCGCTTCCATCTTCACGAGAGGGTCCGATGGCTCGATCCTTGAGGACCCCCCTGTGATGGCCGAGATCAGCAATGACGTCTACTTGGACGATACGCGTCTCATTGCCGAGGCCTGGGACATGACGAGCTACCAGTTGGGGCGCGCCTTTCCTGGAACGAGCTGGCTGCAATGGAACGGGAAGTTCCGCGACGATATACGCTCTGTCGTTAAGAGCGATCCAGGCAGGATCGCTGACCTCATCAGGAGGCTGTATGGCAGCGACGACCTCTTCCCGGATGCCTTGCTCGATTCCTACCACCCCTATCAGAGTGTCAACTTTATTACGGCGCACGATGGGTTCTGTCTCTACGATCTGGTATCGTACAACAACAAACATAATGAAGCTAACGGCCACAACAACAGGGACGGCACGGATGCCAACATTAGCTGGAACTGCGGGTGGGAGGGCGACGAGAATGTGCCGCCTCAGGTCGTGGAGCTACGCAAGCAGCAGGTGAAGAATTTTTGCTGCCTGCTGCTCTTAGCCAATGGCACGCCCATGTTAGTCGCGGGCGACGAGTTCATGAACACGCAAAGGGGCAACAACAACCCGTATAACCAGGACAATGAAATTTCCTGGTTAGATTGGGACCTGCTAACGAAGAACCAGGATATCTTCAGATTCTTCAAGAAGATGATCGCCTTCCGCAAAGCGCACCCGTCGCTGAGTCGTAGTGGCTTCTGGCGGGCCGATGTGGCCTGGTATGGCGTCCAGGGTCAGGCGGACTTGAGTTTCAACTCCCATACGCTGGCCTTCTGCCTGCGGGGCGCTTCCCAGCAGGACGTGGACATCTACGTCATGATCAACACGTACTGGCAAGACCTGGTGTTCACCGTTCAAGAAGGACAGGCTGCCGAGTGGCGGCGGATAGTTGATACGGGGCTTCAGAGTCCGCAGGACTTCCTAGAACCCGATCAGGTTGCGCCACTTCAGGATCTCAATTATCCTGTCAAAGCAAGGTCAATCGTAGTGTTAAGCCGCTCATGAGTTCTGAGATTCAACACCAAAAGGAGATGCAGAGATGGCAATTTACATAGTAGAGCGCTTCTTGCCTGGGATGTCCCAAGAGCAGGTAGCGCAGATACAGCAATCGGAAAAGAACCTCAACCAGGCCGCGGAGGCTGCGGAGGCCGCGGGCGCGGAGATACGTCACATACGTACTATTTACGTGCCGGGTGAGGTGCATTACATGAGCATGTTCGAGGCACCTGACCCGGAGTCGTTGCGGGCAGCAAATGAAAGGGCAGAGTTGCCTTTCACTCGCATCATCGAGGCTGCGGAGCTCTAATCCCCCAGGACTCCCAGCTAGCGCGTGTACGATGCCTGCGGTCGTCACGCTCTACCGAATTAGCGTCTTGACGGACGAAATGGGAGGCGATAATGGCTGGTGAGCTGATTGTGCGCGTCATTTATCCACTAACGACGGGCCGCATCATCTTGCGCACAGATATGAACTGGGACAAAGATGTGGAGCCGGAGTCCGTCAGCGCTGACGGCACTCAGACCCAGTTTCTCCTGACTCTCAATCGCCCGTACTGCTACTTCAAGCCGTGCCTTCGAGATGGGGGCGATTTCTTCTGGTCGCAGGGCACGAACTACCTGGGAATTACGGACGTGCCTGGTGGCAAAGATATCTATCCCTTCTTCCATGGCAACTTGGCAGGCACAATCACGGAGAGGCTTGAAGTGCCTGGCAGCACACCGGGCAACTCACATCCGATCCGAGTATACCTGCCTCCAGGCTACTCCGAAAACACGCTGAAGCGCTACTCGGTGCTTTACATGCACGACGGTAAGAATCTCTTCTTTCCTCATGAAGCATTCGGGGGGGAACCCTGGGATGTCGACGCTACAATGGACCTGCTCGACGCGATGAACGTCGTCGATAAGGTGTTAGTGGTTGGTATCTACACGGATGATCGCATGACGGACTACACTAAGCCGGGTTATGAGAGCTATGGTCGGTATATCGTGCAACTGCTGAAGCCGTTCGTGGACAGTAAGTTCCGCACTCTAAGCTCGCCAAAGACAACTGCCATCATGGGTTCCTCTCTCGGTGGTGTGGTGTCGTTCTACCTGGCCTGGCAATGGCCCGACGTTTTCGGCAAGGCTGCCTGCCTTTCCAGCACCTTCGGTTTTAGGGATGACTTGCTGGGTAGAGTGAGAGAGGAGGAAGCTCGCGGTCAATTTTATTTGGACAGTGGCTGGCCTGGCGATAATTATGAGGCTACAGTTGCAATGAGGGACGCCTTGCGCGAACGTGGCTACCAGGTAGGAAAAGATTTGCTCTACTTTGCTTTCCCCAATGCTCTGCATAACGAAATGCACTGGGCAATGCGCAGTCATATACCCTTCCAGTTTTTCTTTGGCAAGCAGTTCGCGCGGGATGTAAGTGGCGGGCGTTAGGCACACGGTTCCCTCCAGTAAGTTGAGCACACTGCATGCGACTTTCCACCGCTTTTTACAGCGCTTTCCGCATGAAGTAGATGCTTGGGGGGCCCAAGTATGAAACTAAACACCCAAGGATTAGCCATGCACGCGAGCACAATCTAGTACTTTTCTCCTACCACCTATTGACATGACATAATACCTCACGTATACTCCTTTCAGCGAGCCGGACGGTACTTTTCGGCTAACCACCCGCTCGTAGCAGCATGCAAGCCCTCCGTCGCATGTGCGACCTTACAGAAGGGCCATGCTGCTACCTAGTGTGCGGGGCGGTTTTCGCTTGCAAGGCCAGGGAGAGACCAGGAGCAAGCACTACAAGCAGGAGGGAATGATGTCCAACCGAGCATGGCGCAAAATGCGGCTTGCCGTGGCTGTAGCCGCCCTATCAGCGGTAGCGGCATTGAGCGTCAACTGGGCCCCGTCCAGCGTCAATTGGAACCGGGCCAACAGCGTCAACTGGTCGAGCGTCAATTGGCAGCGCGCCGGCAGCGTCAATTGGTCGAGCGTGAACTGGAACAAGGCCGCGAGCGTCAACTGGGCCAGCGTCAATTGGAACAAGGCTGGCAGCGTCAACTGGAGCTAGTCGTCCTCCTGCTTCCTGAAACACGACTCCGAGGTGCCTCTCCTGATGGGGAGGCACTTTTTGTTTGTCCGGCCGCGAAAACGAGGCGTGGCCTGGCTTGACGGTGGCCGGGGGGTTCGAGTATAATTGCTTACGTCCGCTCCGATAGCCGGGGCCGGGCGGTCGCGAGAGCGAACATGGGGACGTAGCTCAGCTGGGAGAGCACAACACTGGCAGTGTTGGGGTCAGGGGTTCGAGTCCCCTCGTCTCCACCCACAATCTAGGAGTAGATTAGCCCGCGTCCTTGGATCACGGGCTTTTTGCTGCGCAACGGACACCCGATGTGACACCCCCCGGCGGCGCGGGTGCATAGAAAAGAGCAGATTCTTTGGGGTTGCTTCTACTCGGCACAGAATTAGGAAGCCCTATCTCCTAACGATGTCGACCACAGCATCAGTGACAACGTCCATTGTGTCCTGAGTGAGAGTGCCCGCCTGGTAATTGACTATTCTATTCTCACCGGTAAAAAGACGGTTGGGTCGGATGTTACTCGGCTTATGCAGGCTGCCGCGCGAGAAGCCGCTTGAGTCGAGGGGAATGGCATCAGCGTCTCTCGCAGATTGACTTGTCACCATGCAGAGAATCATGTCATCCCCTGGCAAGTTCTGCACGACAATGGCGGGCCGCAGTCGCGCTCCGCTCAGGTCGGTGAATGGGAAATGCACGATTACTACTGAGCCTTTGCCAAATGCGCCCAATACTCATCTTCCTCCGGCGTAAGCCAATCCTTAGCTATCCGTGGCTCAGAAAGCAACGCCGCCTCCATAGCCGTGCTGTCTGCATCAGCGCCGAACCTGGAAAGCAAATCTAAATCCTGCTCAAGAGTTACGGATGTAGCGTGGCTAAGGGAACCTTGTGCGAACTCGGTGACCTCTGAAAGGTCAACATCCAGCGCCTGTGCTATTCTGTGGGCCGTCACTTCCCATACCTTGTGCCCTCGCTCCGCGCGAGCTAACGCATCCCTAGACACACCTGCTCTCCGGGCTAACTCCCGCGCACTTAACAGTTTCCTCAGCCGCCATTGCCTGAGCGGTAGTTTCTTTGTTGAGGATTGCCCCATCTGCTGTACCTCCGAGCCGATTATAAGTGCGTATGGTCTTGCCTGTCAATGCTTGGCTCTACATGGCGTGACATGGTATTACTCTACTGCTATCCCGTGCATAGGAAAACCGGGCGCTGCTGCCACAGCCCCGGCTCGGCCGACGAAAGGAGTTAGCTCTTATTAGCATTAGAATTGATCATACCGTGCCTTTGTGTCTCAGCCGTCTTTGAAGTGGCTCTAAATCTGGTGTAATTGTATGTAATTCCCACACCCATCGTCCAACACCGCCTGCGTGCCCCAATCCGTCACCGTCGGCTCCTGGCTGAACACCACGCCCAGACCCTTCAGCCTATCATACTCCTTCTGAACGTCTTCAACGCCGAGGACGATGGCGGGCAGGCCCTGGCTGTAGAGGGCTTGTTGGTACGACGTGGCTATGGGGTTGTCGTTTGGCTCTAGCAGCAGGCCGGTGCCGCCTGGGTCTTCGGGGGAGGCGACTATCGCTAGCTGCGCTTCGGGCATGTAGAGCCTTTCGGTGAAGCCCAGGACTTGCGTGTAGAACTCAAAGGCCTTGATGGGATCGTCTACGTAGACGCTGGTGAGTGCGATTTTCACGTGGTTCCTCCTGTATGGGGCCGAGACCTGCGGGCAAGATGTGTGACACGAGGATAGCACAGGCGTTCTATGCAGTCAATGCTCGGTTTGGCCGCTTTTGCACATCTACACGAGAGGAAGGCAAGCGGGGGTGGCAACAAAAAGACGCCTCCTGAGAAGCGTCTGCGCGTAGCTGAGCCGGGGTTCGCTTGCCGCGGTTACTCAGCCTCAAAAGCAGGGGCGTCCAGGGGCAGCACGACCGTGAAGGTCGAACCCGCGCCCTCCTGGCTATCCACCAAAATGCGGCCGCCATGTTGCTCGACTATCTGCCGCGCCCCTGCCAGCCCAATGCCTGTGCCGTTGATTTTGTTCCTGACGTTCGCGCCCCTGCGGTACCACTCGAAGATGTGGGGCAGGTCACCGGCGGGTATGCCCAGGCCGCTGTCATGGACTGTCACCACCGCGCACGGACCGAGGTTCTGGGCCTCGCTTTCGTCTATGGGGGCCTCGCCGGGGCGCACTTCCTCGTAGCCGATGCCTATCTTGATCGGACCACCCCTGGGACTGTACTTCACCGCGTTGGTGAGCAGGTTGTCGAGGACCTGCTCCAGGCGTGCAGGGTCCCAGCGCCCGATTACCTCAGGTAGGACGGTCTCCACGACAATCTGGTGGTCTTCGGTACGCTGCTGGTGGGTGTCGGCTACGCGCCGGGTGAGGGCCACCAGGTCCAGTGGCTCGGGTGTGATGCGCAGAAGCCGCCCTGGCTGGATGTGCTGGGGCGTGGACAGGTCGTGGATGAAAGCTTCCATCTTGTCCACTGCCTCGGCAAGCTTGGTCATTGTCGCGGCAAGCTGGACGGGATCTGGCGCATTACCCCTGGCGATTCGCCTCTGTAGAAGCTGGGTCACGCCCTTGATAACGGCAATCGGGTTGTTCAGGTCGTGAGACACCAGCGACAGCAGTTCCTCCTGGGCGCGCACCGCACGTTCCGCAAGCTCCCTGGCCGCCTGCTCCTGGGCGAGCAGTTGCAATCGTTCCTCCTCGGCCCGTTTGCGCTGCGTAATGTCCTCGAGCATCGAGAGCGCGTAGAGGATCGAGCCTGCCGCGTCCCGGATGAGCGCCACCGATAGCTGCGCCCACACTATGTCACCGCTCCTGGTAATGTAACGCTTCTCGATGCGGTAGCTGGGTATCTCTCCAGCCAGCAACTGTGTAGCCAACTCGAGGTCCGCCTCCACATCATCCGGGTAGGTCAACTCGGTAGCGGTGAGTTGCGTCAGTTCCTCCGCGGTGTAGCCCAGGAACTTGCATAAGGCGGCATTGACGCGGAAAGGCTTGAAGTTAAGCCCTACCAGAGCGAGGCCGATGGGCGCGCCGTCAAAGGTCTGCCTGAACCGCTCTTCGCTCTCCCTCAGCGTTTCCTCGTGTTCGATGCGCTCCGTAATATCTCGGATGCAGGAGAGCATAGCCACTCGGCGCCCATCTTCCTCAACAAAGTCGATTCTCGACTCGACCACCCGCCGGGTGCCGTCCTTGCGGCGTATGACGGATTCAAAGGACGGGGGTACCTCAGGATCGTTGAAGGCCTCCTGGTACAGGGCATTGGCCGACTCTTGAGCTTCCTCGGGGAAAATGATCGCGAAATTGTGCCCGACTACCTCTTCTTCCGGGTAGCCATACAGTTCGACGTAGGCCTGGTTTACGGCGATGACGGTGCCGTCGGGGTCCGACAGGGCCATTGCGTCAGCCGAGGCTTCCCACACCGCGCGGAACCGTCCTTCGCTGACACGCAGGGCCTCCGCCACCTGCCTGCGCTCCGTTACGTCATGCAGGTACACGGAGAGGCCGGCATCTGAGGGATAGGCATGGGCCTCGAACCAGGCGGCCAGCGAGGAGAAATAGGCTTCCGCGCGCACGGGCTGCTTGGTGCGGCTGGCTCTCTGAAACTCGGCGTACAGGGGGGACTCGACAGCCTCCGGGAACTCGGCCCAGACGTTTTTGCCGATCAGTTCGGCCCTCGACCTTTGTAGCAGCTCTTCAGCTTTGGGGTTGAGATAGACGAACCGCCAGTCGCTGTCTACCGCGTAGAAGGCACCGGCAAAGCTCTCAAGGACTGCCTTGATGCTCGCGTCCGAGATGTCTGGGCGCTCATCAGCCATGCCACCCGGAGGCGCACTGCCGGCCCTATTCTTGGAGGATGACCTCATCGTGCTACCTGCTCCTGGGTCCGATGGTCAGCCTAATACGGAGCTTCGGAATAGAGCGTGTGCTCTGGCCGTTAGCTCGTAAGGCTGGAGGCTTGGGCGTTTCCAGAACCCTGGGTGAAAGTTCTAGCAAGCAGATCCCACTTGTCGATATTGACTTTCACTATACCACATTAAGAGGGCTGGCGGAACCGGCAGATTCGCCCGGAGAAGAGTCTATCTCCTGCCCTCGCTCCCACCATCATTTTCATTGACTGAGTTGCTGTGGTATGAGGCTAGTGCTCGATGCGGCAGGCAAGGAGATGCTTGCCTTCGCGCACGTACAAAGTGCCGTCCGGTCCATAGTCCAGGCCGGTCGGAGAGACTAGCAGCGGTGACCCACCGGCGGCGCGCGTGCGGACCGCGTACCCCTCTCCCTCGTTGATGGACATCACCTGCCTGGGGCAGCTGACCTCAAGCCAGCCGCCATTGCTCGCCAGGTACATCGCCGGGCACTCTACGTCTATGCTGCGCACCAGGCGGCCGCCGGGGTCGAACTCGTGGACCATGTGGTTGTCGGTGTCCGCAGCATAAATTACTCCTGATGCGTCAACCAGCACCCCGGACACGTTGTTGAACCCTCTCGGCGGGCGAAATGTCATCAGTGGCTCGCCTCCCTGGGGGCCGTACTTGAGCACGCGACCACCTGCCTTGTCCGCCACGAAAATCGAGCCGTCCTGCGTCACATGGATGCCTATGGCTACGTCGGTCTTGCTGCCGAGGGCAACCTGCCGTACAACCCAGCCATCTTCGCGCATGACCAGCAGCGCCTGGTCGCCGGGGCCATTGTTCAGCAGGTACAGCAGGTTATCCGGCCCAACCGCCACATCTCCGGGGTGTGCGTAGGCGACCCGGCCTTGCTCGTTGGTCGCTTCTACAGCCTTGTATGCGCCGGTAACCGTATCCAAGACAGCGAACGACTGCCCCCGGAAGTCGGCCATGTAGATATTGCCGTTCAGGTAGGCGATGCCCAGCGGCTCCCCCGGCTCAACGTTCAGGTCCCAGCGGTGAAGCTCGGTACGATGGGCCGGGGGCTTGCCGAAGCCGGGGTTGTTGGGCCTGAGGGGCTTTATCTCCTGCCACTCGTCCCAACGGACCCGAATGACGTTAGCCTGCATGCGCTGTTTGACTTCGGCGGCAAAGTAAGCGAAGCGGTCGGTTTCGACCGAGGGCTGCCTGTAGAAGCGCGTGTCGGGCGAGTCCTGCCACTCTACATAATGTGTGACGTTGCCGTACCCGACGAGCAAAGCCCCGATTGCCAGGCCCGCCACTGCCACACCCTGCAGGGGCCGCCAGGGCAGGACGCCAACCAGCACCACAAGTCCTTCAATCATGCACGCGGCAAAGAAGAAGAGCGCTGGCATCCATCCCACGCCTCTAGCGCCATCCGGGGTCTGGACCGTCAACACCTGCGTCAGCGTCCAGGACACGAGGAGCATCACCCACCAGAGCCAGGTCTCAGGTCGCCTGCGGTTCTTCGCCAGCAGAAGGCTAAAGAAGATACCGTTGAGCACCAAGGCCCCGGTTACCATGTCGAGTTGTGGCTCTCCCAGCGGGGTGTAACGCGGTGTCTGGTTCACCGACCCGAGCCACGGACCTAACGCGTTGCGGCTCACCTGGCTCCAGAGGGTGCCCAACGGATTTGCCGCGAACTCGGGACTGCTAAGTAGAAAGACGGTCTTACTGCGGTAATTGAAGAACTCCCACTTCTGCAAGATGAACAGGAGTTGCGGCATGAACAGGAGGGTCGCCACAGCGCCGGTGAGGGCGAAGCCCGCCAGCAGAGTCCTCCACTGCTGGCGGTAGAACCATAGCGCGATGGGGAAGTAAGCCGCTACTGCCAGCACTATAGCCCGACCACCAAAGTAGCCGTACAGACCCAGCGCGCAAAAGAAGCCGGATATAGCGAAATAGAGCCACACGCGCCACTGGCGCGGGCCAGCCTTCACCCGGTCCAGCGCGAGCATGAGGAAGAGCATCGCTGAGAGCATGTAGAAAGCGATGTGCACATTCTCCCAGGCGCTACGGGAGAAGTTGAGGTACCACAGGTTGCCTGCCAATAGCAGGGTCGAGAGGGCGGCGGCCACCGTGGAGAATTGTCGCCTGAGCAACAGGTAAAACGGCACCAGCGCCAGGCAACTGATGATGGCGCTTGGCAGGCGCATGGCGGTGACGGTGGTACCCAGCACGGACACGAAGCCCGACAGCATGTAGACGCTGAACGCGGGCTGTGGCTTCCAATCGAACCCGAAGAAGCCGTTCTCAATGGGCGCACCATACAGAATCTGCATGACATCCTGGAAGTTATCCGCCTCGTCAGGGTTGAAGTTGTCGGGGAAGTTTTCCAGGTTGACGAGCCGCAACACCAACGCCCCGGCAACTATCAGTGCCAGCACAAACAGGTCGCGCCTGTTGAAGCGCCGCTGGGTCTTTGGCCGCTGAGAAGTAGGTTTGCGTTCGGGCGTAGCAGACATGAAGGCAGAGTACACTAAACCCAGCCTTCCCATCAAATACACCCGCCCGGACCGGACTGAAGCCCTAGCCGGTGCCCGCCTGCGGTAGGATTGACAGCCGTATGTCGCACTCGCTATAATGGGGCAGATACAGTCATTGCGTGGATGCGGAGTAGTAGGCGGGTCCACATACAGCGAGCAGGAATTGGTGCAAGCCTGCGTTGGACGCCGTAAGGTAAACGCCGAACTCGCCGCGGAGCAGCACCGTGAACGGCCCAGGCCCTCAGCGCGTGCCGGGTTGCGCCCGATAGCGCGCACTTGAGTGGGTAACCGCCGCGAGCATGCATGCGCCGGGTGCCAATCGGGGTGGTAACGCGGAAGGTAAGCCTTTCGTCCCTAGTGGACGAAGGGCGTTTTTGTTTTAAGTTCTGAGTTCCGAGTTAGCTTAGAACCACTCGGAACTCAGAACTCGGAACTCGGAACTGATGGAGGTGAAGGACGTGGAGAGAGACGAGAGATACAGGCCGCAGGCTATCGAGCCGAAGTGGCAGAAGATTTGGCATGACGAGAAGATGTACTTCGTGCAGGCGCGGGAGGACAGACCGAAGTTCTATTCGCTGGTGATGTTCCCGTACCCTTCGGGTGATTTACACATGGGCCACATGCGCAATTACACCATTGGCGACCTGTTTGCCCGCTTCCAGACGATGCGCGGCTACAACGTGATGAACCCCATGGGCTGGGACGCGTTCGGTCTGCCCGCCGAAAATGCCGCCATCAAAGACGGCGTCCACCCGGCGGCGCGTACGCCCGACAACATCGCGCGTATGAAGGACCAACTGTACAAGATGGGCCTGGTGTACGACTGGGACCGCGAGGTGGCTAGCTCTGCGCCGAACTATTACAAGTGGACGCAGTGGGTGTTCCTGCTGCTGTACCGGCGCGGGCTGGCTTACCGCAGGAAAGCGGCGGCCAACTGGTGCCCAAACGACCGGACGGTGCTGGCTAACGAGCAGGTGGTGGATGGCAGGTGCGAGCGTTGCGGCGCGGAGGTCACCAAGAAAGACCTGGTGCAGTGGTTCTTCCGCATCACAGAGTATGCCGACCGCCTGCTGGACGACCTGGAGGCGCTGGACGAGTGGCCCGACCGCGTGCGCACTATGCAGCGCAACTGGATAGGCCGCTCAACCGGGGCCGAGTTGGAGTTCCAGGTCGAGGGCCACGACGCGGTAATTCGCACCTTTACCACGCGCCCCGACACGATCTTCGGCGCGACCTTCCTGGTGCTGGCACCGGAACACCCGCTGGTCGAGCAAATCACCACGCCCGAACAGCAGGAGGCGGTGCGCGCCTACGTGGAGCAGGCACGGAAGCAGACCGACATAGAGCGCCTGTCCACCGACAAGGAGAAGACCGGCGTCCCTACCGGCGCGTACGCCATTAACCCGATGACGGGCACCCGCATCCCGGTGTGGATAGCCGATTACGTGCTGGTGACCTACGGCACGGGCGCGATACAGGCAGTGCCCGGTGGCGACGAGCGCGACTACGACTTCGCTCTGAAGTACGGGCTGCCCATCGTGACGGTGGTGGAGCCACCCGCCGAACGAGCGGCGAACGCGGGCCGGGACAACACCGATCCCTCGGTAGCGCCTGTTTACAAGCAGGGCCACGACGTGCCGGTGTACACGAGCTACGAGGGAACGATGGTGAACTCCGGCCCGCTGGACGGCATGGCCCCGCAGGACGCAAAGCAAGCCATCATCCAGTTGCTGGAGGCCGAAGGCAAGGGCCGCGCTACCACAACCTACCGCCTGCGCGACTGGCTGATCTCCCGGCAACGGTACTGGGGAGCGCCCATACCAATCGTCTATTGCGACAGCTGTGGCGAGGTGCCGGTGCCCGAAGAGATGTTGCCAGTGGTGCTGCCGCTGGACGTGGAGTTCAGGCCGGGTGGCGAGTCGCCGCTGGCCCGCACGGAGAGCTTCGTCAACACTGCCTGCCCTCAGTGTGGCGGCCCGGCCATGCGCGAGACCGACACGATGGATACCTTTGTAGATTCGTCGTGGTACTTCCTGCGCTTCTGCGACCCACACAACGCAGAGTGCCCGTTCTCGCCCGACCTGGCTAACTACTGGATGCCGGTGGACCAGTACACGGGTGGGGTGGAGCACGCGATCCTGCACCTGATGTACTCGCGGTTCTTGACCAAGGTAGTGGCCGATGCAGGGCTGGTGAACGTGCAGGAACCCTTCCGACGGCTGTTCACCCAGGGCATGATCACCAAGGACGGGGCCAAGATGTCCAAGAGCAAGGGCAACGTCGTGCCCGTGGACTTCATGGTCGAGACCAAAGGTGCGGACACGGCCCGCCTGTTCAGCCTGTTCATCGGCCCGCCCGATGAGGACGCCGAGTGGAGCGACCAGGGCGCGGACGGCATGTTCCGCTTCCTGAACCGGGTTTGGCGGCTGTTCGAGGGCAACGTGTCCCTGGTGGACGAGAACGGCGCAGAGCGCGCGATTGGCGACTACTCGCCGTCCGACCGCGACCTGTTGCGCACGGTGCACCTGACTATCCAGAAGGTGACCAACGACCTGGAGAGGTTCCACTTCAACACGTCGGTGAGCGCCATCATGGGCTTATCGAACGCCATGCAGAGCTACCGCGAGGCCCACGGCCCCGAAACGGCGGCCTACTCGATAGCGGCCACGAACCTGTTGCTGCTGATCGCGCCCATGTCACCGCACATCGCGGAGGAACTGTGGCACCGCTCAGGTGGGCAGGGCAGCGTCCACATGCAGGCGTGGCCCCAGTTCAACGAGGAACTGGCGGCGGCGGACGTTATCACGCTGGTCATTCAGGTGAACGGCAAGCTGCGCGACAGGATAGAGGTGCCCGCTGACGTGTCGGAGGACGAGGCGACGACGCTGGCCCTGGCAAGCCCCAAGGTGCAGCAATTCCTGGATGGCGGTACCCCCCGGCAGGTGCGCTACGTGCCTGGGCGGCTGGTGAACATTGTTGTTTAGCGCATGTAAAGGCTAGCTCCCGTTTATTGGCACAGAGGAGGGGTACCCGCCTGCGTGGGTACCCCTCCTCTTCCGCAGATGCCCGTCTTGTCGCCTCATGGCTGCGTGCCAGACTGTCCGGAATTACTGGAAGTCACCTCTTGCGCGAGGCAAGCGACTGCTTACCCGTTGACAGGCTACCACGCCCCTGCTAGAATAACTCCACTCGTGTGCAACCGTGGGCGCTTCTGCCCCCGACGCGGCCGTACTAAGCACGTTGATGAGGGGAGGAAGACCATGCAATACGGGCAGCCCGGTCGAAAGAGGTGGCCGTATATTCTCTCGGCCATACTAGTCTTGCTTTTGGTCGCAGTTGCGGGGGTCTGGCTGCGTGAGAGTAGTCAAGCGCCTACCTCTGCGGGCCAAGCATTTATGCCCCATAGGAACGCTGCGATTGGCGTACCTGCCTCAGGTGTGCCACCCAAGAGCCACTTTCCCAGTCACCGCGAGGAAAAGATACTGCCGAATGGGGCCAAGATGGTTCAGGCGGTGCACCACGACACATCACCCCCGCTGCGTGGATTGACGGCTAAGCCGGTGGCGAGGCTGCAACAAGAGGCCCCCGAAAATCCAGCCCCTCCCATCAAGGCCGATAATCTATCCCTCACAGACTCCGTGGTCCAAAGGTATTTCGGCCCGATGATAATGCCCACACCGATCCTGACGTTCGACGGCACCGACCAGTCCACCAGTTTCTGTGCCTGTCTCCCGCCCGATACCAACGGCGACGTCGGTCCCAACCACTACGTACAGTGGAACAACAGCTCGATCGTGATGTTCACCAAGACGGGCACGCCAGTGTTCGGCCCGGTGGCGGGCAACACCCTATTCGCAGGCTTTCCGGGAAGGTGCCAGACCGAAAACGACGGCGACCCTATCGTTTTATACGACCAACTGGCAGGCCGCTGGTTCTTGAGCCAGTTCCTGGCCTCTTCACCGTATGGCATGTGCATCGCCGTCTCGCAGACCTCGGATCCCACCGGCTCCTACCACCGGTACGAATACCATTTTAGCGAAACCGATTTCTACGATTACGAGAAGTACGGCGTCTGGCCCGACGGGTACTATATGAGCGCCAACGTCTTTGAGGGCGATGGTGGTTTCCACCCGTCTGCTATGGTCTACGACCGGGCTCGCATGCTGGAGGGCCTGAGCGCCAGCTACGTAGAATTCAATCCGGGTGACTATTTCGGCAGTCTCCTCCCGGCGGACCTAGATGGGCACACACCCCCTCCACCAGGCTCGCCCAACTACTTCGTTAGCACCTCCGGCAGCAGCACCGATCTATACCTATGGAAGTTCTTCACTGACTTCTCCAACCCTAGTGCGTTCCGCCTCGAAGGCCCTACTATTCTCCCAGTTGCGCCCCTCGACCCGAACCTGTGCGGAGGGTCCAGAAACTGCATACCGCAGCGTGGCACCACCGCGAGGCTGGACGCTCTCGGCAACCGTGTCATGTACCGGCTCGCTTACCGTAACATGGGCACCTATGAATCGCTGCTGACGAACCAGTCCGTGGACGAGAATGGTGCGGATCATGCCGGAGTCCGTTGGTACGAGATACGTAGTCCCCGTGACAACCCCGTCATATACCAGCAAGGCACCTACGCTCCCGACGCCAATCACCGCTGGATGGGGAGCATGGCGATGGACAGGCTGGGCAATATCGCCCTCGGCTACAGCGTGTCCAGCAGCGCCGAGTTCCCCTCTATCCGCTACACCGGGCGCTCGGCCAACGACCCCCTGGGTGAGATGAGCCGGGGGGAGGCTACGCTCTACGCCGGCGCTGGGTCGCAGACAAACAGCAGCGGACGTTGGGGCGACTACAGCATGATGTCCGTGGACCCTGTGGATGACTGTACCTTCTGGTACACCAACGAATACTACTCGGCCACTACCAACGTCGCGCTTTGGCGGACTCGCATAGGCAGTTTCAAGTTTGAGTCTTGCACGGCTGCCACGGCGACGCCCACGGCCACAGGCACGCCACCCACATCTACACCTACTATCCCTCCCACGAACACGCCGTCGCCGCAGCCCACCCTTTGCAGTAACTACACTGTCGTTAAAGGCACAGCTACCATCGAACCGGGAGGAACGGATGTAGGGAACCACTGCGATGACTGCACGACCTATATCACTCTACCGTTTGGCGTGCAGCTTTATGACCAGACCTTCAACAACGCGTACGTAAGCTCCAATGGCACTATGCAATTTGTCAGCAGCAATTCGGCGTACGGCAACGACTGCTTGCCCGTGCCCATCTTCTCGTATGCTGTGATGCCCTACTGGGACGATCTTTACACGGCGGATATAGCCGGAGGCCAGGGTATCTTCATGTCCGTTACCGGTACCGAACCGAGTCGCGTACTCAACCTTGAATGGCGGGCGGACGTCTGTTGCGGTACCTCCATCACTCGCCGCTTTGAGGTGCGATTCTACGAAGGCTCAAACCGGGTTGACATGGTGTACGGACCTGTGCCGGATAATGGCACCGGCCAAACCGTAGGCATACAGCGAGACATGGGGAATCGCACTCAGTACTCGTGTAACACAGCCGACCTGAGCCAAAATCTGCTGCTGATTTATACCGAGGGTACGTGTTCCTCGGTAGGTACGCCCAGCAGCACAGCCACGACTGTCGCCACACAGACCGGCACTCCGGTAGCCACACAGACCGGCACTCGTGTAGCCTCAGCCACGAATGTCGCCACACAAACCGGCACTCCGGTAGCCGCAGCCACATCTACGGCGACAGCATGCCCGGTCCGCTTTGCAGACGTGCAGCCCGGTGATACTTTCTATGAATTCACCCGCTGTTTAGCGTGCAGGCAGATCGTGAGCGGGTATCCGTGCGGAGCAGCGGGGGAGCCTTGCAACCAGGGCAGGGACGCATACTACCGGCCAGGAGCTAACGTCACGAGAGGGCAGCTATCGAAGATCATCGCCAACTCCGCAGGTCTAAACAGTGACGTAGTTCAGGACCAGCAGCAGTTCGCAGACGTGTCACCGGACAGCCCCTTCTATGTCTTTGTGGAGCGGCTGGCTCAAACAGGGGCTATAGGCGGTTACCTCTGCGGAGCACCTGGCGGGCCTGAGCCATGCGACGAGGAGGGCAGACCGTACTTCCGCCCGAACAGCCCTGCGACACGAGGACAGATCTCGAAGATCGTGTCTATAGCCGCCGAGTTCGAGGAGGCTATACCCGCTGACCGGCAGACGTTCACAGATACGCCCACGAACAGCCCCTTCTGGCTCTACATAGAGCGTCTCACCGCCCGTGGCATCATCTCCGGGTACGGCAAGGAAGAGAGATGTCCAGAGACAGGAGCACCATGCTTCCGGTACAGCGACCAGACCACACGTGGTCAGATGGCGAAGATTGCTGCTAACAGCTTCTTCCCTAACTGCCAGACTCCTGTCAGGCGCTAATCGCAGCTTGCACGTGCGTATTCTTATGGCCGCTTAATTTGGGCGACCGTCGTTGGTCAATCTGCTCGCGCCTGGTCATCCACTGGCAGTTCTCGAGCATACAAGCACAGCGAAGGGGTATCCGTTGCTGAATGAGTGCAGTTGTGTACACTCTGTTCGCAACGGGTACCCCCCTCACCATTACACCTGTTTTTCTGCCGCGTGCTTAGTGCGGCCTTGCGCTGCGCATGGAGGCCGTGAACAGGTCGAACGCCACCAACGCTATTACCACTAACATTATCTCGAACATCTGCGGCCTCCTTTCTTCAGTCTGTGCAGCTTCATTTTCTGCTTCGACTACAGTGTAGCAGAGGAGGCGTCGGGGCGGATGAGTAATTTAGGGTGGTTTAGATTCAGACTTTGGTACTAGCCGGGTCTCGTCCGGCGACCTAGCCCATGCCATATCCCTAAGCCTAGGGTTGCACCCACACAACAAAGCTAAGTTCCGGGTCGGGGGTCTTGCCCGTAATCTCCCAGCAGCCGGGCGTTGGAAAGCTCACTCCGACCAGCATGGCCGATCCTATGTCCTCGGCATAAGCATTGGTCGCCTCATGGGCCTGGAGTGGTGGCGCGGGCGCGTCGAGGCGGCGGCCCGTCACCGTGAGTTGCGGCGTTGGGTCCTCGGTCCAGGAATACCCTTCTCGCCACCATAATATCTTCTGTCCGTAGCCATCGAGATTGTGGGGCAGCCCAGACCACACGCCATCATGCGGGAGCACGGTCCATAGGCGATTAGTGCCGTACCAGAACTTGCCTGCCCAGGGTGCGTGCGGGTGGTAGGGTGCTGGAGCCGCGAACGGGGTCTCGGGCGACTCTGTCACGGCGCAGTCCTCGCGGTCCAGCGTGGGAACGGCGGTTGGCGTGGGACAATCAATCTTCTTTGCCACTTCAACCAGGGTATCTGTAGCAAGCACGGTGGTTGTGGGTGCGGCGGTTGCCAAACCTGCTACGGCTGCCGCATGCTCTTGTCCGGCCACATTAGCGAGGACTGGCACGGCCGCACCGAGCAGCAGGAGGATGCCGGCCAGCCAGACATGACGAGGATTGTGCATACCTTCCTCCTTCCAGATCATGTACCGCTGGTTATACACCGAAGCAGTACGCGGGGTTCCACCCGGCACTGTGCGCTTAGTGGTTGGCCGGGCCGCGTGAGATACGGAAGGAGGTGAAAGCAAACTGCCCGGACGTTCCATCTGGATGTCCGGGCAGTCGTTATGAAGGATGTTAGCGGGGTATGCCCAGCGTCTTTGGGTCTCGAAGGACCAGGTCCCGGCTGTCTGCTCCGAAGCGGAGAGCCAGCAGGTCAGCGACGACCAGCGCCCCCAGGATCAGAAGATATTCCATTTCTTTGCTCCGTTTAGTGTGCCGGTGCTAATGTAGACGCCAGGTTCTGCTAAATACGTGTTGCTGTATGCTGGTTTGGCTATATAGGTCCGGTCTGTATTATGCCTTTATTGTATCTGCGTTTGTGCGTCCGTGCGTCGGTACTTTGGAGTATTGGCGGCGGCTACTTTGGGACTCAGGGACGTACGAGGCAAAGAAGGAGCGTACTTGACGCTCCTTCTACGCAATAACTTGTAAGTTGTAAATGCCTACGTGGTGCTGTTCGCGCCTACGGGAACCGGTACTTCAGCGGGTGCCGCCGGGGGAGCACCACTGGGGGCCGGGCTGGCTGGCACCGGACTGGTGGGTGTAGGTCCGCTAGGCGCTGGTCCGGCGGGCGCGGGTCCTGCCGAGGCCTGGCCCTGTGCCTGGGCGGGAGGTGCGGCGGGGCGGGGCTTAGGCGCGGGCTTGCCCGGCTTGGCGGAAACCACCATCGTCATCGCCTTGCCGTCCATCTTCGGGGCCAATTCGACCACTACGTTCTCACCGAGCATCTGGCGGACCTGCTCAAGCACGTCGCGGCCAATCTCCGGGTGGGCAAGCTCGCGGCCGCGGAAGCGTACCGTCAGCTTCACCTTGTCGCCATCTTCGAGGAAGCGCTTCGCCATGCGAGCCTTGGTGTCAATATCGTGGTCGTCAATCTTGGGGCTGAGGCGGACTTCCTTCAGTACCACTTGCTTCTGGGTCTTGCGGGCGTCGCGTTCCTTCTTGGTCTGCTCGTAGCGGAACCGCCCGTAGTCCATCATCTTCACGACCGGGGGCACCTCGTTGGGGGCCACTTCCACCAGGTCCATACCCCGCTGGCGAGCGAGGGCCAATGCGTCACGCACAAACATGAGGGAGTTCTCTCCACCCTCACCAATCAAACGCACCTCGCGTGCCCTGATGCGCTCGTTTACACGAAAATCCCTGCTGATGTGTTTGCTCCTTAGCTAAAATTTGAGAATACGAAACCGAGACGAATGTTCGCCCCTCTGGGATAACATTATCACAAAGGGCATGCTTAGTCAATAGCACCTTTGGGCAGTAACAGGCGGCAATATTCGACCTACTTCGCCGTGTAGAGCCGGTGCACTATGGCACCGTCCCGCGTGCTGAAGGTCGTTTCCAGGGTCACCGTCTTTCCTGCCGCCTCGGCTTCCCTCACGAACTGCTCGAAGCGAGGGTAAGCGGTCTCGGTCGGGTCGTGGAATAGGTATATGGTGTTCGGGTCTTGCAGCAATTCCCGCAGCCCCTCGTAGAACTCCGACGTCGGTTCCGCTGAGTAGCCGTACGCCTCCACCGGGTTTACGCGCTCCGATGTCAGCAACTGCACGGGCCGCTTAAAGCCCCAGTCCATAGCCACCACCTTTGGGTCGGGTTCCAGGCCATCGAGATAGCTTGAGAGCCTGTACACCGCGTCTGAGAATGTGGAGCGCCCGCCGCCTAGCGCAAGGTCGCGGTGGTAAGAGTAGTCCACGATCAGGTCGGCCACCATGATTGCACCCACAACCATGACGGCGGGGAGAAGTCGCGCCACTTTCTTGAAGCCTGGGCTTACCGGCACCACACGCTCGGCCAGCCACCCGCCGCTGCGCACCAGGAAAGCCGCGATTACTATATAAGGAAGCGGCAAAACGACAATCAGGTGCGTGGCCCAGAGGCCCGATATCGTCACTGCGCTTTGAGCTACTATCACCCCGATGAGGGCAATGGCCGCCAGGGACACTCGCGTCATGCGCCCCGCGTGCCTGTCGGAGCCTAGCACCACGCACAGCCCCAGGCCCGACGCCCAGAACAGCACCCCCACCGCGTCAACAGGCCACAGCCCCAGTGGCCCGCCCGGCGCGGTGCCCTCAGGCCTGCCCGACCCCCCGAACCACCACGCTGTGCCGCTCAACGTGGCCGTTGCCAGCAGCGTCCAGCAGGCGCGTGTAGTATCTCCACTGCGGAAGGCTGTTACACCTACCATTACGATCCCAAGCACGCCCAGGCCGATTGCCAGCATTATCACCAGCGAAGTGAGGCCAGCAGGCAGCACGCCGAGCACCAGGCTGAAGGCAGCAGTCAGGCCAAGCCCGCAGACAAGCCAGCTAACTTGCTCAATGGTGCTTATGCGGCTCTTTGCTTCGCGCCACGGCCGCAGGGCCAGTGCCATCAGGCCGAGAGCTGACAGGGCGAACACGGTGGGGGTGAACGGGTTGCTGTAGGTGCTGGCGACCAGCCCCTGGAACCAGAAATAGCCGCCGTCCAGCACCACTTTGAGGCTGTCCGTCTCAGACCAGAGGTTGCGCAGGTACGCGGTGTTGTCAACACCGTGGCTGGTGGTGCTCAAGTCGGCAAGCGACCCACGAATGAGCAGCCAGGTGCCCCGCGTCATGAGGTTGTAGAGCAGGAACGGCAGCGCCCCCAGGCAGAAGGCGGCCAATGAAAAGGCACCAATCCTGAGCCAGCGCGCGGGGTTGCGAAATATTGCTCCCTTGTGCTCCCACACACGCCTGCCGAAGAGGATAGCGCCAACCACGGTGACGGCCACAATCACCCACAGGAACAACAGCTTCGTCGTCAGGCCCAGGCCCATGAGGAACATACCCGTGTAGAGCGCGGCGTTGCGGGTGCCGAGCGGGCGGTTGCGCACCCAGTGGGTGAAGGCGAGCAGAGCGCCGGTGGTAATAGGCACCACTTCATTGACGACGTACACGCCCAACCGGCTCCAGAATATCCAGGAGGGAGATACGCCGAGCATGAGCACCGTCAGCCGGGCGACGGGCCTGCCGAACCAGGCGCGGGCGAGAAAGTAGGCCAGCACGATGGCGACGAGTCCCACTGTGATGGTCATGAGGCGCAGGGAAAAGACGTTCACGCCGCCAATGACAAAGAACGGTATCGCAAGATAGGTGCTCGTGATGCCCTGGTAGTCGCTGCTCGACATCAGGGGCAGCATCGTGCCAAAGACGTTGATGCCGACCCCGCGCTGAAGCTCTACAGGGTGGCCCAGCACCACCTGCATGGCGGGAATCACGTCAAAGGCCTCGTCGTTGTAGAGGCCGGGCAGGTCGAGCTGGTAGACGCTGATGAAGAAGAAAATGAGGCACGCCAGCGACACGGAGGCCACATCCGCCCAGGTCTCACGCCACGTACCGGCGCGGGTGGCTGGGGTTGCTGCCTCTTGAACGGCTATGTTGCTTTCTCTAGTGAGGGTCGCCAAGCGGAGTGAATATCTCCAAAGATGTAGTACGAACGTAGGGCGCTACAGCTATTTTACCCGCGAAAGGCCCTGCTGTGCTTGCTCTACGATGTTCGGGTCCTGCGCCGTCTCGATAGCCCGTGCGAACGCCTCCGCGGCCTGTTGGCGCTGGCCCAACTGCTCGTAGGTCAGCGCCAGGTACAACCAGGCGTCACCGTAGCGGGCGTCCAGGTCCACTACCTTCGTGAGGGCGGACGCTGCCTCCTGGTCCTGCCCTCGGTCGCGGCTGGCGAGACCCAGTCCGAACCAGGCATCTACCAGGCCGGGTGCCTGCTGTGTAGCCTTCGTGAAGGCCGCCTGCGCGTTTGGCAGGTCCTTCCTCTGAAGGTAGGCCAGCCCCAGCGCGTTCAGGCCCTCCGGCCAGTTGGGGCGCAACTGCACGGCCGCGCGATACTGCTCGAACGCCTCGTCCCACCTGCCGAGCGCCACATAGGTCTCCCCGGCGAACAGGTGCGCGGGCGCATAGTTGGGGCTGACCTTCAGCGCCTCGTTGTATGCCTGTATGGCCTTCGTGTGGTCGTCCATCGCGGCGTATGCCCGCCCCCTCCCGACTAGCAAGTCCGGTGATGTTGGTGCCACGGCCAGGCCACCCTCAAATGCCTGCAAAGCGCTCTCCGGGCGGCCCTTTTGCAGGTACAGCTCGCCCAACGCCAGCGGCCCGGCTGTGCCGCGCGGGTCAACATTGATCGCGTGCACCGCGAAACTTTCAGCCCTGGCCTCGTCCCCTGTGCTGGCATATGCTTTCGCCGCCAGCGCCAGCAGTCGAGCGTCCTGGGGCGCTATTTCGAGCGCGGGTGCCAGGGCTTCAAGGGCCGGGGCCGCGTTGCCCATCGCCAGTTGCGCTTCCGCCAGCCAGTGAAAGCCTTGCGCGTCGGTGGCCCTCATGGCGATAGCCTTGCGGCTCACTTCAGCGCTCTCGGCGTAGCGGTCGTCCAGGAACAAAGTGCGCGCCCATCTTATAAACGCATCAAAGCGCTCGGGGTCGCGTTCCGCCGCGGCCTTGTACTGTTCGGCTGCTGCCGACCACTGTTGCTTGTTCTCGTACGCCTGCCCCAGGAAGAAATGCGTGTCGGCGCGTTCGGGGGAGAGTTCGACCGCCCTCTGCGCCTCCGAGAGCGCGCGGTCAAGCTGTCCCCTGACGGCGAGCAGTTGCGAGAAGGCGAGGTGCCCGTCCGTATTAGCGGGCCAGATGCTGACCAACCGCTCGTACAGCTTCTGGGCCTCCTCTGCCTGTCCAGCAAGCACGTGGAGGTGCGCGGCCCCAAGCAAGGCGTCGGGGTTGTTGGGCTGGATGGCAAGCGCCTGCTTGAACTCTTGTAGGGCCTCCGGTGCCTGCCCGTGCGCCGCGAGCAGTTGAGCCAGCAGCAGGTGCGCCTCCCAAAGTTGGGGGTCGGTGGCGGCCATACGCGCGGCCTCTATCGCCCCGCCAGCGTCACCGAGCCGCTGCAAGAACCTGCCGCGCCACAGGTAGCCGGTCGTGGTGCGCGGTGCCACCTGTAAGGCCGCGTGCAGGGTTGCAGTGGCGGCAGCCTGGTCGCCCACGGACAGGTAGATATGGTACACCTCGTCGTAGGCGGGGAAGTAAGAGGGGTCTTGTGCCAGAAGCTGCTGTAAAGTGGCGGTGGCTTCCTTTGGGTTGCCCTGCGCCTTTTGCAGGCCCGCGAGCGCCATGTACGGCTCCGGGGCTGATGGGTCGAGCCGCTGCGCCTCTTGCAACACTTCCGCAGCCGACCCGCTGTCCCCCATCTGCGTGTAGACGTTACCGAGTTGCAGGGGCACGTCGGGACGCTGCGGGTCGAGTCGCTGGGCGTGGCGCATCCTTTCGACGGCGCGTTCCAGCTTGGTTGGCTCGCCTCGTATGCGCCTCCAGATGCCGCCCAGGAAGCTTTCGGGTGGGTCCTGCCGCGCCAGGTCGGCCCAGGTCATGCCCTGGTACAGGTAGATGCCCGCCAATTCCTTGTTCAAGGCTACAATCTCGCCGGTGGCCCACTGGCCGCGCTGGCTGTCACCCACTGCGTGCGCGCTGGCTTCTTCCTTGCGCAAGGCATCCAACCACAGGTTGTACAGCCCCTCGGCGCGGTCCAGGGCGCTCATGGCCTCCGTGGGTTGTCCCAGCATGAGCATGGTCAGGCCCAGGAGGCGGTACGCGGGCGCCGCGTTTGGAGAGCCTGACAATAGGCCCTGCAATTGAGTCCTGGCTGCGTCGGGCTGGGACTGCCGGTAGAGGACTTCTGCCCGCTCCAGCCTGGTCGCAGGGTTGCCGGGGTCCAGCCTGGCGCTCTCCTCCAGGTCGGCGCGGGCCGCGGCGAGGTCGTTGCCGCGCAGGCTAGCCCTGCCACGCGCCAGGTAAGCGAGCGCCTGTGCCTGGTTGTTGGCCTCGCGCGTGTTGAGCACCCGGTCGGCGTCAGACCTTACGCCAGCAACGTCTCCCACCGCCAGGCGCACCGCCGCACGGTTGACTAGCCCCTCGATTGGCAACATCCCGGCGGCTTCCAGCGCATCCAGAGGGACCGCCGCCTCCGCGTACTCCTTGCGGGCGAGATCGGAGGCCGACTCCAGCAGCGCCGCCAGTTGAATGCCGGAGATGCTCCTGCCGGAGGGGTGTCGCTCCTCGACCTGCCCGAGGGTCCCCCTGGTCCCGTAAGCCGCCCGCGCGGCCTCGGCATATTCTCCTAGCTTGAGGTGGGCGATTGCCAGCGAAAAGGGTACGAGAGGGTCCACACCCTGCCCCGCGGGCAGGTACACCTGCGCCGTTGTAGGTAAGATTACCTGGGCTAAGTCGTTTGGCTGAAGCTGCGTCCACGGGGCCTGCCAGGGTCGGAACTGCGCGGCCAGCACGAGACTGGCGGTAATCGCACCGTCGTGGCCCACCTCGCCCCACCACAGCGCGTCAGCCCCAAGCCGCACGCGTTCGGCCTCTGCCTCGTCCGCGCTGGTAACTACACGCGTCGTCTTGCGCAGCAGGAACGGCTCAAGGTTGCTGGTGGTGGCGACCTGCTGTAACTGCGAGGCGAACGCCTCCGCCGGGCTGCCTTCTCGTGGCGCTCCCTGGAACTCGGAGTACGCGATGACCGCCGTGCCCTCGGCCACCTGGGGAGTGCCCAGGGTAGTAGCTACGTACAGGCTCCCAGTGGCACAGGCGGCGACCAGCCCACCGACGAACACCACCGGCACGATGCGCCGACGAGGTCCCGCCACTCTCGACAGCAGCCCGCGCGCACTATGGGGCTTGCCGAGTTGACGTAGCGGAGAAGTGGGGGCGAGAAGGGGTACTCCGGTTGGGAGCAGCTTAGTGGTGAGGTCGCGCAGTATGCGGGGGAAGGGGTTGCTCCGCCGCCTCAACGCGTCCGCCGCCAGCGCGCCGAGGCCAACCAGTAACATGAGCGCGCCGGCCGCGAGCAGCCAGTTTACGTCCACGGCTAGCCCTCTCGCCCCTCTTTGAGCGCGTTCTGCTTGCGTTGGTCGGCCCACTCCTGCATCCGCTGCCGCAGCCGGGCCTCGTAGCCGCGCTCGGTGGGCCGGTAGTAGCGCCGGTTCTTGAGCGAGTCGGGCAGGTGGCTCTGTTCGACCTGGCCGCCTTCGTAATCGTGGGCGTACTTGTAGCCCTGCCCGTAGCCGATTGCCTTCATCAGGCCCGTGGGGGCGTTACGCAGGTGCAGCGGCACCGGCTCGTTGCGGGTGCGCATCACGTCGTCCTGCACCAGCTTGTAGGCCGAGTAGAGGGCGTTGCTCTTGGGCGCGAGCGCGACGTACACGACCGCCTGCGACAGCGCCAGGTTGGCCTCCGGCATGCCCAGGAAGTGCACCGCCTGTTGCGCCGCCATCGCCAGCCCCAGCGCGTTGGGGTCGGCCAGCCCCACGTCCTCCGAGGCCATGCGTATCACCCTGCGGGCGACGAACAGCGGGTCCTCCCCGGCTTCCAGCATTCGAGCCAGCCAGTAGAGCGCGCCGTCCGGGTCCGAGTCGCGCACCGACTTGTGCAACGCGGAAATGGCATCGTAGTGCCCTTCCCCCGCACGGTCGTATTGCAGCCACCGTTGCTGCGCGGCGTCCTCCACAGCGGATAGGGTGACGTGTCGCCGCCCGTCCGCGTCCGGCTCGGTGGACACCGCCGCGAGTTCCAGCGTGTTCAGCATCGAGCGGGCGTCGCCGTCCGAGATGTTGAGCAGGTGCTGGCGTGCGTCCGGCTCAAGCTCCACGTTGAGGTGCGCCAGCCCGCGAGCGTCACCGAGCGCCCGGTCTACCAGCTTGTCGAGGTCGTCCGCGTCGAGGGCGTGCAGCACGATCACGCGGGAGCGCGACAGCAGCGCCGAATTCACCTCGAAGGAGGGGTTCTCGGTGGTCGCGCCAATCAGCGTAACCGTGCCTTCCTCGACGTGCGGGAGTATGGCGTCCTGCTGGGCCTTGTTGAAGCGGTGGATTTCGTCAATGAAGAGGATGGTGCGCGGCCCCTCCTCTGCGATGCGCTCGGCTGCTTCCTTGACGATGCGGCGCAGGTCGGCCACGCCCGCCGACACCGCGCTGACCGGGGCAAAGTGGGCGTTGGTGGTGTTGGCGATAACGCGGGCCAGGGTGGTCTTGCCGCTGCCCGGCGGGCCCCACAGCACCAGTGAAGGTACGCGGTCGGCCTCGATGGCGCGCCGTAGCGTCTTGCCGGGGGCGAGCACGTGCTCCTGCCCGACTAGCTCGTCCAGTGAGCGGGGCCTCATGCGCGCGGCTAGAGGTGCGTCCGGCTGGGGCGATTCAGGCACCGGCACCTCTATTTTAGAACCTTTGTCCATATCTCCATTATAGCAAAGCACACTCGGAGGCGCGGCGTTTTCCTCATGGGTGGCACGCCGGCGTACCCTCAAGAGCGCGCTGCCGGAACTTGCCATAAATTGCCCCAAAACTGGCCGAAAAAGAGGGAAGCGAATGGCAGTCCCGCCCGTTATTCTATACAGAAGAACTTTCCTCCTTTGGGATAACCCCGGTGGATCGCCCAAGCCACCGGGGTTAGTCCTTTTAAAGCGCCTTCTGTCGCACTCCCCGGCGCACCTGCCAGGCCCGCTTTACAGGTCAGCACCCCGCTTGCTTTCTGTCACCCCATTGGTTATAATCGGCCCCGTGGCGCATGGCGGCAGTAACGTACTGTCGTGTCTTGTCATTGTGCGGATTGTGAGGGAGGAGCAGGGGTTATGCTAGTTGTTTCGCAGAAGCGTTCATTGAGGATTGGCCCGGCACTATTTATATTGTCCGGGTTGTTGGCGTTGGTCTTTGGGCTAGCCATATGGCTACAGCCTATCAGTGCGGGAGCGGCCGCGAAGGTAAGCGCGCCCAACGCCCCTTCCGACCAGACACCCCTCTCCTTACCTGTTTCTCAGACGTGGACCATCACGTCTCAGATTACGACCAATGACGACTGGTCAGGCGTGCCCGGCTTCGTTGGATACCTGGGGGATGACCCTTCCACTACCGCAGCCCCTATGACTCCGACTAACGTGCTTACCGAAAGCGCGACAGTTGACGTTATAGCGAATCAGACCAACACCACGATCACTAACGGTGGCGTGGCGGAATTTGAAATTACAGACCCTGTAGTAGCCCTGCAAGGCTCTAATTCTGCCGACTTCCCTAACCTTGTTATCCGCGTAAATACCACCGGCTGGCAGAACATCCTGGTATCCTACCTGATCCGTGATGTCGACGGCAGCGCGGATAACGCGGTGCAACAGGTAAACCTTCAATACCGCGTTGGATCAACCGGAGCGTTTACGAACGTTACCGGTGGCTACGTTGCCGACGCAACGACCGGTGGGACCGCCACTCAAACAACGCCGGTACTCGCTACCCTTCCTTCCGACGCGAACAACCAACCCATAGTTGATATTCGTATAATGACAGGGAATGCGGTCGGCAGCGATGAGTGGGTTGGTATTGACGACATTTCAATTACTGGTGCTACTCTCGCTACAGCTACAGAGACGAGCACCGCCACCGAAACAGCCACCCCGACCGAGACGGCGACCCCCGGCGGTCCCACCTCCACTGAGACTGGCACGGCGACAGAAACCGCCACCGCCACTCAGACCGGCACCGCCACTCAGACGAGCACTGCTACTCAGACTCGCACCGCCACCGCCACCGCCCTCGTTAGCGTGCGCATCCGCGACATACAGGGACAGACTCACCTCTCGCCCTTGAACGGTGCTAATGTGACCAATGTGCCAGGTGTCGTCGTAGCGATACTCACGCCCCCCGGCAGTAACAATGACGGCTTCTACCTGCAAGACCCTACCTCCGATGGCAACGACTCCACGTCTGAGGGCATCTTCGTTCACACCGGCAATGCTCCTTCTGTCAGCGTTGGAAACTCCGTGCTGGTGAGTGGCAGGGTTTCAGAGTTCAGGCCCGGTGGCGCGAGTTCGGACAATCTAACTCTGACCCAGATCGGGAATAGCCCTACAATAAATGTAATATCCACCACTGTTGCGCTACCCACGCCGGTTGTAATCGGCACAGGCGGCCGCATTCCACCCAACATGGTCATAGAGGACGACGCAGACTCCGGCAGCGTCGAGACGAGCGGCGCGTTCGACCCCGCGCAGGACGGCATTGACTTCTACGAAAGCATGGAAGCCATGCGCGTGCAGGTCAACAATCCCGTGGCCGTCGGCCCTCGCAACAACTTTGGCGAGATCGCCGTGCTCGGTGACGATGGAGCAAACGGCGGCGTTCGCACCGCGCGGGGCGGCATCGTGATACAGCCCAACGACTTCAACCCGGAGCGTATCATACTCGACGATGCGATCATGAGCACTCCGGCGGGTGTGGACGTGGGCGACCACTTCACCGGCCCCGCCATCGGTGTCATGGACTACGGCTTCGGCAACTTCAAGCTGTACATCACCCAGGCGCTCACAGTCGTTTCCGGCAACCTGCAACAGGAGACAGCCGTGCCCGCAGCCCAGGGCGCGCTCAGCATCGGCAACTACAACGTGGAGAACCTCGATCCTGGCGATACCACGTTCGAGTTGCATGCCAGCGCGATTATCACCAACCTGAAGGCCCCGGACGTGCTCTCCATCGAGGAGATACAGGACAATAACGGCGCGACCAACGATAGCGTTGTTGCCGCCAACCTGACCTGGCAAAAGCTAATTGACGCTATCACGGCTGCGGGCGGCCCCACCTACCAGTACCGCCAGATAGACCCCGTAGACGACCAGGACGGCGGCGAGCCGGGCGGCAACATCCGCGTGGGCCTGCTCTTCCGCACCGACCGCGGCCTCAGCTTTGTGGACAAGCCGGGGGGCAGTAGCACAACTCCCTGCACGTGGCAGCCTGATGGCGCGCTCACCATAAGCCCCTGCCGCGTGAATCCGGCACACTCGGCCTGGAACAACAGCCGCAAGCCGCTGGCGGGCCAGTTCCTGTACAACGGCCAGACGATCATCGTCATAGCTAACCACTTCGCCTCCAAAGGTGGCGACGACCCGCTCTTCGGACGCTGGCAGCCGCCCATACGCAGTTCTGAAGTCCAGCGACACCAGCAGGCCCAGGTCCTCAACGGTTTCGTGGACGGCATACTCAACGCCTACGCCAATGCCAACGTGGTCGTCGCCGGTGACATCAACGACTTCCAGTTCTCGGAGACGATGAACTACCTCGAAACGGGTACCATATCGGGCACGGGTGACGTCGAGCTACAGAACCTTATCGAGACCCTGCCGCTGAACGAGCAGTACACCTACGTGTTCGACGGCAACTCCCAGGCCCTGGACCACGCCCTTGCCAGCCCCAACATGTTCAGCTACCTGGTCCAGTATGACGTGGTGCACATGAACGCCGAGTTTGATCCTCAAGCCAGCGATCATGACCCGTCAGTGGGGCGCTTCAACGTGCAGGGACCCAATACCGCTACTCCCACATCTACGTCTACCGCACTGCCAAGCTCTACCAGCACCACCATACCGTCGAGCACCACCACAACAGCACCTTCGTCCACTAGGACGAGCACCGCTGTCGCTACCAGCACGCGCACGGCCACACCTATGGCAACAGCCACAGCCTGCCCGATCCAGTTCGCGGACGTGCAGCCCGGCGACACCTTCTACACCTTCATCAGGTGCTTAGCATGCCGCCAGATAGTAGGTGGGTACCCGTGTGGAGGACCTGGTGAAGCGTGCAACGATGATGACGAGC